>NZ_JBVJHR010000021.1:40343-175391 GCF_055586705.1 Sphaerisporangium sp. NPDC049457 | reverse complement strand
CCAAACAATGTCTGAAGAACCATCCCGGCAGACACCCCGCACACAACATGCAGGATGCCAACCAAAGGAAAACCATCCCCACACCCACAACCAAAGGGGCATGGAAGACGGGAGTAATGCATATTCATGCACTGGCTTTTAACACACTGTTGAGTTCTCAAGAAACGGACGCGTACACCAACCGGAAACCAGACCAACAGGGCCCGACCCCGTCCGGGGCGTTCATCTCGTGTTCTTAAACTTTACCAGTTTCGGACGATCCCCGTCAAATCAACCGATCTGCCGCAAACCGCTCAAAACTGCTAAAATTTCGCCCCGTCGCCGAGGCAACCCGTCTAACTTACTCCATCGCCCACTCCGAGTCGAATCGAACCGTTTGAGAGGTTCGACTTGATCTCGCACTGGGCGACAGTCAACACCGGACCCTCCGTCGAGACGGGGTTCCGAGAGCGTGTCGTTCGGGATGCCCGGGAGCCAGGCGCCTCTGCGGCGGCCCGCCGTTCCCTGGGGCGAGACAGAACATTAAGCGGCGTCGGTGGGTCCGTCAAATCGCTTGCGGGAGTGATGGCCCAGCTCATCCCAAGGATCGCGAAAATTCTCACGTATCCGCTACAAGACTGTTACCGATCACAGCGGCCCCCGGCGGGCGCGATGCCTGCCGGGGGCCGGAAGCCGGAGAGGGACAATGCCCTAGCCGGCGGCCACCTCGACGCCGCCCACGGAGCGCTTGCCCCGGCGGAGCACCAGGAAGCGACCGTGCAGCAGATCGTCGGTGGACGGGACGTACGCCTCGTCCGTGACGCGCACGTTGTTGAGGTAGGCCCCGCCCTCCTTGACCGAGCGCCGCGCGGCCGACTTGCTCTCGACGAGACCGCTGTCGGCCATCAGGTCGACGTAGGAGGCCCCGAGCGCCGGAACGGTGACCCGCGGGACCTCGGCGAGCGCCGAGGCGAGCGTCCGTTCGGGCAGCTCCTGCAGGGAGCCCTGGCCGAACAGGGCGCCGGAGGCGGCGATGACGGCGGCGCACTCGTCGGCGCCGTGCAGCAGCGTGGTGAACTCCTCCGCCAGCGCCCGCTGCGCCTCGCGCGCCGCAGGACGCTCCGACGCGCTCTTCTCCAGCGCCTCGATCTCGTCCCTGGAGCGGAAGCTGAAGATCTTGAGGAACTTCACCACGTCGCGGTCGTCGGAGTTGAGCCAGAACTGGTAGAACGCGTACGGCGAGGTCAGCTCGGGGTCGAGCCAGACGGCCCCGCCGGCCGTCTTGCCGAACTTGGTGCCGTCGGCCTTGGTGATGAGCGGCACCGTGAGCGCGTGCACGTGGGCGCCCTGGACGCGCCTGATCAGGTCACAGCCGGCGGTGATGTTGCCCCACTGGTCGCTGCCGCCGATCTGCAGCGTGCAGCCGAACCGGCGGTGCAACTCCAGGTAGTCGTTGGCCTGCAGGATCTGGTAGCTGAACTCGGTGTAGCTCAGCCCCTCCCCCGCCAGCCGGGCCGAGACCGACTCGCGGGCGAGCATGCGATTGACCGGGAAGTGCTTGCCCACGTCCCGCAGGAAGTCGATCGCCGACAGGCCCGCCGTCCAGTCGAGGTTGCTGACCAGCACCGCCGCGGACGGGTCGGAGAAGTCGATGAACTTCTCGACCTGGACGCGGATGCGCCGCACCCACTCGGCGACCACGTCGGTGGAGTTGAGCGAGCGCTCCTCGCTCTTGCCGCTGGGGTCGCCGATGAGGCCGGTGGCGCCGCCGACCAGCCCGATGGCGCGGTGGCCCGCCCGCTGGATGCGCGTGAGCGTGAGCAGCGGGACGAGGTTGCCGACGTGCAGTGACGGTGCGGTGGGGTCGAACCCGCAATAGACCGTGATCGGACCCTCGCTCATCGCGCCCCGCAGGGCGTCGATGTCGGTGGACTGCGCGATCAGGCCGCGCCACGCAAGGTCATCGAGGATGTCGGTCACGATCCTGGCCTTCATAGTCGTTCGCTGAATGGGATGAATGTCGGGCTTCCGCCTTGGCTACAGCCTGCCCGATCACCGCACCACCGCGCCACTCGAAAGGCCAGGATGCGGGACGGGCCGGGCGATCAGCTCGGCCGGGTTCTGGGCACGTGCTTGCGGTAGGGCGAGACGGTGGGGTCGCCGTCGATCCAGAACCGCCACGGCGTGTCGGCGGCGGACGACACTCCGGTGCGCGGGCCGGAGCGGATCGACGCCGGGTCGGCGGGCTCGCCCTCCAGCACCCGCAGCCCGTCAGGGCCGGCGGGGGCGCCGGAGGCCGGGCAGCAGTCGGCGCCGTTGTGCTCGCGTCCGATGCCGAGCGCGACGGCGAGCCGGGCGGGTCCGCGGGCGAGGTCGCGCCCGGGGACGGCCCGGCCCGGGCCGGTGAGCGGCGCCGCGGTGCTGGGCCGGTGACGGCGGGTGCGGGCGGTCTCGACGCCGCGCACCACCTCGCCCGCGCGCAGGAGCACCCCGGAGCCCATGCCTTCGGGCAGGCAGACGAAGTTGGCGCAGTAGTGCATGCCGTAGGTGAAGTACACGTACAGGTGGCCGGGCGGGCCGAACATGACGGCGTTGCGCGGGGTGCGTCCCCGGTAGGTGTGGGAGGCGGGGTCGGATCCGGGCGGGCCGTACGCCTCGACCTCGGTGAGGCGCACGGCCACCGGCCCGTGCACGAGGACGCGTCCGAGCAGGTCGGGCGCGACCTCGGCCGCGGGCCGGTCGAAGAAGCCGCGGTCCAGGACACGCCCGGACGTACCGTGCGCGTCCTGGCCGAGGACGCCTTCACCCTGCGACGGCTTCGGAATCGGCTCATCCGCCCGCGACGGCTCTCGCTCCGAGACCCGCTCGCCCGCTTCGGAGCGCTCTCGCCCTAGGATCCGCTCGCCCACGCCGCCTGGCCGTCGACGGTCTCGCGGAGCGCGGCGATCTGGTCGCGCACCCGGTCAGGGGCGGTGCCGCCGTACGCCTTGCGGGAGGCGAGCGCGCCCTGGACGTTCAGCACCTCCAGCGGGCCGGGCACATCGGAGCCGTCGGCCGCGGGGGCGGTGAAGTGCGGGGAGATCTTGACCAGGTCCTCCTCGGTGAGGTGCTCGAAGGTGGTGTCGTTGACCTGGCACCACACCACCAGGTGGCCGACCGCCTCGTGGGCGTCGCGGAAGGGCACCCCCTTGCGCACCAGCAGTTCGGCAAGGTCGGTGGCCAGGGCGAAGCCGTCGGGCGCCGAGGACGACAGGCGCGCGGTGTTGACCCGCATGGTGGAGACCAGGCCGGAGACCGCGGGCAGCACGAGCAGCAGGGTGTCGACGGCGTCGAAGACCGGCTCCTTGTCCTCCTGCAGGTCGCGGTTGTAGGTGAGCGGCAGGCCCTTGAGGGTGGTGAGCAGGGACATCAGGTTGCCGATGAGCCGGCCCGACTTGCCGCGGGCCAGTTCGGCGACGTCCGGGTTCTTCTTCTGCGGCATGATCGACGAGCCGGTGGAGTAGGCGTCGTCCATCTCGATCCAGTGGAACTCCTGGGAGGCCCACAGGACGATCTCTTCGCCCAGGCGCGACAGGTGGACGCCGATCAGGGCCGCGCAGAACAGGAACTCGGCGGCGAAGTCGCGGTCGGCGACGGCGTCCATGGAGTTGGGCGCCGCGGAGTCGAAGCCGAGCTCCTGGGCGACGGCCTGTGGGTCCAGGGGCAGCGAGGACCCGGCGAGCGCGCCCGCGCCGAGCGGTGAGACGGCGGCGCGCCTGTCCCAGTCGCGCAGCCGGTCGACGTCGCGGGCGATCGCGTGGACGTGGGCGAGCAGCTGGTGGCCGAACGACACCGGCTGGGCGTGCTGCAGGTGGGTCATGCCGGGCGCGGCGGTGGCCGCGTGCTCCTCGGCCTGGCTGATCAGCGCGGTCTCCAGCTCGACCAGCCGCGAGACGATGTTGCGCACGTTGTCGCGCAGGTAGAGGCGCAGGTCGGTGGCGATCTGGTCGTTGCGGCTGCGCCCGGCGCGCAGCTTGCCGCCGAGCGACCCGAGATGTTCCAGCAACCCGCGCTCGAGCGCGGTGTGGACGTCCTCGTCGGCCACGGTGGGCCGGAACTCGCCCGACTTGCAGGCCTCTTCGAGGTCGTCCAGCGCTCCGATCATGCGCTCGAGCTCTGTCTCGCTCAGCAGCCCCGCGCGGTGGAGCACGCGGGCGTGCGCCCGCGACGCCATCAGGTCGTACGGCGCGAGCCGCCAGTCGAACTGCACGCTCACCGACAGCCGCGTCAGCGCGTCCGCCGGACCGCCCTCGAACCTGCCACCCCACAGCCGCATGGGCTTGCCACCCTCAGCCACCGTTCTCCTCTTCCCGAGATCCATAAGCTCAATCCGCGACCCTAACCCAAAACGCCGTCCGTCAGCCGGGACGGCCGTCCCGCGCGGCGGCGATCTTGGACGGGAGGCGCCACGGCCGGACGAAGCCGTTCGCCAGGGACCGGCCGAAGGCGACGAAGGCGCCGAGGCCGCCCGAGCAGGCGAGTATCGCCCTGTCGGTCATATATCTGCTCTCCTGGAGAGGAACGCGTGCATTGGCTTGTTCGGGATGCCCGGCGTGGCCGGACCGGTGCGGCGGGCCCGCCTCACGCGGGCTGGCTACGTCGCTCGGTCAGCTTGAGCAGGGACTCCACCAGAAGGGCGCCGCCCGCCGGGTCGCGGCTGATCACCAGGATGGTGTCGTCGCCGGCGACCGTGCCGAGGATGGACTCCCAGTCGGCGTGGTCGAGGGCCGAGGCGAGGAACTGCGCGGCGCCGGGGGGCGTGCGCACGATCACGAGGTTCGCCGAGGCCTCGGCCGAGACCAGCAGCTCTTCCGCCACGCGCCGCAGGCGGGCCGCCGGGGTCTCGCCTCCGGCACCGGTGCGGGTCAGCGGGATGCGCCCTCCGCCCTCGCCCGGCAGCGCGTACACCAGCGAGCCGTCGTCGGCCCGCAGCTTGAGCGCGCCGAGCTCGTCCAGGTCGCGCGACAGCGTCGCCTGGGTGACCTCGACCCCGCTCTCCGCCAGCAGCCTGGCCAGCTCGGGCTGTGAGCGGACCTGGTGGCGCTTGACGAGTTCGGCGATCTTGGCGAGTCTGCCGGCCTTGGTCAGCGGGATGGTCATCGGGTCACCAGCCACTGGAGCAGGGCCTTCTGGGCGTGCAGGCGGTTCTCCGCCTCGTCCCACACCGCGCTCTGCGGGCCGTCCATCACCTCCGCGGTGATCTCCAGACCGCGGTAGGCGGGCAGGCAGTGCAGCACGACCGCGCCGGGGGCGGCCAGGGCGAGCAGCTCCGCGTTGATCTGGTACGGCGTGAGCGCGGCGACCCGTTCTTCCTTGCCGTCCTGGCCCATCGACACCCAGGTGTCGGTGGCGAGGACGTGCGCGCCGTCGGCGGCCGCGGCGGCGTCGGTCAGCGCGGCGACCGAGCCGCCCGTGGTGGCGGCGATCTCGGCGGCGCGGGCGAGGACGGCGGCGTCCGGCTGGTGGGTCGCCGGGGCGGCGACGCGGACGTGCATGCCGGCGGTGGCGCCGCCGAGCAGGTAGGAGTGGGCCATGTTGTTGGCGCCGTCGCCGAAGTACGCCAGCGTCTGCCCGGCCGGCACGCCACGGCGCTCGCGCACGGTGAGCAGGTCGGCCAGCACCTGGCAGGGGTGGAACTCGTCGGTCAGCGCGTTGACGACCGGGACGGCGGACGCCGCGGCCATCGCCTCGACGCGCTCTTGGCCGAAGGTGCGCCACACGATCGCGGCGGCCAGGCGTGACAGGACGCGGGCGGTGTCCTCGACCGGCTCGCCCCGGCCCATCTGGGAGCCGGCGGTGTCGATGACCAGCGGCTGGCCGCCCAGCTCGGCGATGCCGACGGCGAAGGAGACGCGGGTGCGGGTGGAGTGCTTGTCGAACAGCACCGCGACGGTCTTCGGGCCTTCGAACGGGCGGTGGCCGTAGCGGTCCTTCTTCATCGCCTCGGCCAGGTCGAGCACCTCGGCCTGCTCGGCCGGGCTGAGGTCGTCGTCCCGCAGGAAGTGGCGGACGGCCGTCGGGCCGCCGCCGCGCACGTCGGCCGCGCCGCCGGACCCGGTCTGCTGGATCACGCCGCTCATCCGGCCACCTCCGAGAGGATCGCCGGGAGGGCGGCGAGGAAGGAGTCGATCTGTTCGATGGTGATCACCAGGGGCGGCGCGAGCCGGACGGCGTCGGGCTGCACGGCGTTGACCAGGAAACCGGCCCGCTGGGCGGCGGCCTGGACGTCGGCGGCGCGGTCGCCGGTGAGGACGGCGGCCAGCCACAGCCCGCGGCCGCGCACGCCGGCCAGCAGCGGGTGGCCGACGGCCGCGATGCCCTGCGCCAGGTGGTCGCCGGCCTCGCGGACGTGGGCGAGCAGCCCGTCGCGTTCGATGGTGCCGAGGACGGCGAGCGCGGCGGCGGCCGACACCGGGTTCCCGCCGAAGGTGGAGCCGTGGTCTCCCTTGGCGAAGATCGTGCCGACCTCGCCGAAGCCGACGCAGGCGCCGATCGGCATGCCGCCGCCGAGGCCCTTGGCCAGGGTGAGCACGTCGGGGACGATGCCGTCGTGCTGGTGGGCGAACCAGTGGCCGGTGCGGCCGATCGCCGACTGGATCTCGTCCAGCACCAGCAGGGCGCCGGTGGCGTCGCAGATCTGCCTGGCGGCGGTGAAGTAGCCGTCGGGCGGCGGCACGACGCCGGCCTCGCCCTGCGTCGGCTCCAGGAAGACCGCGGCGCAGTCTTGCGTGACGGCCTGTTTGAGGGCGTCGGCGTCGCCGTAGGGGACGAAGCGCACGTCGATCGGGAACGGCCCGAACTGGTCGCGGATGGAGGCCTTGCCGGTCAGCGACAGCGCGCCGAGCGTGCGGCCGTGGAAGCCGTTCTCGGCGGCGACGTAGTACGTCCTGCCGGTGGTCTTCGCGTACTTGACGGCCAGCTTGAGCGCGGCCTCGTTGGCCTCGGTGCCGGAGTTGGCCAGGAAGACGCGGCCGGGGACCTTCAGCAGGCTCAGCAGGCGCTCGGCGAGCAGCACCTCGGGCTCGTTGATGAACAGGTTGGAGCTGTGGGCGAGCGCGGCGGCCTGCGACGAGACGGCGCGCGCCAGGGCGGGGTGGCCGTGGCCGAGCGAGCTGACCGCGATGCCGGCGATCAGGTCGAGGTAGCGCCTGCCGTCGGCGTCCCAGACGTGGCAGCCTTCGCCGCGCACCAGGACGGCCGGCGGCACCCCGTAGTTGGGCATGAAGGCGGCCGCGAAACGCTCGGTGAGCGAGGCCGCGCCGGCGTCCAGCAGGTCGCCTCCGCCGTGGCCGGGCTCGCCGGCCGCGCTGAGCCGGTTCATGACTCCTCCTCGGGCAGCACCATGGTCCCTATCCCCTCGTCCGTGAAGATCTCCAGCAGCACCGAGTTGGGCACTCGCCCGTCCAGGACGTGGGCCTGCGGCACGCCTCCGTTGACGGCGGTGAGGCATGCCTCCATCTTGGGCACCATGCCGCTGGACAGGCCGGGCAGCAGCCCGGCCAGCTCGCCGGCCGTCAACCGGCTGATCACCTTGGCGCCGGAGCCGGCTCCGTCGCCGGAGGGCGGCCAGTCGGCGTACAGGCCCTCGACGTCGGTGAGGACGACGAGCTTGCCGGCGTTCAGCGCCACGGCGAGCGCCGCCGCCGCGGTGTCGGCGTTGACGTTGTAGATCTCGCCGTCCTCGCCGCGGGCGATGGAGGAGACGACGGGGATGCGGCCGTCGTCGAGCAGCGCCCGGACGGCCCCTGCCTCCACCTTGACGATCTCGCCGACCTGCCCGATGTCGACCTTCTCGCCGTTCACCTCGGCGTGCTTGCGCTCGGCGGTGAACAGATGGGCGTCCTCGCCCGACATGCCGATGGCGAACGGCCCGTGACGGTTGATCAGGCCGACGACGTCGCGGTTGACCTGGCCGACCAGCACCATGCGCACGACCTGCATGGCCTCGGGAGTGGTGACCCGCAGCCCGGCGGTGAAGCCGGTCTCGATGCCGAGGCGGTCGAGGTGGGCGTTGATCTGCGGCCCGCCGCCGTGCACGACGACCGGGCGCAGGCCCGCGTGGAGCAGGAACACCATGTCGTCGGCGAAGCCGCGGCGCAGCGCCTCGTCGGTCATGGCGTTGCCGCCGTACTTGACCACGACGGTCTGGCCGCGGAAGCGCTCAAGCCAGGGCAGCGCCTCGATGAGGACGGCGGCCTTGGCGTGCGGCCCGAGATCGGCCCCGAGATCGGCCGCGAGATCGGGAGTGGGGGCGCTCATGTGGAGTACGCCGAGTTCTCGTGGACGTACTCGGCGGTCAGGTCGGTGGTGTGGACGGTGGCCGTGTGCGGCCCGGCCGACAGGTCGATGGTGATGGTCACGTCCCTCGGGCGCAGGTCGACCTTGGCGCGGTCGTCGCCCGCGGCGCCGCCCCAGCAGATCCAGATGCCGTTGATCGCGACGTTGAGCCGGTCGGGCTCGAACACGGCGTCGGTGGTGCCGACGGCCGACAAGACGCGGCCCCAGTTGGGGTCTTCGCCGTGGATGGCGCACTTGAACAGGTTGGACCTGGCCACCGCCCTGCCGACGGTCACGGCGTCGTCCTCGTGGGCGGCGCCGACGACCTCGATCGCGATGGCCTTGGTCGCGCCCTCGGCGTCGACGAGCAGCTGCCTGGCCAGGTCGGCGCACACCTCGGTGATCTTCTTCTCGAACTCGGCGAGGTCGGGGGTGACGCCTGCGGCGCCGCTGGAGAGCAGCAGCACGGTGTCGTTGGTCGACATGCAGCCGTCGGTGTCGAGCCGGTCGAAGGTGACGCCGACGGCCCTGCGGAGCACCCTGTCGAGCTCGGCGGCCGGCACGTCGGCGTCGGTGGTGATGACGCTGAGCATGGTGGCCATGGCCGGGGCGAGCATGCCCGCGCCCTTGGCCATGCCGCCCACCATGTAGCCTTCGCCCCTGCGGAAGGCGATCTTGGTGACGGTGTCGGTGGTGCGGATGGCGTCGGCCGCGGCCAGGCCGCCGTCCCGGGACAGCTGCGCCGCCGCGTCGTCGACCCCGGCCAGCAGAGCGTCCATGGGCAGGCGCTCGCCGATCAGCCCGGTGGAGCAGACGGCGACCTCGCCGGCCGAGTCGCCGATGACGCCCGCGACCTTCTCGGCGGTGGCGTGGGTGTCCTGGAAGCCGCCGGGGCCGGTGCAGGCGTTGGCGCCGCCGGAGTTCAGGACGACCGCCTTGACGCGGCCGCCGGTGAGCACCTGCTCGGTCCACAGCACGGGGGCGGCCTTGACGCGGTTGCGGGTGAAGACGCCGGCGGCGGCCCGCGAGGGACCGTCGTTGACGATCAGCGCCAGGTCGCGGGCGCCTTTGGACTTCAGGCCCGCCGCGACGCCGGCCGCGCGGAAGCCGAGGGGCGCGGTGACGCTCATGACCGCCCCTCCCCCGCCTGGACCAGGGTGGCCGGTGTCTTCTCGCTGCGCTCGCTCACGGGGCTACTCCATTGACGGGAAGGCCGAGTTCTTCTGCCAGGCCGAGGGCGAGGTTGGCGCTTTGGACGGCCCCGCCCGCGGTGCCCTTGGTCAGGTTGTCGATGGCGACGACGGCGACCACGCGCCCGGACCGCTCGTCGAGGGTGACCTGCAGCGCGGCGGTGTTGGCGCCGAGGGTCATGGCCGTCGCGGGCCAGGCGCCCTCGGGCAGCAGGCGCAGGAACGGCTCGTCCTTCACCGCCGCAGCGTAGGCCTCGCGCAGCGCGGCGGCGGTCAGGCCGGGCACGGCGGGCGCGGTGCAGGTGGCGAGGATGCCGCGGCTCATCGGGACCAGCATGGGGGTGAAGGAGACCTTCACCGGCGCTCCCGCCACCTTCGAGAGGTTCTGTTCCATCTCGGGGGTGTGGCGGTGGACGCCGCCGACGTTGTAGGTGCTGGCCGAGCCCATGACCTCGCTGCCGAGCAGGCTCGGCTTGGGCGACCGCCCGGCGCCGGAGGTGCCGCTGGCGGCGACGACCACGACGTCCGGCTCGGCGAGGCCGGCGGCGAAGGCCGGGAACAGGGCCAAGGTGGCCGAGGTCGGGTAGCAGCCCGGGACGGCGACGCGCCGGGCGCCGCGCAGCAGCTCACGCTGGCCGGGCAGCTCGGGCAGGCCGTAGGGCCAGGTGCCCGCGTGCTCGCCGCCGTAGAAATGGGCCCACTCGGCGGGGTCGTCCAGCCGGAAGTCGGCGCCGCAGTCGACGACCAGGGTGTCTTGGCCGAGCTGCGCGGCGATGGCGGCGGACCTGCCGTGCGGCAAGGCGAGGAAGACGACGTCGTGGCCTTCGAGCGTCTCGGCCGTCGTCTCGCGAAGGACGCGATCGGCGAGCGCGGGAAGGTGCGGCTGGTGGGCGCCCAGCGTGCCGCCCGCGCTGGACCCGGCGGTCAGCGCGCCGATCTCGAACGCGGGATGGGCTTGGAGGAGGCGCAGCAGCTCGCCCCCGGCGTAGCCGCTGGCTCCGGCGACCGCCGCTTTCATCGACTCACCTCGCATGAACATGCACTCGGCCTCATGACTTTACAGAGAAAGATTATGCACGTCTCAGCATCGTCATGCAAACCAACAATGCCACATCGGCGGCGTGAGCTCGACCCCTGTTCTCCGTACCTACCGGTCGGTATCGTCACCTTCCACAACGGCAGCTACTCACCCCCGGGAGTATCCGCGCATGACTGTCACCCATGACCAGGTCCAGGCACAGCTCACCGGACCCGGCCAGCTCTTCGAGATGGAGGAGGTCGAGATACGCGGGTCCAAGCTCCGGACCTGGAAGCACGCCCCCACGACCTTCCGCGCCCTGCTGGAGAACAGCCGTTTCCACGGCGAGGCGATCTTTCTCGTCTACGAGGACGAGCGCATCAGCTACGAGGAGCACTACCGCAGGGCCGCCACGCTGGCGGGCCGGCTGGCCGAGGACTACGGCGTGACCAAGGGAGACCGGGTCGCCATCGCGATGCGCAACTACCCCGAGTGGTCGATCGCGTTCTCGGCGGCCCTCGCCCTCGGGGCGATAGCCGTGCCGCTGAACGCCTGGTGGACCACGCCCGAGCTGGAGTACGGCCTGTCGGACTCGGGGGCCAAGGTGCTCGTCGCCGACGGCGAGCGGGCCGAGCGGCTGCGCCACAGCGACGTCCCCATGATCGTCACGCGCGCCACGGGGGACCTTCCGCCGGGGGCCCGCGCGTTCGGCGACGTCCTCGGCGAGGTGCGGGCCGATGTCACCCTGCCCCCCGTCGAGCTGGACCCCGAGGACCCCGCCACCATCTTCTACACCTCCGGGACGACCGGCAGCCCCAAGGGCGCGCTCGGCACCCACCGCAACGCCGCCCAGTCGCCGATGACCGTCGCCTACGCGCTGCTGCGCAGCATCGCCATGGCGGGCAAGGACCCCTCGACCGCCGTGGGCACCCGGCGGATCACGCTGCTCACGGTGCCGCTGTTCCACGTCACCGGCTGCTTCGCGGTCATGACGGCGACCATGTTCACCGGCGGCGGCCTGGTGCTGATGTACAAGTGGGACCCCGGGCAGGCGCTCCAGCTCATCGAGCGCGAGAAGGTCACGATCATGACGGGCGTCCCCACGAACGCCTGGCAACTGCTGTCGCACCCCGACTTCGGCAAGTACGACATCTCCAGCCTCGGCGGCATCAGCTACGGCGGCGCGCCGGCGCCGCCCAAGCTGCTGGAGCGCATCGGCGACCAGCTCCCGCAGCGGCAGGCCTCCAACGGGTACGGGATGACCGAGACCACCGCGCTGGCCATCTACAACAGCGGCCCCACCTACCTCGCCAAACCGGACAGCATCGGGCTGCCCCTGGCCGTGTGCGACGTGCGCGTCTCCGACCCGCTCGGCAACGAGCTGCCGGTCGGCGAGGTCGGCGAGCTGTGCATGCGCGGCCCGAACGTGATCGCCGGCTACTGGAACCGGCCCGACGCCACCGCGCAGACCTTCGTGAACGGCTGGCTGCACACCGGCGACCTGGCGCGGGTGGACGAGGAGGGCTTCGTCTACATCGTCGACCGGGCCAAGGACATGGTCATCCGGGGCGGCGAGAACGTCTACTGCGCCGAGGTCGAGGCGGCCCTGTTCGAGCACCCGGCCGTGGACGACGCCGCCGTGATCGGCATCCCGGACGACGAGCTGGGCGAGCAGGTCGGCGCGGTCGTACGGCCGAAGCCGGGCATGTCCGCCACCGCCGAAGAGCTGCGGGAGTTCCTGACCGGAGTGCTCGCGCCGTTCAAAATCCCGGTGCGTTTCTGGTTCCGCGACACCGAGCTGCCCCGCAACCCGGGCGGCAAGATCCTCAAGACGCACCTGCGCAGGGAGACCCTCGGCCTCTGAGGCGGGCAGACCGTCGGCCGCCGAACGGGGCGTCCTGTGCCGCCGGGCCGCGCGGCGCCCCACGACCCCGCGGCGAGGTGACGGCGCTCGGTCCGGGTGCGCGCGGTGCCAACTGCATCCCGTCCGGGTGCCCGTCGTTTTGGTGCGCTCTGTGCAGGTGCGCGCGGCCTGAGGGCGCGCGATCATGGTGCTTTCAGGATGCCGGCGGGCCGGCGGGCCATGGGAGGACTGCTGGTGGGCGTCGCCAAGGACGTGCGGTTCGGGGTGCTGGGGCCGCTCAGCGCCGAGGTGGGCGGCCGTCCGGCGGCGCTCGGCGGGCCCCGTCAGCGGGCCGTGCTGGCGCTGCTGCTGATCGCGCGGGGCCGCATCGTCTCCGCCGACCGGATCCTGTCCGAGGTGTGGGAGCACTCCACGCCGCCCTCACCGACGACGCTGCACGGGTACATCGCCGATCTGCGCAGGGCACTGGAGCCGGAGCGGGCGCCCGGCGCTCCGGCCCGGTTGCTGGTGCGCGAAGGACCCGGGTACGCCCTCCGCGCGGCCCCGGCGGCGGTCGACGCCGAGCGCTTCACCGACCTGGCCGTCCGAGGCCGGCGCGCTCTGGAGGGCGGCGAGCCGGAACACGCCGCGGAGCTGCTCGGACAGGCCCTGCGGCTGTGGCGGGGCCCCGCCTACGCGGACTTCGGCGAGGCCGGCTTCGCCGCGCCCGACGCGACCCGGCTGCAAGACCTACGGGCCGCGGTGCACGAGGACCGGCTCGCCGCCGTCATCGCGTCGGGGCAGCACGCCGCCGCCGTCGGCGAACTTGAGGCGCTGGTCGCCGAGCAGCCGCTGCGAGAGCGCGGCTGGGAGCTGCTGGCCCTCGCCCTGTACCGGTCCGGACGGCAGGCGGACGCGCTCGCCGCGTTCCGCGCGGTGCGCAGGCGGCTGGCCGACGAACTCGGCGTCAACCCCGGACGCGGGCTGCGCGAACTGGAGGCCGCCGTCCTCGCCCAGGACCCGGAGCTGACCCCGGCGCCCGTCCGGCCCGGACGTCCGTCCTCTCCGCCGCCGCCGGCCACGACCCCGACAAGAACAACGGGGAGCGGCGGCGGGGCCGGGGCGGCGCCTTCGGGGAACCTGCCGTTCGCGCTGTCCAGCTTCGTCGGGCGCGGCGAGGACCTCACGGCCGTCGCCCGCCTGCTGGACGGGCACCGGCTGGTCACGCTCACCGGCCCCGGCGGGGTCGGCAAGACCCGCCTGGCCCTGGAGGCCGCGCGCGCCCGCGCCGACGCCGACGGGCCCTGGCTGGTGGAGATGGGCGGCCTGCACGCGCCCGAACTGCTCGCCGTCACCATCGCCGCCGCGCTGGGCCTGCCCGCCGCCTCGTCCCCCGACCAGCTGGCCGGGATGCTCGCGGGCCGCGACCTGCTGATCGTCCTGGACAACTGCGAGCACCTGCTGGCGCCCACGGCCATACTCGTCCACACCCTGCTGGCCCGCTGCGGCACCGTACGGGTCCTGGCCACCAGCCGCGAACCGCTGGGCATCACGGGGGAGGTCGTCTACGAGGTGCCGCCGCTGCACGCGGCGACCGACGCCGCGGAGCTCTTCGTCCGCCGCGCGAGCGCCGCCCAGCCCGGGTGGGCGCCCGGGCCTGGCGAACGGGAACGGATCGCCGCTCTGTGCGAAGGGCTCGACGGCATTCCCCTGGCCATCGAGCTCGCGGCCGCGCAGTGCCGCACGCTGTCCATCGGCCAGATCGCCGACGCCCTGGAAGACCGCTTCACCCTGCTGGTGAGCGGGTCGTCCGGACGTCCGGACCGCCATCGGACCCTGCTCGGCACGGTCGCCTGGAGCGACCAGCTCCTGCGGCCGGCCGAACGCCTGCTCTTCCACCGGCTCGGCGTGCTCAACGCCGGCTTCGACCTTGAGACGGCCGCCGCCGTCGCGGGCGTCACTCCCGTGCTGCCGCCGCTGTCGGCGCTGGTGCGCAAGTCGCTGGTCACCGCCGAGCCGGGCACGGCGCCACGACGCTACCGGCTGCTGGAGACCCTGCGCCGATACGCCCTCGGCGCGCTGTCCCCGGACGAACTGACGGCGGCCCGCGAACGGCACCGCGCCTGGGCTCTCACCCGCGCCGAGAGCGCGGAACGCCACCTGCGCGGCCCGCAGGGGGCGGCGTTGCTGGAAGGGCTGGAACGGGACCAGCCCGAGTTCCGTGCCGCGTTCGCCTCCGCGCTGGCGGCGGGCGACGGCGACTACGCGCTGCGGCTGGGCGGCGCGCTCTTCTGGTTCTGGTTCCGCATGGGCCACGTCGCGGAAGGGTTGACCTGGCTTTCCGAGGCCTTCGCGGCAGCCCCGCGGGCCGGCGCGGGCACCCGGGCGCGTGCCAGGTTCGCCGTCGCCGCGCTGCGCTACCTGGCCGGGCAGCCTGCACAGGCCCACCAGGCGGCCCGTACGGCCGTCGAGGAGGCGCGCGAGGCCGGCGACCCGGTGACCGAGGCGAGCGCGACGTCCTACGCCGCATACATGGGCCTGCTGGCCGGGGCGCCGATCGACGCGGCGGCCGGCGCCCGCGCGGCCGTCGAGATCGCCCGGCGCAGCGCCCAGGGCTGGCTGGAGGCCGAGACGCTCATGGTCCAGGGCATGGTGCTCCGGGGGCTGGGTGACCTGCCGGGCGCCGACGCGATCTTCCAGGAGGCGATCGCCGCCGCCCACGCCAGCGGTCACGACTGGGCCGCGGACGGGGCCGCCTGGTGCGACATGAAGACCGCCTCGGACCGCGGGGAAGGCGCCCGGGCACTGGTCATCGCGGGGGACGTCCTCGCCGCGATGGACCGTTACGGTGACATCTCCTTCTGGCTGGTGACGGTGCACAGCGCGGCCCGAGCCCTCGTCCTCACCGGACGGGCCGAGGAGGCGGCCGTGCTGATGGGCGCCGTGGAGGCCATCGGCGAGCGGGCCGGCGTCTCCCCGGAGCTGATGGACCCGGTGGACGGGCCGCGCGAGGCCGCCGCCGTACGCGGGGCGCTGCCGCCGCAGGAGTACGAGCGGCACGCGGCACGCGGGCGCGCCCTGTCCAGGCAGGAGGCGAACGCCCTGCTGGCCGAGCTGATCGCCGGCCGCCGACCCGGGTGACCGCGGCCCGCTCCCGTCCCGCGGACGCAGCCGCTCCTCCTGCCCGCCGGACGCTGACTTCCGCCGTCGATCCCTGATCCCGGCCCTCGGACATGATCCCCGCGCCGAACCCTGGTCCCGGCCCCGGGGCGCTGCTCCCTGTCGCATCACCGACGTTGCCCCCCGCCGCCGGACGCCGATCCCGGCCGCCGAACGCTGGTCCCCGCCGCCGGACGCCGATCCCGGCCCCGGACGCCGATCGACCGTGCGGCCTGTGGTCCAAGTGCTTTCCCACCGGCTGCCAAGTGGCCGCGCACATGCTCGTCGCCGTGAGCGCAGCGCCGTCCTGTCAGGGCGGCCCGACAACGAGGTGAACCGTGATCGAACGAATGACGAGCGCCGCGGCGGCGACCGCGATCGCCCTGCTCATCCTGGCCGGCCCGGGACCGTCGGCCGCCCACGCCGCCGGCGGCGCCCCCTCCCGATGGCCGGTCGCGGACGACTTCTCGCAGCCGTCCGTCACAGGCGGCCCGTCCCGGTCGTCCGTCACGGGCGACCCGTCCCAGTGGTCCGTCACGGGCGACCCGTCCCAATGGTCTGTCACGGGCGATCCGTCCCAATGGTCTGTCACGGGCGATCCGTCCCAGTGGGGCTGAGCCGAGGAGAGGGTGAGAACGCCATGACGCACATCGGCCACCGCCCCGCGGGGCACGCCGTCGTCGCCGGAGCCGGGATCGGCGGGCTGCTGGCCGCCCGGGTCCTCAGCGAGACGTTCGAGCGGGTCACGGTGATCGACCGCGACACGCTGCCGGAACAGGGGGTCGCGCGGCGGGGCGTGCCGCAGGGGCACCACGCGCACGGGCTGCTGTCCCGGGGCCGGGAGATCCTCGAAGAACTGTTCCCCCGCCTCACCGCGGACCTCGTCGCGGCGGGCGCCACCACCTGCGACATCCAGGATGACGTCCGCTGGTACAACGACGGCCGGTTGCTGCGCCCGGCGCCCTCGCCGCTGCGCGGCCTGTCGGTGAGCCGGCCGAGTCTCGAACGGTACCTGCGGTCCCGGGTCGAGGCCCTTCCCGGCGTGGCGATCCACGACGGGTGGGAAGTGCTCGGTCCGATCGCCGGCCGCGACGGCGCGGAGGAGGGCGCGGTCACGGGAGTGCGCCTGCTGCGGCCCGGCCACCGGCCCGAGGACATGCCGGCCGACCTCGTGGTGAACGCCACAGGCCGGGGCAACCGGGGCACGGAGTGGCTGCGCGCGCTCGGGTACGAACCGGCGCCGGAGGAGCGCGTCGACTCCGGGCTGGTGTACGTCTCGCGTGAGTACCGGCGCCGGCCGGGCGACACCGACGCCGTCGCCCTCATCGTGGGGCACAGCACGTCCGTCCCGAGAGGCGGGGTCGCGCTCAGCGCGGAGGGCGACCGCTGGCTCGTCACCCTGTTCGGCATGGGCGACGACGTCCCTCCCGTCGACCCGGAGGGGTACCACGGGTTCGCCGCCCGGCTCCCGGTCCCCGATCTGCACCGGCTCCTGCGGCGCCTGGAGCCGCTCGGGGCGCCACGGCTGATGCGCATCCCGGTGAGCATCCGGCGCCGCTACGAGCGGCTCGTCCGCTTCCCCGAGGGGTATGTGGTGTTCGGCGATGCCCTGTGCCAGTTCAACCCCACCTACGGGCAGGGCATGACCGTGGCCGCCTGCGAGGCCGTCGCCCTGCGCGAGTGCCTGGCGGACGGCGAGCCGGACGGCCTGGCCCACCGCTTCTTCAGTCGCGCCGCGCGGATCATCGACGTGCCGTGGGACATGTCGGTCGGCGGCGATCTGCGGTTCCCGTCCATCGAGGGGCCGCGCTCCCTGCGGGTGCGGCTTCTCAACGGCTACCTCGCCCGCCTCCACGTGGCGGCGGAGGCGGACCCGGTGGTCGGCCGGGCCTTCCTGAGCGTCGCCAACCTGCAGGCCCCGCCGCAGCGGCTGTTGTCGCCGGGCGTCCTGGCGCGAGTGCTCCGGCCGCGTGCGGGTGGCGGCGCCGTCCGGACGCGGGTCGCGGCCGAGGCCTCCCCCACGGGATGATCGTCCCGCCGCCCCTTTTTGCCCCGCCATCCCTGGGTTACCCTCGCATGCGATCTCCGCGATCTCCGCGAGTTGTGCGAGGGGGGCCCATGGGCCGGGACGACATCGACACTGTGCGGTTCGGGGTGCTGGGCGCGCTCCGGGCCGAGCTGGGCGGGCGGCCGATCGGGCTGGGAGGTCTGCGGCAGCGGGCGGTGGTGGCCGTCCTGCTGATCGCCCGGGGCAGGATGGTGCCCGCCGAGCGGATCATGTCCGATGTGTGGGAGGGGACGCCGTCCCCGTCCCCGGGAACGCTCCATGTCTACATCTCCCAGCTGCGCAGGGCGCTGGAGCCCGAGCGGGCGGCGCGCGCGCCCGCCGGGCTCCTGGTCCGTGAGGGGCCGGGGTACGCGCTGCGCGCCGACCCGGCCGCGGTCGACGCCGAGCGGTTCGCCGACCTGGCCGTGGCCGGGCGGCGGGCCCTGGACGGCGGCAGGCACGGGCTCGCCGAAGACCTGCTGACCGAGGCGCTGGAGCTGTGGCGCGGTCCCGCCTACGCGGACTTCACCGACGCCGGTTTCGCCCTGCCGGAGGCGGCGCGGCTGGAAGACCTGCGCGCCGCCGCGTACGAGGACCGGCTGGCCGCCGCCATCCACCTGGGCCGGCACACGGCGGCGGTCGGCGAGCTGGAGGCTCTGGTGGCCGAGCAGCCGCTGCGGGAGCGCGGCTGGGAGCTGCTCACCCTGGCGCTCTACCGGTCAGGGCGGCAGGCGGACGCCGCCGCGACGCTGCGCGCCTTACGGCGGCGGCTCGCCGACGAGCTGGGCATCGACCCCAGCCCGGCGCTGCGCGACCTCGAATCGGCGGTGCTCGCCCAGGACCCTCGGCTGGACCCGCCCTCCACCCGCACCACCGCCCCGACCGGCGGCATCGGCGGCTTCACGGCCGGCACAGCCGCCGCCACCACCGCCGGTGCCGTCGGCGCCGCCACCATCATCGGCCCCGGCGTCCCGACGGCCGGCATCGGCGTCCCGACCACCGCCGCCGCGACGACCGCCACCAGCGGGACGAGCACCGTCGGCGGGACGACCGCCGGCAGAGGCACGACCGGCCTTCCGGCGCCGCCCGCGCCCACCGGCAACCTGCCGTTCGCGCTGTCGAGCTTCGTCGGGCGCACGTCCGACATCGCAGCCGTCGGCGGCCTGCTCGCCGAGTACCGGCTCGTCACCCTCACCGGACCGGGCGGCGTGGGCAAGACCCGCCTCGCGCTGGAGACCGCCAAAGGCCGCACCGGCGACGCCGACGGGTGCTGGATGGTCGAACTGGCCGGTCTCACCTCTTCCGAACTGCTGCCCGCCACCATCGCCGCCGTCGTGGGCATCCCCGGTGCTGCCTCCGTCGACGAGCTGGCCGCCGTGCTCGCCGGGCGGCGGCTGCTGCTGGTGCTCGACAACTGCGAGCACCTGCTGGAGGCGGTCACCGCCGTCGCGGGGACGCTCCTGAGCCGCTGCGGCGGCCTGCGGGTACTGGCCACCAGCCGCGAGGCGCTGGGCGTGGAGGGCGAAGCGGTCTACGAGGTCCGGCCGCTCGACCCCGCGGGGGAAGGCGCCGAACTGTTCCGGAGCCGGGCCGCCGCCGTACTGCCGGCGTGGTCCCCCGACCCCGGCGACCTCGACCGGATCCCAGTGCTGTGCGCGGGCCTCGACGGCATTCCGCTCGCCATCGAACTGGCCGCCGCGCAGTGCCGGATGCTCTCGATCGGCCAGATCGCCGACGCCTTGGAGAACCGCTTCGACGTGCTCGTCGACGGCCCCGTCAACCTGCCCGACCGGCATCGCGCGCTGGAGGCCACCGTCGCCTGGAGCCACCAGCTCCTCCAGCCCGATGAACGACGGCTCTTCCATCGGCTCAGCGTGTTCGCCGCCGGGTTCGACCTCGACGCCGCGGGCGCGGTCGGCGGCGTGGCTCCCGTTCTGCCCGTCCTGTCGGCCCTGGTGCGCAAGTCGCTGGTCAGCGTCGAGCCCGGCACCGCGCCGCGCCGCTACCGGCTGCTGGAGACGCTGCGCCAGTACGCGCTGCGCGAGCTCGACCGGGAGGAGCCGGCGCAGACCCGGCGACGCCACCGGGCCTGGGCGCTGGCTCAGGCGGAGAGCGCCGAGCGGCGGCTGCGCGGCCCGCAGGCGGCCTCGCTGCTGGGCCGGCTGACCCGCGAGCAGGCCGAGTTCCGTGCCGCCTTCACCTCCGCCCTCGCCGAGGGGGACGGCGACTACGCGCTGCGGCTGGGCGGCGCGCTGTACTGGTTCTGGTACCGCATGGGCCACATCGCCGAAGGCCTGTCCTGGATGTCCAGGGCGTTCGCCGCGGCGCCGGACGCAAGCCCGGACGTCAGGGGACGGGCGCGGCTCGCCGTCGGCGGCCTCAGCTACCTGGCCGGGAGGCCCGCGCAGGCGTACGAGGCCGCCATGCTGGCGGAGCGCGAGGCTCAGGAGGCCGATGACCTGGTCGTCACGGCGTGGGCGCGGGTCTGCCGGACGCACTTCGGCGTGCTCGCCGGAATGCCGGTCGACGCCGCGGCGCTCGCCCGCGACGCCGTCGAACTCGCCCGGCGTTCCGGAGAAGGCTGGCTGCTGGCCGAGGCGCTGATGGTGCAAGGCATGCTCGCCCGGGTCCTGGGGGATCTCCCGGCCGCCGCCGCCGTACTGGCAGAGGCCGTAGCGACCGCCGAGTCCTGCGGCCATGACTGGGCGGCCGGCTCCTCCGCGTGGGCGGCCATGAAGACCGCCTGCGATCACGGCGACGGCCGACGCGCGCTGGACATCGCCGGCGGCATCCTGGACGCCCTGGACCGCCACGACGACGTGACCTCCCGGCTCGTGCTGTTCCACACCGCCGCCCACGCCCTCGCGCTGAGCGGACAGGCCGAGCGGGCGGCCGTGCTGATGGGCGGGGTGGAGGCCGTCGGCCGCCGGGTGGGCTTCTCCCCCGAGCTCATGGACCCCCTGGACGGCCCCCGCGAAGCCGCCGCCGTCCGCGAAGCCCTCTCCCCTGCCGCCTACGAACGCCTGACCGCGCAGGGCCGCGAACTGTCCCTCCCCGACCTGACCACCTACCTGGTCGACCTGCTCCGAAACCCCTGACCGCCCGCCACACCGAACTGTCGCCAGAGGTGACGCGGTCGAAGCTGCCGGCCAGCCGGGCATGGTCACGCACAGAGCGATCATGCCGCCCTCCTCCGACGAGCTCAAGGCCGGACGGAGCGGTGGTGTGAGCAGGCCGTTGCGGCAGCGATATGTCGCATTGTGTGCTTATTGCGTGGTATATGGCGTAGAGCCGCCGAACGTTCAGCATGTGAAATTCGGTTGCCCGGGGGCCAGTGGACGTCCACACTTGCCGCCTGTGTCGACCAGCCCCGCCTTGTCTCTGAAGACGTTGCTGCTTCGTCTGCGGATGGACATCAGCCCGCTACGCGACTCGCGTGACTTCCGGCTGCTGTTCGCCTCCAGCCTGGTCACGATGTTCGGCAGCTTGATGACCATGGTGGCCGTGCCGTTCCAGATGAAGCAGCTCACCGGCTCCTACGTGGCGGTTGGCCTGGTCAGCCTGGTGGAGTTCGCGCCCATGGTCGTATGCGGGCTGTGGGGCGGGGCGATCGCCGACGCGCTCGACCGGCGCAAGATCGTCATCTTGTCCGAGGTCGGCCTGTGCCTGACCTCGGTGCTGCTGATGCTGAACGCCATGATCTTCCCAGCGCCGGCCCAGGTGCCCGTCCTGTACGTCGTGGCCGCGCTGTCGGCCGGTCTGTCCAGCCTGCGCGGCCCCAGCGAGCAGGCGATCATCAACCGGGTGCTCAAACTGGACCAGATGGGGGCGGCGTTCGCCATCCAGGGCCTGGCCCGCAACGCCGGCATGATCGTCGGCCCGGCCGCCGGCGGCCTCATCGTCGTCACCCTGGGCCCGGCCACCTCCTACGGCATCGACGTCATCTCCTTCCTGCTGTCGCTGTTGCTGCTCATCCGGGTACGCCCGGTGGCCCGCATGGGAGACCACACCCCCGCGTCGCTGCGCTCGCTGGTCGAAGGCGTGCGCTACGCCGTCCGGCGCCCCGACCTCATGGGCACCTATCTGGTCGACATCGCCGCGATGATCTTCGCCTTCTCCAACGCGCTGTTCCCCTTCCTCGCCGACCAGCTCCACGAGCCCAAGGCCCTCGGCGTGCTGTACGCGGCGGGCGGCGTCGGTTCGGTCATCGCCTCGGCCACCTCCGGCTGGACCGCGCACGTCCACCGCCACGGCCGCGCGGTGATCATCGCGGCCACTCTGTGGGGCGCCGGCGTCGCCCTGGCGTCGATCATGCCCAACGTCTGGCTGGTGGCCGCCCTGCTGGCCTTCGCCGGAGGCGCCGACATGATCAGCGGCGTCTTCCGCGGCATCATCTGGAACCAGACGATCCCCGACGAGTACCGCGGACGGCTGGCGGGCATCGAACTGCTCTCCTACTCCACCGGCCCCATGCTCGGCGACGCCCGCGCCGGCTTCCTCGCCCAGGCCGGCGGCGCCCGCTTCTCCCTGGGCATCGGCGGCCTGCTGTGCATGGGCGCCGTCGCCGCCATGGCCGCCGCACTGCCCAAGTTCCGCTCCTACGACGCCCGCACCGACGAACACGCCCTCACCGAACGCGCCCGCCGCGAGAGCGCCAGGACCAGTAGCCGCACCCCCATCTGAGGCGGGAGTCAGCGGCGCAGGTGGCGTAGGGCCTGGGTGCGGGATGAGGGGGTCAGGCCCGCTAGTAGTTGGCGGGCGCGGGTGTCCGGGAGCGATCGGAGCAGGGCTGCCGCCGTCGTGGGAGGCAGGTGGCCGAGCACGGCGCAGGTCCGCGGCACCGATCGGACCGCCATGGCCTCGACCAGCGGGACCGCGGCACGGCTCGCGGCCAGAGCGCCGAGCACGCCGGCCGCGGTGCGGGCATGGGCGTGGGCGAGGATCCGCGCGGCCTCGCCCGGCCGCATCGTGGCCAGCAGCGCGGAGGCGTCCGCCAGTTCCATGTAGTCGACCGCGTGCCCGGCCCGGCTCGCCTTGAGGGTCTGCAACACCGCGGCCGTCTCCTGTGGGCTGGCCGCCATGCCGGCCAGCAGCCCTGCGGCGGTCTTGGGCGCGACCGCGGTCAGAACCGACGCCGCCGTGGCGCGGGGCAACGCCAGCAGGACCGGCCCTGCGAGCCCGGGGGCCGCCCTGGCGAGCATCTCCCCCGCGGCCTCGGGAGGCATCGCCGCGCACAGTCGCGCGGCCTGGCCGGCGGACATGCCGTCCAGGCCGCGTGCCGCCGCGGCCGGGTCCGCGCCGGACGGCTCCGACTGCGGCGTCCGTCGCGGCTCGGACCGCAACGGGCGTGGAGGTTCGGACCGCGGGGAGCGTGGCGGCTCGGGACGCGAGGGGCGTGGCGGCTGGGATCCCAACAGGGGTGGCGGTTCGGAACGCGGGGGGCCTGGCGGGCGTGGCGACTTGGCCAAGGGCCGTTTCGGATCGGGCTCGGGACGGCCGGGAGAGGGCGGAGTCCGCGATGCGCGGGCCTGTTCGTCCGGCGGGCGGCCCGGGACGGGGGCGGCGGTGGGATGGGGGGTGCCGGCGGACTGGGAAGGGGCGGATCGTGGGGCGGCGGTGGGCTTGGGGGCGGGGGCGGGTTGCAGGGCGGGGCTGGGTCGCGGTGCCGGGCTGGCCAGCGGGGCGGGGATGGCCGGTGGGGCCGGGGTGGCTTTTGGGGCTGGGGTGACTGGTGGGGCGGGGGGGTATCGCGGGGCGGGGGTTGGGGGGGTGAGGAGGGTGTGGAGGGTTCGGCGGAGTTGGGGGGTGGTCATTCGCTGGGACGGGTCCTTGTGGAGGAGCTGGGCGATCGCGTCGGCGAGGGGGCCTCGGTGGACGGGTGCGGGGGGCGGGTGGTCGGTGATGGCGCGCATGGTGGCCGCGAGGTCGTCGCGGCGGAAGGGCGAGTAGCCCTCCAGGGCGCAGAAGAACGTGACGCCGAGGGACCACAGGTCGGAGGCGGGCCCGAG
Source organism: Sphaerisporangium sp. NPDC049457 (assembly GCF_055586705.1). Lineage (NCBI taxonomy): Bacteria > Bacillati > Actinomycetota > Actinomycetes > Streptosporangiales > Streptosporangiaceae > Sphaerisporangium > Sphaerisporangium sp. NPDC049457. Next base: position 151,831 of record NZ_JBVJHR010000021.1, on the reverse strand, counting down.
CGCGCGGCCGTCGATCCGTTCGGGGGCCATGAACTCCAGGGTCCCGATGAACGCGTTGTGGGCGGTGAGGGCGCGCTCGCCGCCGATGTGCGCGATGCCGAAGTCCACCAGGCACACCCGGCCGGACTCGCTGATCACGATGTTGGCGGGCTTGACGTCACGGTGCAGGACGCCGGCGCGATGGGCGGCCTCCAGCGCGCCGAGCACCCGGACGCCGATCTCGGCCAGCTCCCGCTCGCCGAGCCGGCCCTCCTCGATCATGTCGCGCAGCGAGCGGCCCCTGATGTAGGCCATGACGATCCAGGGGCGGCCGCGCTCCTCGAACACGTCGTAGATCTCCACGACGCTCGGGTGCTCGATGCCGGCGGCGGCGCGCGCCTCGCGCAGGGTCCGCTCGCGGCGCACGGACAGGGCCTCCCCGTCGGCGGACACGACCAGTTCCTTGATGGCGACGCGGCGGTCGAGGAGCCGGTCGTCGGCCAGCCAGACGTCGCCCATCCCTCCCCTGCCGAGCCGCCGCAGCAGCCGGTAGCGGTTCTGGAGCAGGCGGCCGCCGGACGCCGGTGCCTTCGAGCGCCGCTCAGCGATCATCTTCGGGGAACAGCTCGAACTCGCGCGAGCGCTCCAGCGACCGCGGCTCGGACAGGGTGGCCATGCGGGCGTCGGTCATGCCGCGAAGGGCCTCGTCCTCCAGGCTGCCGTACTCATGGCCGGCGCCGGCCGGTTCGAGCGACGACAGGGCGGACATGGACGGGCCGGGCTCGGCGGCGGGCTCGGCCTCCGCGGCGCCCGCGGCGCCCGCGGCGTCCGGGGTGTGCACCAGCGTGGCCGACAGCGGCGTCTCTTCGGGCGCGGCATGCCGGGCCCAGATGTCGCGGATGGTGCCGGGGTCCGTCCGGACGGAGCCGGAGCCGGGCCCGGGACCGGCGTTCAGGCTCTCGCGTGCGTGCAGCAGCTCCTTGCGGGCCGCCAGGGCGAGCACCTTCTCGTAGTTGCCCGGCTTCTGCATCAGCTTGACGGCGACCGGCAGGCACTCGATCAGCAGGAACAACAGGAACAACAGAGCGCGCGCCAGGTTGAGGGTCAGGTCCTTGCCGGAGACCTCGTTCAGAGCCCGCAGCCTGATGAGCAGCCCGTTGAGGCTCTCGTTCTCGGCGTTGAACGACGCCTGCAGGTAGCTCTGCTGCCGCGACGCCATGTCGAGCTGGGTGCGCAGCTTGCCGAGTTCTTCCTTGGCGCTCTGCAGCCGCACGGCCTTCGCGCTCTGGTCGGTGGCGGTGAGCTGCCGCTTGCGCTCGTCGATCTGGTCGTTGAGCGCCTCGATGCGGGCCTTCGCCTTCTTGTAGGCGTCCCTGCTGGCCTGCGACAGCACTCCGTCGCCCTTGCGCGGGCAGTCAGCGCCGCCGTAGAGCTGGCACTGCCACTCGTCGTAGTGCTTCTTGGCGTTCTTCTGCTCGGCGGCGCGCTCGGCGGTCAGCGACTTGATCCGCGGGTCCTTGGACGGGTCCTGGGGCACCTCGCCACCGCTCGCCACGATGGCCTCCTGCGCGGCCACGGCCTGGCGCAGCCGCGTGACCTCCTGGCCCACCTTGCCGCGCTCGGCCGCGTCGGTGAAGTCGTCGGCGCGCCGCTGCTTGATCTCGACGATCTGGGCGTCGACCTCGGACTTGAAGATCTGCAGGACCAGCGGCGTGGAGATGACGACGCCGAGCAGCACCGCCATGGCGACGCGGGGGGCGGCGAGCCGCCAGCGGCGCGGCCCGTCCGGCTGGATGGAGCCGACCAGCCAGCGGTCCAGGCTCAAGATGGCCAGGCCCCAGACGATGCCGGCGGGCACCGCGATGAGGAAGCTGAGCCCGAGCGCGCTGCCCAGGGCGAACGCCATGGAGATGGCGGCCAGCACACTCGTGGTGAGGACGGCTCCCCCGATGCCCTCGAATTTGCCCCGCTCGGTCGGGCAGCGCTCCAGGATCTCAGGCCGAGCACCAGATAGGACAATTAGTAACTTTCTCATCTATTCTCCCCCTCGTGATGCCGAGACTGTAGTTGAGGACACCCTCAATCAATCAAGGCACGACCATCAGCATGCCACTCGCTTAAGATATACATGTACCTGGATATCGACATTCTGCCGCGTACGGCAGGTGATGGTGGGGACCTGTCCTTTGTGTAGTTGGAACTCCAGGTCGGGGGCTGATGTCACATTATGGGGAGTAATGATCGGTTCTTCTTTTACACGTGACCGGAGCCGTTTTTGACGGGGGCGAGTCGGGATCTCCTCCGCAAGGCTCTCACAGAAGGCATCGCGGAACTCGACGGTTCTCGGCGTCTCATCGTGTTCGAGATCGCCACCGCGGGCATCACCGCCTTCGAGGTCCGCAGGGACGAGACGGGCACACCGCAGGGCCGCATCAAACCGCTGGTGGCCTGGGAGGGCACCGCCGCGTCCTCGGCACGGCGGGCCGGCGAGCTGACCGAGACCATCGCCCGCGACACCACCGTGGTGCTGGTCTGCGCCGACCCGGACACCGCGGCGGCCGGCCAGGCGACCGACTGGCTGCGCGCCGCGCATCCGCGCGCGCTCTCCTTCACCGAGCCGGGCGAGGACGTCGCGGCGCTGCTGCGCGAGGTCATCGCCGACGAGCCGCTGTGGCAGTCCTACGACCTGGTGGTGCTCGAACGGCAGCCGGACACCGGACGGCTCCGGTTCGCCGGCCATCCGCTGTTCGGCATCGAGGCCCGGCGCGGAGACTCGGCCGACTTCACCGTCCTGCTGGAACCGAGCGACGAGCGCGGCACGGTGTTCGCGGTCGTGGCGTGGGAGGGCCGCCGGCCGCGGCTGCTGTCGGTCCAGACGGCGAAGCTGCCGCCCGGCCGGCACTCGGTCGCCGCCGAGCTGGAGCGTCCCGGCCGGGTGCGCTTCGACGGCCTGCCCGGGCTGGCCAGATGCGACCGCCCGTGGGACGAGCTGGTCGCCGCGGTCCCGCCCCGGCTCGACCGTCACTCGGACGGGGCGCACCTGATCTGCGCCGTCGAGCTCAGCGGTTCGGACCATCAGGTCGGCGAGCGCCTGGACCGCGTGGAGCAGCTCCTTGAGGCGACGGCGGACGAGCTGGCCGGCCAGCTCGCGGTGTCGCTGGTCGGCTACGGCTCCCACCGGTTCCGCGGCGGGCTTCCCGACGAGCCGGTGCTGGTGGCCTGCTGGCAGGCCACCCCGGGGCCCGGCCTGACGGCGTCCCTGCGCCGGCTGGAGGAGCACCGCGGGCGGCTGTCGGCGCGGGCGGCCAAGGTGCCCGACTACCCCTACGCCGCGCAGGTCGAGGACATGCTGGCCGAGGTGGGCGGGCGGCTGGACGCGGCCGGGCCGGGGCACGGGCGGCGCCGGACGGTACTGCTCACCGTGGGCGAGCGGCCGCCGCACCCGCCGGGAAGGCATCCCTCCGAAGTCCTTCCCTGCCCGCGCCGCTTCGACTGGGAGCGGCTGGTGTCCAGGCTGGAAGGCGAACGCGGCGTGGTGCTCGGCGCGATCTGCGACCGCCCTCCAGAGGACGCGCACACCGTCTGGTCCCGGCTCGGCGGCGGCGCGCCGGCCCACCTCGACACGGTGAACGTCGAAGAGCTCGGCGCCGGCCTCGGGCTCTCGGTGCCGCAGGGACGGCGAACGCCCTTCCCGTTCCTCGCGACGCCATGACCATGACTCCACACGAAAGGCCGAATGAGGTTCGCATGCCCCCTGAGCAGGGTCAGTCCACACGCCCGGAGCACAACATCGCCATATGGGGCGCGCCGGGCAGCGGGAAGACCACCTTCCTCGCGGCTCTCAACATCGCGTTGATCCTCAAAGAGGGGCCGTGGCGCGTCATCGGCGCCGACGGCCCCTCCCGCGACTTCCTGATCGAGATGACCAGCGTCCTGTCGCAGTACCAGCGCTTCCCGGACGCCACCCTGGCCCTCGGCCACTACAAGTGGTTCCTCAGCAGGCAACCCGACAAGCAGGGCAAGGGCTGGGGCCGCAAGGCCGCCAGGAGCCGGCGCATCGGGCTGGACGTGCTGGACGCCCCGGGCGGCTTCTACCGCGCCCAGCGCACCGGCTCGGGCACCGACCGCGAGCAGCTGCTCGACAACCTCGAGCGCAGCCGCGGCATCGTCTATCTCTTCGACCCCATCCGCGAGTTCAAGGACGGCGACGCGTTCAGCTATCTCCACGGCGTGCTGACCGACCTCGCCGGGCGTATGCTCGCCAAGGACGACTTCACCGACGACATGCTGCCGCATCACCTGGCGGTGTGCGTGACCAAATTCGACGAGCTCAGGGTTCTGCAGACGGCGGAGAAACTGGGGCTCGTCTCCCCCGACCCCGAAGATCCGCACAATTTCCCGCGAATCGACGACGAAGAGGCCGCACAAGAGTTGTTCCAGCAACTTTGCAGCGTCTCGGCGACCGGAAACGCGCGGATGGTCGTGCCCGCGCTGAAACAGTATTTCCACCCGGACCGTATCAAGTTCTTCGTGACCTCCTCGATCGGCTTCTATCTGGACCCGGACAAAGGGGTGTTCGATCCGGACGACCCGCAGAACGTCATCCCCGAGCCGCCGAGGATGTCCGGCGACGGTCCCCTGGCAACGGCGACGGCGCCCGCCACCGCCTTCCGGATCCGCGGGCCGGCGTACCCCATCAACGTGATGGAGCCCATGCTGTGGCTCGGCCAGCGGATGTCGCAGGGCGGGGAGGGCGAAGGGTGAGCCGGCAGGTGACGATCACCGCCGACTGGGCGGTGTGGGGCAAGCGGCCGGGCACCGGTGAGGACTACGGCGTCCTGGAGTGCAGCGTCGGCCAGTTCAGCCAGGACGACTTCCACGACATCCTGCTCACCTGGTCGCCGGGCTCCCTCGCCGAGTGGCCGCAGGTGACGATCAGCTGGGTGAACGGACGCGGTGACCTCGCGCACGTCGGCCTGGCCGTCCACGGCCGGACCGACCAGTTCGACCGGTTCGGCCGCCCGATCGCCGTCACCACCTACTTCTGCGTGCCCTACGCCGACCTGGCGGGGGGCCCGGTGTCGTACGAGGAGCTCTACCGCGTCCTCGGCGGCTGCCGCCCGCCGGCGAACGGGCCGCTGACCGTGGACGTCGGGGTGCTCGACCCCCGCGACGCGGGCAAGGGGCTCGACCACCGGACGGCCATGCGGGCGGCCGCCCTGCTGATCGCCGACGAGCAGGTGTGCGTCATCGGAGGCGACCACCTGTCCATGGCCGACCGTCTGCGCTATTTGGACGCGGTCGCGTCGTTCCTCCCCTACGGCCTGCGCACCAGGCTGACCGCCTCGACCTGGACCGACAGCTCCGCCAGTCATCGCATCAAGCTGTCGTTCGCCAAGCACTCCCCCGAGGGCGCCTTCCCTGTGGTCCTCGGTTCGGACACCGACGCCCTTGACGACTGGACGGACATCGCGCGCCATTACCTCGGCTCGCTGCGCAGGCACTCCCCCGAGGAGGTCGTCCGCAAGCTGGCCACCGCGACCGAGCCGATCTCCTTCAAGGAGGCGCCCAGGCACGCCTTGGCCCTGCTGGACGACTCGCGGGGCAAACCGGTCCACGGCGGCCCGTACTTCCGCACGATCGACGACGACCTGAACCTGTGCGCGCAGTTGGCCGGGCACCGGCGGTGGGAGGACGTCGACGACGTGGTGGACCGGCTGCGGATCAGCGCCGCGTCGCAGGAGCCGACCGAGGACGACCGCGCGCGGTACCGCCGCATCATCGAGGACCGGTTGTTGAGGGCCGGGGCCGGACACCCGCACGACCGGCCGGGCGGCTCCTTCTACGACACCATGCTCGGGCTCGGCTACGGGCGCACCCTGACGGCCGGCGCCATGGAGATGATCGAGCGTGCGGCGGGGCCGAACCCGGCGGTGCGGTCGGCGATGGCGCGCATGCCCGCGGACGATCCGGCCGTGTCGCTGCGGCTGGCGATGCTGCTGCGGGGCGACGAGCGATCCCGCATCCTCACCTCGCTGCAGACGGCCCACCTGGTCGAGGTCGCCGCGCGCCGGCCGCACGACCCCGCGGTCGTCGACCTGGCGCTCAAGATGCTGGTCTCCCGGGGTGGCGCCGGCGGGGAGGACCAGCAGGTCGCCGCGGCGCTCAGCGAGCGGGCGTACCTGGTCGACGCGATAGCCGCGGCCTACCCCAAGGATCCCGCCACGCAGGTGAGCCGCCTGCAGGACCTGGTGGCCGCCTCCTACGGAAGCCCGCTGGAACCCGGCCAGTTCAGCGAGATCGTGGCCAGCGTCGTGCCGCCCTCGTCGGCCAGGCTGATCGCCGCCGCGGCGGCGGTGTACGGAATGGGCGCCGAGAGGGAGCTCATGACGGCCGTCCTTGAGCAGGCCACGCTGGACCGTGGGACCCGGCGGCACCTGCTGGAACGCCTCACCGATCCGGCGCCCGCGCCCATGCCGAGGGCGGACCTCACCCCGACCCGCCGCTTCCTCCGCCAGCGGCACGGCGACGCGGGCGTCGGGCGTCAGCGGCGGAAGGAGCCCCGCCGGGCCGGCGAGGCCGGTGAGATCGAGCGGCTGCACCGGCTGGAGCTCGTGCAGGAGGGCCGCGAGCGACGCCGGCACAACCTCCGGGCCTCCGGCGAGACCGTGTTCGTGATCGTGCTGTTCATACTGCTGATCGTGGCGGTGGCGGTCCTGGTGTACCTGATCGTCCGCCCGTCCACCATGTGAGGACTGTCGATGGTGCGAGTCACCGCCGAATGGGCGCTACGCGGCACGCGAGCGAGCACCGGGGAGTCGGAGGAGATCCTGGCGTGCAGCCGCGACCGGCTCAGCCGCGACGACTTCCACGAGATCATGACCCGGTACTCGCCGGGGGCGCCCGCGAACCTGCCCCGGGTGACGGCGAGCTGGATCGGCGACGGCGGCAGCGCCCACGTCGGCCTGGCCGTCCAGGACTGGTCGGCCCAGCTGGACGGTCTCGGCCGGCCCATCGCCGTGACCCGGTACTTCTGCGTCCCCTACGCCGAGCTGGCCCGCGGGCCGGTCGGCTACGAGGCGCTCTACCACGCGTTGAAGCGGCAGTCGCTGCCCGTGGCGGGCCCGCTCACGGCCGAGGCGCAGGCGCTCGACGCGGAGGCCACGGCCGCGGAGGCGGGTGACACCGCGAGGGCCGCGGCGGCGCTGCTGCTGACCGGGGACCCGGTGTGCGTGGTGCACGCCGAGGCGGTGCCGATGCTGTCGCGGCTGCGGTTCCTCGACGCGGCCGCGGCGCTGCTGCCGTACGGGCTCAGGGCCAGGCTGACCGCCTCGACGTGGACCGACAGCGCCTCGCCGCACCGCATCAGGCTCTCGTTCGCCCGGCACCCGGCGCAGGGGGCGCGGGTGGTCGCCTGGGGAGAGCCGCTCGGGGACGCCGGGCATCCGGATCTCGTCCGCGGCTACCATGACGCGCTGGCCGGGCACGCCGACCTGGCGGGGCTCGTGGCGAGGTTCGCCGCCGAGACGGCGCCGCGCTCGTTCAAGGCGGAGGAACTGGCCGAGATCGCCGCTTCCGTCGCGGACGCCGGCGCCGCCACCGGGGAAGGTCCGCGGGCGGCGACGCCGAAGGCGATCTCGCGGCTGGTGGCGGCGTGCGCCGACCGCGCCGGCGAGGGGGACGTCCGGGAGGTCGTCCGCAGCCTGTCCAGGCTCGCCGAGCTCAAGCGCGCCGGCTGGGGGGAGGAGCAGCGGGCCGCGACGAGGAAGGCCATCGCCGACCGCCGGCCGCTGGTCACGGCCCGGTCCCTGGACCCGGCGGCGCAGGACCGCCTCTACGAGGTGCTGCTGGACCTCGCCTACGGGCCGCGGCTGACGCTCGACGCCTTCGAGGAGGTGCGGCGGAACGCCGACCACTGGCTGCCGCCGCGGCTGGCCTCGGCGCTGCTCCGCCTGCGGGCGGCCGAGCCCGCCGTCACGCTGAGGCTGGCGGTGTACCTCGCGCCGCATGAACGGTCGCCGGTGCTCGTCTCCTTCGGCTCGGCCGAGCTGATCGAGGCGGGCGCGCGGGAGCCGGAGGACGCCAAGGCGCTGAACGCCATGTGCGCCGAGCTGGAGGCGCGCGGGGACGACCCGGCCAACCGCGCGGCGATCGGCGAGGCGCTGCGCGGGCACGGGCGGCTGGTGACCGCGGTCGGCCGGCTGCACCCCGACGATGCCCCCGAGGCCCGGATTCGGCGCTTCCACGCCCTGCTGAGCGCCGCCTACGGGCCGGTGCTGGAGCGGCACACCGTGGAGAAGGAGTTCCCGGCCGAGTCCCTGCCGTCGTCGCCGCCGCTGCTGGCCGCGCTGTCGGCGTTGTGCTCGCCGGACGCGCGGCGGGAGCTGCTGGAGGCCGTCTTCGCCGGGGTGCTGGAACAGGCGGGCATCACCGCCGAGACGCTGAAGCGGGCCGTGTCCGCCGTGTCCGCCGTGTCCGCAGTGTCCGGGGCCGGCCCCGGTGCGGTACCGGACGGCGGGCCGGCGCGGCCCCCCGGGGCGGCGGGACGGCCCGGACCCGCCGTCCCGCCTGGGTCGGCATCTGCTCCGAACGCCGCCGCGCCCCGTTTCGGCATGAAGAGCCGCCGCAGGCGCCCCACCTGATGACCCGCGCGGCGGCACGCCCCGGCGGGTGGGGCATGTACGCGCGCGCCTCCGGCCTCGGCGGACGCCGCCCGCGGCGTCCGCCGAGGCCGGACCACGCTCACGTTCGGTTCACGATCAGGGAGGACATGTGGCGGTACGGGAAGACCTGCTGGAGGCGGTGCGGTCGCGGCTGCGGCGGGTGGCCGACGCACAGGACCTGTCGCCGGTGCTGGATCAGGCGGCCCTCACCGAGGCGGAGCAACTCGCCCGGATCCTCCGCGAGGGCGAGATCTTCGATCCTCAAGCGTGGCACTTCCTCGCCTGGTTGCACTGGTCGCGCTACCACGGGCTCCCCGAAGAGCAGAGCCGTTCGGACCTGAAGACCGCGATCGTCATGTTCGCCTCGTGCTTCGTCGCCGAAGACCACGACATCCCCGAACCGTTGCTGCCCATCGTGGCCGACCAGGCGGCGCCGGTCGCGGAAGCGTTCCTCGACCGGGCGCTCGGCTCGGCCGACCCGGTCGCGCTGTCCGCCACGACCGAACTGTGGCGGCGCATGGTGGCCGCCACCCCGGCCGGCCACTCCGACCACGCCGAGCGCCTGAACAAGCTGGCGATCGCACTGCAGGAACGATTCGTGCGCACCGGGTCGCCGGACGATCTGGAGGCCGCGATCCAGGGGCTTCGGCAGGCGGTGGACCTCACCCCCGCCGGCCACCCCGACCACGCCATGTACCTGGCCAACCTGGCGGTCGCGGAGCAGAGCCGGTTCGAGCGATACGGGACGATCGACGACCTGAACACCTCGATCGAGCGGCTTGTGCGAGCGGTGGACCTCACACCCGCGGACGACCCCGACCACGCGGCGCGCCTGAGCAACCTCGGGGCCGCGCTGCGGAACCGGTACAGGCGCACCGGGGCGCCGGAGGACCTGGAGGCCGCGATCCAGCGGCTTCGGCAGGCGGTGGACGCCGCCGCCGCGGACCACCCGGGCCGAGCGGCGATGCTGTCCAATCTCGGGGTCGCGCTGCGAATCCGGTTCGCGCACAGCAGCGGGGCACTGGACGACCTGACGGCCGCGATCCAGCGGTTACGGCAGGCGGTGGACCTCACCCCCGCCGGCCATCCCGACCACGCCCCGCGCCTGAACAACCTCGCGGTGGCGCTGCGGACCCGGTTCGGGTACACCGGGGCACCGGACGACCTGGACGCCGCGATCGAGATCGGCGGGCGGACGGTGGAGACCACTCCCACCGGCCATCCCCACAGTGCCTCCTACACGGGCAATCTGGGGAACGCGCTGCGGATGCGATTCGAGCGGACGGGGGTGCCGGACGACCTGGACGCCGCGATCCAGTGGCTGCGGCAGGCCATGGACCTCACCCCCGGCGATCACCCCGAACGCTCCGGGCGGGTGTCCGATCTGGGCATCGCGCTGCGGATCCGATCCGATCAGACCGGAGCGCCTGATGACCTGGACGCCGCGATCCAGCGGCTGCGGCAGGCCGTGGACCTCACCCCCGCGGGCCATCCCGAACGCGCCGGACGCCTGTCGCAACTGGGCAACGCGCTGCGCACCCGGTTCCAGCGCGGCGGGGCGCTGAACGATCTGGACGCCGCGGTCGAGACCGCCCGCCAGGCGGTGGACGCCGCCCCCGCCGCCGATCCCTACCGCGGCCTGTACCTGTCCGGCCTGAGCATCGCCCTGCAAGCCCGGTTCGAACGCACCGGGGCGCCGGACGACCTGGACGCCGCGGTCGAGACCGCCCGCCAGGCGGTGGACGCCACCTCCGCCGCTCATCCCTACCGCGCCACGTACCTGTCCAGCCTGGGCATCGCCCTGAAAGCCCGGTTCGACCGCACCGGGGCGCCGGACGACCTGGACGCCGCCATCGAGGCGAGCCGGCAGGCGGTGGACGCCGCTCCGGCCGAACAGCTCGGCGGGCCGGCGATGCGGTCCAACCTGGGCGCGGCGCTGCGCATACGGTTCCTGAAGGCCGGGGCGCCGGGTGATCTGGATGCCGCCGTCGAGATCACCCGGCAGGCGGTGGACGCCTGTCCCGCCGATCTCCCCGACCGCGCCGGCTTCCTGTCCAACCTGGGGACCGCCCTTTGGGTCCGCTTCGAGCGGACCGGGGCGACGGCCGACCATGACGCGGCGCTGGCCGCTTATGCCGACGCGGCCGGCAGTGCGTCGGCCCCGCCGTCGGCCCGTATCAAGGCGGCCCAGGCCGGCGCCCTGATGTCCGCCGCCTCGCGGCCGGCCCGGGCCGCCGACCTGCTGGAGCAGGCGGTGCGGCTGCTGCCGCAGGTGGCACCGCAGCGGCTCGGGCGGTCCGACCAGCAGTACGCGATCGGGAGGTTCGCCGGGCTCGCCGCCGACGCGGCCGCCCTGGCTCTCGCCGCGCCCGGCCTTCCCGCCGGTGACCGGGCCGCCCGGGCCCTGCGCCTGCTGGAGGCCGCTCGGACGGTCATGCTGAACCAGGCGCTGAACACCCGCGGCGACCTGACGGATCTACGCGAGCGGCACCCCGGCCTCGCCGCGCGGTTCGTGGAACTGCGCGACCTGCTCGACCGGCCCGACCACGCGCTCCCGGCCTTCGCCCCGGCCGCGCCCGGCCTCGCGCCTGACCTGCCCGGGCGGACGACCACGGACCGGCCCCACCTGGCGAAGGAGTTCGCCGCCCTCCTGGAGCGCATCCGCGCCCTGGACGGCTTCGCCTCCTTCGCCCTTCCCCCGCCCACCGAGCAGTTGATGGCCCAGGCCGAGTCCGGTCCGGTGGTGGTGTTCACCGTCAGCGGCCACCGCAGCGACGCCCTGCTGCTCACCACCGGCGGCGTCACCGCGGTCGAGTTGCCCGCTCTCGCCCACGACGCGGTGGTGGGCCAGATCAACGCCTTCCACCAGGCGCTGCGCGACACCGCCGATCCCGAGGTCCCGCTCGGCGAACGGCTCCGCGCGCAGGCCGCGATCCGCGACGTCCTGGGCTGGCTGTGGGACGCCGCCGCCGAGCCGGTGCTGCGCGCGCTCGGCCATCACCGCGGACCCGCTCGCGGCCAGGCGTGGCCACGGGTGTGGTGGGCGCCGGGCGGGCTCATGAGCCTGCTGCCGATCCACGCCGCCGGCCACCACACCGACGCGCCCGGCCCGCAGCGGCGTACGGTGCTGGACCGCGTCGTCTCGTCCTACACCCCCACGGTCGGCGCCCTCCACCATGCCCGTCAGCGCGCCGCCGCCGGCTCCGCGCCGCACCGGGCCCTGGTCGTCGCGATGCCCACCACCCCCGGCCTGTCCGGGCAGGGGCGCCTGCCGAACGTGCCCGCCGAGGCCGGCAAGGTGTGCGCCCGCCTGCCCACCCGGTGCTGCTGGCCGAGCCGGACGCCGGCGCCGCGGCCGACCCGGAACGGGTGCCGACCGCGGCCAACGTGCTGGCCCGCCTCTCGGACTGCACCATCGCCCACTTCGCCTGCCACGGGGTCAGCGACCCCGCCGACCCCTCCAACAGCCGGCTGCTGCTGCACGACCATCAGGCCGCCCCGCTGAACGTCGCCGCCCTGGCCCCCGTCGCCCTGGACCAGGCCCGGCTGGCGTACCTGTCGGCGTGCGGCACCGCCTTCACCCCGTCCGCCGAGCTGCTGGACGAGGCCGTCCACCTGACCTCGGCGTTCCAGCTCGCCGGATTCCCCCACGTCGTCGGCACCCTGTGGGAGATCAACGACGGCGTCGCCGTCACCATCGCCGAGGACTTCTACACCGCGCTGACCAGGGAAGACGGCGTCCTGGACACCGGCAGGGCCGCCGAGGCCCTGCACCACGCCGTCCGCGCGGCGCGCGACGCCTCCCCCGCCACCCCGTCCCTGTGGGCCGCCCACATCCACGCCGGCGCCTGACCGAGCCGGCGGCCTCGTTCCCGCTCGCAAGATCAAGGCGGTGCGTAGCGCCCTTCGCCGGAGCCGGCCGTCGCGGCCCGCGAACCGGCACGCGGGACTATCACAGCGGCCATTGATCCGCTGTTGGCGCGAGCGTATGTTCCTCCCAACATTCGAGTACGCCTCATGTTTTGGGGGTCCTCTCACATGCACGCACGCCTCCGGCGGACGATCACGGCGGCCTCCGCGCTCGCGATCCTCACGCTGGCATCCCCCGTCGTGCCCGCATCGGCGGCCGTCCAGACCGCCGACGACTACTGCCTCGGCCAGTGCGCCGACGTGCTGCCGCCCGGCCAGAACGGCAACGCGACGCTGGTGGAGATCCTCGCCAACCAGTCGCTCGGCGTCATGCCGCGGCACTCGGGCGACCAGCTCGGCAAGTACGCCGGCCTGATCTCCGGCTACACCGGCCTGACCGAGGACCAGATCGCCGCCTTCTTCAACGACGCCTCCTTCGGGGTGCCGGCCGGGCAGGTCGAGAGCATGACCAGCCCCCGCTCGGACGTGACCATCGTCCGCGACAAGGCCACCGGCGTCCCGCACATCACCGGGACCACCCGGGAGGGCACCATGTTCGGCGCCGGGTACGCCGGCGCGCAGGACCGCCTGTGGCTGATGGACCTCATGCGGCACGTCGGACGCGGCGAACTGACGCCGTTCGCCGGAGGCGCGCCGGGAAACCGGGCCCTGGAGCAGAGCGTCTGGCGCAACTCCCCCTACACCGAGGCCGACCTGCAGGCGCAGATCACCCGGCTGCGGGACTCCGGGCCGCGCGGCGCCCAGCTGTACGCCGACGTGCGGGACTACGTGAGCGGCATCAACGCCTACATCGACCACTGCATGGCCCACCGCGACTGTCCCGGCGAGTACGTGCTGACCGGTCATCTGGACGCGATCACCAACGCCGGCGGACCGCAGGACTTCACCATGACCGACCTGATCGCGGTCTCCGGGGTGATCGGCGGGCTGTTCGGCGGGGGCGGCGGCGCCGAGATGCAGTCGGCGCTGGTACGCGTGGCCGCCCGCGCCAAGTACGGCACGGCCGCCGGGGACCAGGTCTGGGCGGCGTTCCGGGCGCAGAACGACCCGGAGACCACCCTGACCCTGCACGACGGGCAGAGCTTCCCGTTCGGCGCGGCGCCGGGCGCGACCGGAGTGGTCCTGCCCGACGCCGGGACGACGGCGCCGGTGGACATCACGCGGAACGAGAGCGGCTCGGCCACCACCTCGGTGTCGCCCGCCAAGGGAGTCCTTCCCGGGCTGACCGTCGACAACTCCAAGCCCGGCATGTCCAACGCCGTCGTGGTGTCGGCCGCCGAGTCCGCGAGCGGGCACCCGATCGCGGTGTTCGGCCCGCAGACCGGCTACTTCGCCCCGCAGCTGCTCATGCTGCAGGAGCTGTCGGGGCCGGGCGTCCGCTCGCGCGGGGTGGCCTTCGCCGGGCTCAACCTGTACACGCTGCTCGGCCGGGGCACCGACTACGCCTGGAGCGCGACCTCGGCCGGGGAGGACATCACCGACACCTACGCGCTGCGACTGTGCGACCCGTCCGGCGGCACGGTCACCACCGCCTCGGACCACTACCTGTACCACGGCGCCTGCACGGCCATGGAGACGCTCAAGAAGACCAACTCCTGGAAGCCGAACGTCGCCGACGCGACCGCCGCCGGGTCCTACGACCTGGTCATCCAGCGCACCAAGTACGGCCTGGTGACCTGGCGCGGCACCGTCGGCGGGCAGCCGACGGCCTTCACCACGCTGCGCTCCACCTACCAGCACGAGGCCGAGTCGGCGGTCGGCTTCCAGATGTTCAACGACCCCGCCCAGATGGGCGACGCGGCCACCTTCGCCGCCTCGGCGTCGGAGATCGGCTTCGCCTTCAACTGGTTCTACGTCAACTCCACCCAGGCGGCGTACTTCATGTCGGGCGACGTTCCGGTCAGGTCCGCGGCGTCGGACCCCGGCCTGCCGATGACCGCCGACGCGGCGCACGAATGGGCGGGCTTCGACCCGGCGACCAACAGCGCGACCTACCTGCCGGCCTCCGCCCACCCGCAGACGGCCGACCAGGACTACCTGGTGAGCTGGAACAACAAGCAGGCCAGGGACTTCGGCGCGGCCGACGGCAACTTCAGTTTCGGGCCGGTGCACCGGGTGGACCTGCTGGACCGGCCGGTGAAGGCCGCGCTGGCCGGGACGGGCAAGCTCGACCGCGCCGGCACCGTGAAGATCATGGCCGACGCCGCGGTCACCGACCTGCGCGGCACAAGGGTGCTGCCGGACCTGCTGCGGGTGATCAACAGCTCGGCGGTCGCCGACCCGGCGCTCGCCTCGGCGGTGTCCAAGCTGTCGGCGTGGGCCTCCGCGGGCGCGAGACGGCTGGAGACCTCGCCCGGCAGCAGGACCTACGCGCACGCGGACGCCATCCGCGCGTTCGACGCCTGGTGGCCGAGGCTGGTCAGGGCCGAGTTCAGGCCGGGCCTCGGCGACGGCCTCTACCAGTCGCTGGTCAACGCCCTGCAGATCAACGAGTCGCCCTCCGGCCACCAGCAAGGCGATTTGTCCAGCTTCCCCACCTCGGCGAACGAGGCCCAGACCCACAAGGGCTCGTCGTTCCAGTACGGCTGGTGGGGATACGTGAGCAAGGACGTCCGGTCGGTGCTCGGCGACCCGGTCGCAGGGCCGCTGCCCGCGAAGTTCTGCGGCGACGGCACGGTGGCGGGCTGCCGCTCGGTCCTGCTGGACAGCCTGTCGGCGGCGCTCGCCGAACCGGCGGCCACCACCTACCCGGCCGACGACGCCTGCTCGGCGGGCGACCAGTGGTGCGCCGACGCCATCCGGCACTCGCCGCTCGGCGGGATCAAGCAGTCGCTGATCGCCTGGCAGAACCGGCCGACCTACCAGCAGGTCGTGTCGTTCCCCGCCCACCGGGGCGACGCCATCGCCAACCTGGCGGCCGGCGGCAGCGCCAAGGCCTCCAGCGTTCAGCTGCTGCCGCCGTACCCGGCGGGCAGGGCGATCGACGGCGACCCCACCACCCGCTGGGCCAGCGCCTCCGGCGACGACCAGTGGCTGCGGGTCGACCTCGGGTCGTCCAGAACCGTGGCCCGCGTGATACTGCGCTGGGAGGCGGCCTACGGGAAGGCGTACGAGATCCAGACCTCGCCTGACGGATCGGCGTGGACCACCGTCCACTCCACCACGACGGGGAACGGCGGCGTGGACAACGTGACCTTCACCCCGGTGGACGCCCGGTATGTCCGCATGCGCGGCATCACCCGCGGCACCACCTACGGCTACTCGCTCTACGAGATGGAGGTCTACCCCCGCTGACCCCGCGACGCCGGGCGGGCCGGCCGGGCCGGCCGGGCGCACGCCGGGCAGTCCCGGCCACGCGGGCGGTCCCCTGCCTCGCCGGGCGGTCCGGGCCCGGGCCGGAAGGCGAAGGGCGGCGGTGGACGAGGTCCACCGCCGCCCTGACCGTCACCGTGACGGCCGCCGGGTCACGCGCCGCGCAGCCTGGCTCCGGTGCGCTCGGCGGCCAGGGCCACCGCGGCGTCGCGGGCGGCGGTGGTCTCCTCGACGGTCAGCGTGCGGTCGGCGGCCCGGAAGCGCAGGGTGTAGGCCAGGGACTTGAAGCCCTCGCCCACCTGCGACCCGGTGTAGACGTCGAACAGCCTGATCGACTCCAGCAGCTCGCCCGCGCCCTCGCGCAGCGCGGCCTCCGCGTCGGCGACCGGGACGTCGGCCGGGACGATGAGCGCGACGTCCTGCGTGGCGACGGGGTAGGCCGAGACCGCGCGGGCCTGCACCGGACCGGGCAGCGCGGCCTCAAGGACGCTCAGCTCCAGCTCCATCGCGCAGGTGCGCGGCGGCAGGCCGAACGCCTCGACGACGCGCGGGTGCAGCTCGCCCGCGTGGCCGAGCAGGGCCTCGCCGAAGTACAGCGCGGCGCACCGGCCGGGGTGCCACGGCTCGTGCCGGTCGGCGCGCACCACCGCCTCGACGCCCGCCTCGCGGGCGACCAGGCGCGCCGCCTCGACGGCGTCGGCCCAGCTCGCCGGGCGGCCCTCGCCCCACCAGCCGGAGCCGTCGTACTCGCCGGCCAGGACGACCGCGACCCGCAGGGGCTGCCGGGGCAGCGCCGCCGCGATGGTGGCCAGCTCGTCGTCGGTGGGCCTGCGCTCGACCCCGAGCACCGGCGCCTTCGCCGGGGCGTCCGGCTCGGGCCGGTAGACCAGCCCGGACTCGAACAGCGCCACGTCGCCGAAACCGCGCCCGACGTTGCGGACCAGAGTCTTGAACAGGCCGGGCAGCAGCGTGGTGCGCATGAGCGGTTCGTCCTCGCTCAGCGGGTTGGCCAGCCGGACGGTGCGGCGCCGCGGGTCGCCGGCGGGCAGCTGCAGGGCGTCAAGGTCGCGCGCGCCGATGAACGGGTAGGCGAGCGTCTCGACGTACCCGGCGGCGGCGAGCGCGCGGCCGACGCGGCGGCGCAGCCGCTGGGCCTCGGTCAGCCCGGCGCCGGCGGGGGCGGCCGGCAGCACCGACGGAAGGCGCTCGTAGCCCTCCAGCCGGATGACCTCCTCGGCGAGGTCGTTGGGGTCGGTGAGGTCGGGACGCCAGGACGGCGGCGTCACGGCCAGCAGCTCGGCCGGGTCGGGCCGCGCCGGGCCCTCCAGCACGTCGGCCGGGACCGCCGGGGCGGCGTCGGCGCCCGTCAGAGCGCGCCCGGACCCCTGCGCGACCACTGTGCAGCCGACCTGCTCAAGGCGGCGCACGACCGTGTCGCGGCCGTAGGCGATGCCCGCCACCCGGTCGGGGTGGTCGGCCGGGATGACGATCGTCGGAGGTTCGACGTCGACGAAGGCGTGGGTGACCCCGGCGTCGGCCGTGCCGCCGCCGAAGGCGACCAGCATCTGCACCGCGCGCCAGGAGGCGTACAGCGGCAGCTCGCGGTCGACGCCGCGCTCGAAGCGGCGCGAGGCCTCGCTGACCAGGTTGTGGCGGCGCGACATGCGGGCCGTGCCGGTGGAGGAGAAGTGCGCCGCCTCGATGACCAGGTCGCTGGACTCGGCGGAGATCTCGGTCGCCAGGCCGCCCATCGTGCCGGCCATCGAGATCGCCCCGGAGGAGTCGGTGATCAGGATGTCCTCGGGGTGGAGCTCGCGGACGACGTGGTCGAGGGTCTCGAGCGTCTCGCCCGGCTCGGCCCTGCGCACCACGACGGGCCCGGTGAGCCGGGAACGGTCGAAGGCGTGCAGCGGCTGGCCGAGCTCGATCATCAGGTAGTTGGTGACGTCGACGGCCAGCGACACCGGCCGCATGCCCGCGCGGGACAGGCGGACCTGCATCCACATGGGCGTCTCGGCGGAGGGGTCGAAGCCGGACACCGAGCGCAGCACGAACCGGTCGCAGGCCGTCGGGTCGGCGATGGAGGCGGGGTAGGCCTCCTCGTCGAAGGCGGGCGGCTCGACGTCGGCCGGGTCGCGCCACGGCACGCCGAAGGCGGCGGCCACCTCGCGGGCGACGCCGCGGATGGACAGGGCGTACCCCCGGTCGGGGGTGACCTCCAGCTCGATGACGTCGTCGCGCAGGCCGAGCAGCTCGACCACGTCGGCGCCCAGGTGGGTGTCGGCGGGCAGGATGAGGATGCCGCTGTGGTCCTCGCCGATGCCGAGCTCGCGCGCCGAGCAGATCATGCCGTCGGAGACGTGACCGTAGGTCTTGCGCGACCCGACCTCGAACCCGCCGGGCAGCACGGCGCCGGGCAGCGCCACGGGCACGCGGTCGCCGACGGCGAAGTTCGTGGCGCCGCAGATGACCCAGCGCGGCGCGGCCTCGCCGACCTCGACCGAGCAGTAGCGGATGGGCTTCTTGAAGCCGGTGAGCTCTTCGATCGACAGGACCTCGCCGACGACGACGTTCTTGATCTCGTCGCCGACCGACTCGATGGCCTCGAGCTTCAGGCCGGCCGCGGTGAGCTTCTCGGCGACCTCGTGCGCGGTGGCGGCGGGCAGGTCGACGTACTCCCGCAGCCAGGAGAGCGGGAACTTCATCAGGCCTCCATACCGAACGGGAGCGTGAAGCGCACGTCTCCCTCGACCATGTCTCGCATGTCCTCGGCGTTGTTGCGGAACATCAGCGTCCGCTCGACGCCCATGCCGAAGGCGAACCCGCTGTAGCGCTCGGGGTCGACGCCGCAGGCGACCAGCACGCGCGGGTTGACCATGCCGCAGCCGCCCCACTCGATCCAGCCCTCGGACTTGCAGGTGCGGCAGGGCGGGTTGCCGGGGACGGCGGAGGAGCCGCGGCAGACGAAGCAGCGCAGGTCCATCTCGGCGGACGGCTCGGTGAAGGGGAAGTAGTTGGGCCGGAAGCGGGTGCTGATGCCCTTGCCGAACATGACCTCGGCGAACCGGTCGAGCGTGCCCTTCAGGTGCGCCATCGTCAGGCCCTCGTCGATGGCCAGCCCCTCGACCTGGTGGAACACCGGGGTGTGGGTGGCGTCGAGCTCGTCGGTGCGGAACACCTTGCCCGGCGAGACCACGTACACCGGCAGCTCGCGCGACAGCAGCGCGCGGATCTGCACCGGCGAGGTCTGGGTGCGCAGCACCATGCCGGAGTCGACCGAGCCGACGAAGAAGGTGTCGTGCTCGGACCGGGCCGGGTGGTCGGGGGCGATGTTGAGCGCGTCGAAGTTGAACCACTCGCCTTCCAGCTCAGGCCCCTCGGCGACCTCGTAGCCCATCGCGACGAAGGCGTCGGCGATGCGCTCTTGCAAGGTCGTGAGCGGGTGGCGGGCGCCGCGCGGGCGGCGGTCCCACGGAAGGGTGACGTCGACGGTCTCCTCGACCAGGACGCGCTCGTCGCGCTCGGCGGTCAGCACGGCCTGCCGGGCGGCGAGCGCCTCACTGATGGCCTTGCGCGCGCCGCCGATGCGCTTGCCCGCCTCGGCCCGGGCCTGGGGCGGCAGCGCGCCGATCTCGCGGTTGGCCAGCGCGATCGGCGAGCGGTCGCCGGCGTGGGCCAGCCGCACTTGCTTGAGTTCGTCGAGGTCGGACGCCGCGTCGATGGCGGCTATGGCTTCGGCCTCCATGCGCGCCACCTCGTCGGCGTGCAACGGCGTCACCTCGACCGGGTCATAGGTGTTCGACAAGAGAGAGCTCCGTATCCAGGGCTTGAGCGGGCACGAGTCTAGTCCGTCCAGGGTGGCGGACCGGCCACGAACGGTGCGTTGTGGACGCCGTCCGCGATCACACGCGAACGGGGCGGCGCTCACAGCCTCCTGACCGCGACCGGAGCCTTCGACCGGCGTTGCGGTCGTGCGCCGGACGCGACGCGGCCGTGCCGGCGGGTGCCGGCGTTGTGTCGCCCACCGGCCGCCCCGACGCCTCAGGCGAAGTCGGGGGTGCCGGCGGGCATGGTAAATCGGAACTCGGCGCCGCCGCCGGGCGCGCGCTGCACGGTGATCGTGCCGCCGTGGGCCTCGACCAGGCCCTTGACGATGAACAGGCCAAGGCCCGTGCCGCCGCGGCGGCGCCCGTTGCCGCGCCAGAACTGCCGGAAGACGCGCGAGGCCAGCTCGGGTGCCACACCCTCGCCTTGGTCACGCACGGACACGGCAACTCCCCACTCGACGGGCTCCACCACTATCGTCACCGTACCTCGCCCGTGGCGCACCGCGTTTTCCAGCAAGTTGCCGAGGATCTGGTCGATCTTGTCCTGGTCGAGCCACATCTCTGGGAGGTCGCCGCGCACCTCAAGGCGGAAGCGGTCCTCAGGCTCGCCCGCGGCCACCCGGCCGGCGATGATCTTGCGCGCCCTGGCGGGGACGTCCACCACCTGGCGGTGGATCTGCAACCGGCCGGACTCGATGCGGGAGACGTCGAGCAGCTCGGTGATGAGCCGGGTGACGCGGTCGGCGTCGGCGTTGACGGTCTCGAGCATGACGCGCTTCTGGTCGTCGGTGAAGCGGCTCCACTTGGCCAGCAGGGTGGCGGTGAACCCCTTGACGCTGGTGAGCGGCGAGCGCAGCTCGTGGGCGACGGTGGAGACCAGGTCGGCCCGGCTGCGTTCGAGGCGGGCGCGCGCCGCGGCGTCGCGCAGCGTGACGACGACCCGGACGACCTCGCCGCCTCGCGCGGGGCTGCGGACGAACCGGGCCGCGACCAGCAGTTCGTGGCCACCCGGCAGGTAGAGGGAGCACTCGGGCTGGCGGCTGCGGATGCGCAGCCCCCCGTAGGCGTCGAGCCACTTCCACCAGTCGCGCCCGTCGTCGTCGCGGAAGGGCAGGACGTCGGGGAAGTGCTTGCCGACGGCGTCGCCGCCCACGCCGGTGAGACGGCAGGCGGCCTTGTTGACGGTCATCACCCGGCCGCGGCCGTCGGCCACGATGACGCCTTCGGGGAGGTCGTCGACGGGGATCGAGCACGCGGCATCGGCCTCCCGCCGGTGGGTTTGCTCGCCGCGCACTATCGCCTCCCTCGACCCCTACAGCGCCGACAATAGCGGGTTTCCCGTACCGGGCGGCAGCCCCGCGCCGCCACCGGAGGGCGCGCCCTGCCCGGTATCGGATGACTTGTCCGGTAAGGAATTTCCGGACGGCCCACAGGACTGCCGGCCCTCTGGGACCGCGGAAGGCGGAAGATCAGCCGAACGTCCTGTCGGGGGAAGGCCGAAGATCGACCACACGCCAGGGACCGCGGAAGGCGGAAGATCGGCCGGCCGCCGGGGGTGACGCGGGCGGAGATCAGCCGGCGCGCTGGGAGCGGGCGGAGGCGTACAGGCAGACGGCGGCCGCCGTGGCCAGGTTGAGGCTCTCGGCGCGCCCGTAGATGGGCACCCGGACGACCTCGTCGGCGAGCCCCAGGATCTCTTCGGGCAGGCCCCAGGCCTCGTTGCCGAAGATCCACGCGGTGGGGCCCGCGAGGTCCACGTCGTCCAGCGTCTTGACGCCGGCGCCGTCGGCGGCCAGCACCCGCAGCCCCTTGTCCTTCAGATGGGCCACGGTCCGCGCCACCGGGGCGGAGGTGACGACGGGGAGGTGGAACAGGCTTCCCGCGCTGGCCCTGACGCACTTGCCGTTGTAGGGGTCCACCGAGGCGTCGGTGAAGACCACGGCGTCGGCGCCCGCCGCGTCGGCGGTGCGCAGCACCGTGCCCGCGTTGCCGGGGTCGCGCACGTGGGCGAGCACGGCGACCAGGCCCGCGCCCTCGGTGACGGCCTGCTCAAGCGGGACGTGCACGAAGCGGCAGACGGCGAGCAGCCCCTGCGGGGTGACGGTCTGGGCCAGCTCCGACATGACCTCGCCGCTGGCGCCGAACACCGGCACCCCGGCCAGCCGGGCGGCGGTCACGATGTCGGCGTGGCGGCTCTCGGCCTCGGCGGTGGTGAACAGCTCGACGGCGACCCCGGGAAGGGCCAGCGCCTCCCTGACCGCCTGCGGGCCTTCGGCGAGGAAGGACCGGTCGCGGTCTCTGAAAGCCCGCTTGGTCAGGCGCTTGGCGGCCTTGACCCGCGGCGACTTGGTGTTGGTCAGCTCGGATCCGACCATGTGCCCCCCTTACGAACGCCCGGACCGTTGCGGCGCCCGCGGCGGTTAGATCATGACGCAAAAGGCGAACGACCCGCTCCTCGAGAGAACGAGTCGTTCACCTGACGTGCGTCGGATCAGCTGGCGGCCGGCGCGTTCACGTCGGCCGGCAGCGCCTTCCTGGCGGTCTCGGCCAGTGCGGCGAAGGTCTGGCTGTCGTTGACGGCGAGATCGGCGAGGATCTTGCGGTCGACCTCGACACCGGCGGCCTTCAGGCCCTGGATGAACCGGTTGTAGGTGATGCCGTTCGCGCGCGCCGCGGCGTTGATGCGCTGGATCCAAAGGCGCCGGAAGGTGCCCTTCTTGTCCTTGCGGTCGCGGTAGGCGTAGGTCAGAGAGTGGAGCATCTGCTCCTTGGCCTTGCGGTACAACCGCGACCGCTGACCCCGGTAACCACTCGCCCGCTCGAGGACGACGCGGCGCTTCTTCTTGGCGTTGAGCGCCCGCTTTACGCGTGCCATTGTTCTATCTCCCCGGGGGTTCGGTTACTTGCCGAGCAGCTTCTTGATCTTCTTGGTGTCGGCATCGGACATGACGACCTCAGGCTTCAGACGGCGCGTCAGCGTCGACGACTTCCACTCGTTGTAGTGGGCACGGTTCGCACGCCGGCGAATGATCTTGCCGCTTCCGCTGAGGCGGAACCGCTTCTTCGCACCGCTGTGCGTCTTCATCTTCGGCATCTCAGCCGTCTCTCCCTCGTTCGTCCGTGCCGACATCCCGGGTCAAGGCACCCAGCCAGGCTCATGCCCGGCTGTGGCACCTCACCCGGTGTCGGTGTCTCGTCGCTTCCCGCCGGATCGTCAGGCGGGGTGCGTCACTCCTGCGGTTCCGATGCCCGCGCCATGTCGGCGCCGACGCTGACGTCGTCCTGCGCCGGGTCGCCACCCTCGGGCGTCCTCGCGCGGGCGGCGGCCCGCTCGGCCTTGGCCTCGGCCTTCTTCTTGTGCGGTCCGATCACCATGATCATGTTTCGGCCGTCCTGCTTGGGCTGGGACTCGACGAAGCCGAGCTCCGTCACGTCCTCCGCCAGCCGCTGCAGGAGCCGGAAGCCCAGCTCGGGGCGGGACTGCTCACGCCCGCGGAACATGATCGTGACCTTGACCTTGTCCCCCGCTTTGAGGAACCGCACAACGTGACCCTTCTTGGTCTCGTAGTCGTGCGGGTCGATCTTCGGCCGGAGCTTGATCTCCTTGATGATCGTGTGCGCCTGGTTGCGGCGCGCCTCGCGTGCCTTCATGGCGGACTCGTACTTGAACTTGCCGTAGTCCATGAGCTTGCACACGGGCGGGCGAGCCGTCGCGGCGACCTCGACCAGGTCGAGATCGGCCTCCTGGGCCAGCTTCAGGGCGTCCCCGATGGAGACGATGCCGACCTGCTCGCCGTTCGGGCCGACGAGGCGGACCTCGGGCACACGAATGCGCTCGTTGATGCGGGGCTCAGTGCTGATGGGACCTCCTAGGTACCTGGCATTTCCGCGTCTGTGCTCGACCGCGCCCGGGCCTTCCGCGACAAAGCGAAAAGCCCCGCACGTCGCGCATGCGGGGCCACCGGGCTCTCAGATCACCGATCAAGAGCCCCCCGGAACAGTCCGGTAGTGATCCTTGACCCGCCGGCCTCACGGCCGATCAGGTGGGAGGAAGACCTCCGCTTGCGCGTCCAGCAGCCATGCCGGACCGATCAAGCAGCTACGTTACCACAACACCGCACCCCGGCCGAATCATCCCCCACCCCTGTGACCCTTCGCGATTCCACGGCCACGCTGAGCAATGATCCGCTAAAGTTGCCCTCATGAATCTAGGCCGACCAGTCGGAGGTATGCCCATGGCGCAGTGGCAGTTGCAAGAAGCGAAGCAGCGGTTCAGCCAGGTGATCAGGCAGGCCCACGACGAGGGCCCCCAAGTGGTCACCCGGCACGGAGAGGAGGTCGCCGTCATCATCGACATCGCCGAATACCGGCGCCTGAAATACGGCGCCCCCGATTTCAAGGAGTTCCTCAGGTCCGCGCCCGACCTCAGCCTGCTCGACATCCGCCGGTCGGACGCCCCGATCCGCACCGTGGACCTGGAGGACTGATCATGGCCTTTCTTCTCGACACCAACGTCGCCTGCGAGGTCACCAAACGGCGTCCGAGCACCCATGTCCAAGACTGGCTCGACATGGCCCCCGGTCCGACGCTGTACATCAGCGTCATGGTCCTCGGCGAGATCCGTCAGGGCATCGAGCGCCTGCGCGACCGCGATCCGGCCCAGGCCGCGATCTACGAGACATGGCTGGCGCGGCTGCGGCACGAGTTCGTCGACCGCATCGTCCCTGTCACGCCCGCCATCGCCGAGGAGTGGGGCACGATGAACGCTCCGGCGCCGCTTCCGCTCGTGGACGGCCTTCTGGCCGCCACCGCGCGGGCGAACGGCTGGACGATGGTGACCCGCAACACCAAGGACTTCGAGCGCACCGGGGTTCGGGTGCTCAACCCGTTCGAGCCGATCGTCTGAGCAGTTCGGTCTCGCCCGCGGCGCGCACGGGCTCCACCGGCACGGGCGCCCGGCCGGTGTACAGCTCGACCTGGCGGATCGCCTGGTGCAGCAGCATGGAGAAGCCGCTGATGACCGTGCCGCCCTTGTCGCGGACGGCGCGCGCGAGCCGGGTGGGCCAGGGGGCGTAGACCACGTCGAAGACCGCCGGGACGACCGCGACGGCCTCGGCGTACGCGTCGGCGGCGCCCGACGGCAGCGTCGAGATCGCCAGGTCGGTCTCCAGGGCGGCCCCGAGATCGTCGAATCGGCGCACGGTCAGGCCCATGCCCAGCCGCTCGGCCACCCGCGAGGTCTCCTCCGCCCGCGAACGATCGCGGACGACCAGCGTCGCCTCCCGCAGTCCCAGCTCGCGCAGCGCCGCGAGCGAGGAGCCGGCCGTGGCCCCGCCGCCGAGGATGGTCGCGGAGCGCGGCGCCGCCACCCCCGACTCGGCGAGCGCCTGGACGATGCCGTACACGTCGGTGTTCTCGCCGTGCCGCGCCCCCTCGCGGAACACCACCGTGTTCACCCCGCCCACCTGCACGGCGAGGTCGGCGACGGTGTCCAGCAACGGCAGCACCGCCCGCTTGAGCGGCATGGTGAGCGACAGCCCGGCCCACTCGGGGCCCATCGTGTCCAGCAGCCCGGCCAGGCCGCTCTCGCCGCACTCGATCGCCTCATAGCGCCAGCCGGTCAGGCCGAGGGCCTGGTAGGCGGCTCGGTGCAGGCACGGCGAGAGCGAGTGCGCGATCGGGGAGCCGAGCACCGCGGCGCGCCGCTCCATCAGCCGCCCGCCTGGTTGCGGTTGAACTCCTGGACGTACCTGTCGTGCTCGGCCTGCGAGTCGGTGAACTTGGTGATGCCGCGCTTGGTGTCGGTGGTCACGAAGAACAGCCAGGGCCCCTCGGCCGGGTCGAGGGTGGCCTTGATGGCGTCCTCCCCGGGGTTGGTGATCGGCCCCGGCGGCAGGCCCGGGCGAGCGTAGGTGTTGTAGGGCGACTTGCTCTTGAGATCGGCGTGCGTGGCGGAGACGCCGAACTTCTTCAGGCCGTACATGACGGTGCTGTCCATCTGGAGCAGCATCGGCGGCGTGCGCTGGAGGCGGTTGTAGATCACCCGGGCGACCTTGGGCATGTCGCGCTTGCTGCCCGACTCGGCCTGCACGATGCTCGCGATCGTCAGGACCTCCAGCGGAGTGTGGCCCACCCGCCGAGCGCCGGCTACGAGGCCGACGTCCTCGGCCGCCTTCTTGTAGCGCTTGACCATCGCGGCGAGCAGGTCCTCCGGGGACGACTTGGGCGAGACCTCGTAGGTGGCGGGGAAGGCGAAGCCCTCCAGCCGCTTCCTGGCGTAGGAGGGCAGGTCGAGCGCCTCGGCGTCCTTGGCGGCCTTCTCGAAGTCGCGCACGGGCTTGCCGGTGGCGGTCGACAACTGCTGGAAGATCTGGGAGAGCCGCAGGCCCTCGCGCACCGTGAGGGTCGTCTGCAGGCGGCGCTCAGGGTCAAGGAGGGGAACGGCGTTGGCGGCGGCCATGCCCTTGCGCAGCTTGTACTCCCCCGGCTGCAGCGAGGCGCTCTTGCCCGCGGCGCCGATGGCGTTGATGAACGCCCGCTCGCTCGCGACGACGCCCTGCTCGACCAGGGTCTGGGCGATCTCGGTGTCGCTCTGCCCTTGTTTGATCTCGACGATGACCTCGCCGGCGCCCTGGCCGGTGTAGTCCTTGGGGATCGCCACGCCGCGGATCCAGTTGTAGCCGTAGTAGCCGCCGACGCCGAGAACGCCGACGATGACGACGATCGCGATGAAGAACGCGACGAAGCCCTTGCGCCGCTGACGGCGCTGGCGCCTCCTGCTGCGGCTGCGCGCGGATCTGGAGCCGCGAGACCTGCGCCGGGGACCTTCGTCGTCCTCGGCACCCAGCAAGCTATCGAGGTCGAGATCGTTCATAGGTGCGATCGCCAATCTCCCGGTCGGACCGGCCCGAAGTCAAGCCAGTGCCCCGAATCGGCAGGAGCTACCCGGTGGAAGGTCGCTCCGGCGCCGGGGGGCGCGTCGGCCCGGGTCACCGGGCGCGTACGGGAGGGGGTGGCCGTACCGCCGGGCATCAGTGGTGCTGCCCGAGATGTTTGTGCAGCTCTTCTCGGTATTTCACGAACTCACTCTCTTTGTCAGTGAATTTCGTGATTCTACGCTGTGGGTCGACCGTGACAAACCAGTACCAATCACCCTTAGCGGGACGAAGTGCCGCACTGAGCGCCGCCTCCCCCGGGTTGCTGATCGGCCCGGGCGGCAGCCCGGGGTGCATGTAGGTGTTGTACGGGGTGTCACGCTTGATCTCGGCGTTCGACGCCAGGATGGCGTGCTTGCCCAGGCCGTACATCACCGTGCTGTCCATCTCCAGCTTGGCTCCGGACGCGAGGCGATTGTAGATGACTCTAGCGATCTTCGGATAGTCGTCGTCCCTGCCTCCCTCGGCCTGCACGATGCTGGCGACGACGACCACCTCGCCCGGCGTGAGGCGCTGACCGGTCGCGCCGGACTCCAGCCCGAGCTGGGCGGCGGCGCGCTTGAACCGGCGGACCATCGACCGCAGCAGGTCGCGCGGCGTCGTGGAACGTTCGATGTCGTAGGTCGCGGGGAACAGGAAGCCCTCGGCGGCGCCCTTGGCGTAGGCGGGCAGGCCGAGGTCGGCGGGCCGGGCGAGGACCTTCGACAGCTCGGCGGCGGGCAGGCCCGAGCCGCGGGCCAGGCGGGCGACGGTATCGGCGGCGCGCAGGCCCTCGGGGATCGTCACCCGCTTGCGGATGCGGGACTGCGGCGCGAGCAGCAGGTCCAGCGCCGAGGCGGCGGGCATGCGCTTGCGCAGCAGGTAGCGTCCCGGCCTCAGGGCCGCGGACTTGCCGCGATCCTCCACGGCGTGCACGAAGGACCGCGCGCTCGCCACGACCTCGGCCCCGACCAGCGCGTCGGCGATCTCCCCCGCGCTGGCGCCGGGAGAGATCTCCACCACGACGGGCACCGTGCCCTTGCCCTCGAAGTCGGCCGGCCTCATGAGCGGCCGGAACAGGACGAACGCGCCCGCGATCCCGGCGGCGACCAGCACGGCGCTTCCCCCGCCGATCACCAGGAGCAGTCCGCGGCGGCCGCGCCCGGTGCGGGCGCGGCGCTCGTCCATCTCGTCCGCGGCGGCCTCGTCGCTGAAGGCGATCAGGTCGCCGGGGTCCTCGGTGTCGTCAGGACGGTCGGGCCCCTCAGGCGAACCCTCGGGCCGCTCGCGTCCACCCCCTTCGTCGGGCTCATCAAGCCCACAGGGCACCGCCCGACCATCAACCCCGACCGGCATCCCCCGGCCGTCCCCAGTGACGGCAATATCCCGATCGTCCCCAGGAACAGAGATATCCCCACCGTCCTGAGCGCCGGCCACGCTCCGATCGTCCGCAGCGACAGGATTGTCCTCCCCACCCTCCTGATGGACAGGCGTCCTTCGATCATCCGCAGTGACAGGGGCGTGCTGATCGTCCCCAGGGACAGGAACATCCCCACCGTCCTGAGCGGCGGCCATGTGTCGATCGTCCGCGGTCGCGGCGACGCTCTGGTCGTTCGCGGTGGGGGGCGGGCTCTGGTCGTTCGCCGGAGGGGGAACCTTCCCGTCGTCTGGCTTGACGGGAACGTGCCGATCGTCGGACTTGCTAGGAACGTTCCACTGGTCCGGTTCGCCGCTGCGCGGGTCCTCCGGGATGGGGCCGCCCTCGCCGAAGGGCGTACGGCGGGTCACCGCGGGTGCCCGGCGCTCGATTCTCCGCCGGGGCGGCGCCCCGGCGGCTCGACGGGTCTGCCCGGCGGGGCGCCACTCGCCCGCTCGGCGTCCAGGGCGGCCTGCAGCAGCACCACGGCCGCCGCCTGGTCGACCACCTCGCGCTGGTTCTTGGCCTTGACGCCGCTGGCCCGCAGCCCCTGCTGCGCGGTCACGGTGGTCAGCCGCTCGTCGTACAGCCGGACCGGCGTCGGCGCGAGCCGCGCGGCCAGGCGGCCGGCGAACTCGCGCGCGGCCGCCGCGGCGTGGCTCTCGCGGCCCGACAGCGAAGTGGGCAGACCGACGACGACCTCGACGACCTCATGCTCGCCGGCGATCGCGGCGAGGCGGTCGAGATCGCCCCGGCCGCGCCGCACGGTCTCGACCGGGGTGGCCAGCAGCCCGGACGGGTCACTGCGGGCCACCCCGATGCGGACCGATCCCACGTCCACGCCGAGGCGGACGCCCCGCCTCACGTCGAGACTCCAGAGCAGGGCCTCGCCATGCGGACACCGTGCCCCCCGGCCGTCGCGGCTGTGCTCAGGACAGGGTCTCCTGGATCGCGTGTTCGACGGCGCCGAGCGCGTCGCCGATCGCCTCCGGACGGGCGCCGCCGCCCTGTGCGACGTCATCCTTACCGCCACCGCCACCCCCAAGTGCCTTGGCGGCGACGCCGACCAGTCGCCCGGCCTTGAGCCCCCGGGAGCGCCCCGCATCGTTCACAGCGGCGACCACGACCGGCCGGTCGGCGGGAACACCGGCGATCACGATCATCGCAGCGCGGTCACCGGGGAACCGGCCGCGCACGTCTAGGGCGAGTTTACGCAGGTCATCGGCCGAAGTTCCGTCAGGCGCGCGGTGGGTCACCACCGAGACGCCGCCGATGTCGCGAGCGGAGGCGGCCAGCTCGCCGGCCACCGCGAGCACCTGGGCCGAGCGAAGCTTCTCAAGGTCGCGCTCGGCGGCGCGCAGGCGGGTGACGATGCCCTCGATGCGCTCGGGCAGCTCTTCGCGGCGCGCCTTGAGCTGCTCGCTGATCTGGGCGACCAGGACGCTCTCGCGGGCCAGGAAGCGGAAGGCGTCGATGCCGACCAGGGCCTCGACCCGGCGCACGCCGGCGCCGATCGACGCCTCGCCGAGCACCTTGACCAGGCCGAGCTGGCCCGAGCTGGCGACGTGGGTGCCGCCGCACAGCTCACGCGAGTAGTCGCCGACCTCGACGATGCGGACCTCGTCGCCGTACTTCTCGCCGAACAGCGCCAGCGCGCCCATCGAACGGGCCTCGCTGAGCGAGGTGTGGTAGGCGTGGACCTTCAGGTCGTTGATCAGGATGGCGTTGACCTCGTCCTCGACGTCGCGCAGCACGCTCGGCGGGACGGCGCCGCCCGCGGTGAAGTCGAAGCGGAAACGCCCCGGGGAGTTCTCGGAGCCGGCCTGCGCCGCGCTCTCGCCGAGCGCGTTGCGGAACCCGCGGTGCACCAGGTGGGTCGCGGTGTGGCTGCGCGAGATGGCCCTGCGCCGCTCGATGTCGATCTCGGCGTGCACCTGGTCGCCCACGCGGATCTCGCCGTCGCGGACCTTGCCGCGGTGCACGACCAGGCCGGCGAACGGGGACTGCACGTCGACGACGTCCACGTGCGCGCCGCCGGTGCCGATCACGCCCTGGTCGGAGAGCTGGCCGCCGCCCTCGGCGTAGAAGGGCGTGCGGTCGAGGACGACCTCGACGGTGGTGCCCGCGCCGGCCGCCTGCACCGAGGCGCCGTCGACGAGCACGCCGATGACCGTCGCCTCGGCGGTGGTCAGGTCGTAGCCGAGGAAGTCGACCTTGCCCGCGCGGTCGAGCAGCTCGCCGAGCACCGAGATGTCGGCGTTGCCGGTCTTCTTGGCCGCGGAGTCGGCCTTGGCGCGGTCGCGCTGCTCGTTCATCAGGCGGCGGAAGCCGTCTTCGTCGACCTGCAGGCCCTGCTCTGAGGCCATCTCCAGCGTCAGGTCGATGGGGAAGCCGTAGGTGTCGTGCAGCTGGAAGGCCTGGCTGCCGGCCAGGACGGCGGTGCCCTTGCGCTTGGTCTCCTCCACCGCGGCGTCGAAGATGGCGGTGCCGGTGCGCAGGGTGCCGAGGAAGGAGGTCTCCTCGGCGTCGATCACGGTGTGGATGTGCGCGGCGTCGCTCTTGAGCTCGGGATACTGCTGGCCCATGGCCTCGATCGTGGTCGAGGTGAGCTCGTGCATGTAGCGCTCTTCGCCCGCGCCGAGCAGGCGCAGGTTGCGGATCGCGCGGCGCAGCATGCGGCGCAGCACATACCCGCGGCCCTCGTTGGAGGGGATCACGCCGTCGCCGACGAGCATGACGCCGGCGCGCAGGTGGTCGGCGATGACGCGCAGCGAGACGTCGGCCCGGGTGTTGCGGCCGTAGCGGGACTTGGTGAGCTCGGCCGCCCGGTCGAGGATCTTGTAGGTGGTGTCGATCTCGTAGATGTTGTCGACGCCCTGGAGGATGGCCGCCATGCGCTCAAGGCCCATGCCGGTGTCGACGCTCTTGGCGGGCAGCTCGCCGGCGACGTCGAAGTCGATCTTGCTGCGAACCGCGCTGAGCTGGAACTGCATGAAGACGTTGTTCCAGACCTCCAGGTAGCGGTTCTCGTCGGCGACCGGGCCGCCTTCCCTGCCGTAGTCGGCGCCGCGGTCGTAGTAGATCTCGGAGCAGGGGCCGCCGGGGCCGGGCACGCCCATGTGCCAGTAGTTGTCGGCAAGGCCGCGGCGCTGGATGCGCTCGGTGGGGATGCCGACCTTGTTGTGCCAGATGTCGAAGGCCTCGTCGTCGTCGTGGTAGACGGTGACCCAGAGGAGCCCCTCGGGGAAGCCGAAGCCGCCCTCGGACTCGGGACGGGTCAGCAGCTCCCAGGCGTACGGGAGGGCCTGCTCCTTGAAGTAGTCGCCGAAGGAGAAGTTGCCGAGCATCTGGAAGAAGCTGGCGTGCCGGGTGGTCCTGCCCACCTCGTCGATGTCGAGCGTGCGCACGACCTTCTGGGCGCTGGCCGCCCGAGGGTACGGCGGCTTCTTCTGGCCGAGGAAGTAGGGCTTGAAGGGCACCATGCCCGCGTTGACCAGCAGCAGCGTCGGGTCCTCGGCGACAAGGCTGGCCGAGGGCACGACAGTGTGACCGCGCTCCTCGAAGAAGCGCAGGAAGCGGCGGGCGATCTCTGCCGACTCCATCTCAGCGGCCATCCTTTACGTCGTTTTCGTGAGTTTCTTCAACAGTGTCGATGCCGTACCGCGCGCGCAACTCGGTTTCCCTGCCGGCCGACAGGCGCCGGACCTCGCCTGCGAACAGGCGCGCCTCCGCGGCGAGATCCATGGCGCGGTCGGCCGTACGGCGCGCGACGTGGTCGGGCTTCAACGCTTGCAGCTTACGCATCACCCAGAGCGCGATGTACGCGCCCAGGGCCATGTAGAACAGCCGGCGGATCACGAGCGCCACCGCCTGCCGCCCGCGGGCAGCGCCGGGCGCTCGCGGCGGCCGGCGAAGGCGCCGCGCACGGCGTGCAGCAGCGCCGCGACCTTGATGAGCGGCCTGGCCAGCAGCGAGGACAGAATGCCGGTGATCTTGGCCATGTTGCCGCTGACCTGCTTCATGTCGACCGCGATGGCCTCGACGGCGACCAGCCGGCTGTTGGTCTCGGAGACCGTGACGCTGACGTCGTCCAGCAGCGGGACGACGCGTTCGCTCAGGTCGGCGACCATCTTGGTGGTCTCGGTGAGCAGCCGGGCCAGCTTCACCAGCACCACTGCCATGAAGCACACCAGGATCGCCCAGAACATGGCGACGATGAGGCCGGCGACCTCTCCGGCGGTAAGCATGTCGACGTGTCCCCTCGTAGGTGGCCTACGGATGTTCGACCCGGCTGGGGCGATGGAATGGGGGAAACCCTATCGCGCCCCGGCGCGGTGCCCGCGCTGAGCGCGCCAGTCTGTGGACGACGGCCGGCCTGTGGACGGCGGGGCGGTCAGCGGGAGCCGCGCAGGAACTCGCGGATCTTGACCCACCGGTCGGCGAAGTGCGCCTCGGCGCCGTGGCGGGTCGGCTCGTAGTAGCGGCGGCCGCGGACCTCCTCTGGCGCGTAGTCCTGCCGGACCAGGCCGTGCTCGAAGTCGTGCGGGTACTGGTAGCCCTTGCCGTGCCCGAGCTTGGCCGCGCCCGGGTAGTGGGCGTCGCGCAGGTGGCCGGGCACCTGGCCGATCAGCCCCTTGCGCACGTCGTCGGAGGCGGCGCCGATGGCCTTGACGACGGCGTTGGACTTGGGGGCCAGCGCGCAGTGGATGACCGCCTGCGCCAGGTTGATGCGGCCCTCGGGCAGGCCGATCATCTGCACGGCCTGGGCGGCGGCGACCGCGACCTGCAGGCACGTGGGGTCGGCCATGCCGACGTCCTCGGAGGCGAAGATCATGATGCGGCGGGCCAGGAACCGCGGGTCCTCCCCCGCCTCGATCATGCGGGCGAGATAGTGCAGGGCCGCGTCGGCGTCCGAGCCGCGCATGCTCTTGATGAAGGCGCTGATGACGTCGTAGTGCTGGTCGCCCTGCCGGTCGTAGCGCACGGCGGCCTTGTCGACGGCCTTCTCGACGGTCTCGACCGTGATCTCGCCCTCGGGGACGAGCAGCGCCGCGGCCTCCAGGTAGGTGAGCGAGCGGCGGGCGTCTCCCCCGGCCAGGCGCACCAGGTGCTCCATGGCCTCGGGCGCCAGCGTCACCCTGCCGGACAGGCCGCGCGGATCGGTCAGCGCCCGGTCGAGGACGGCGCGGACGTCGGCCTCCGACAGCGACTCCAGCGTCAGCAGCAGCGAACGCGACAGCAGCGGGGAGATGACAGAGAAGAAGGGGTTCTCGGTGGTGGCGCCGATGAAGGTGACCCAGCGGTTCTCCACGGCGGGCAGCAGGGCGTCCTGCTGGGCCTTGTTGAAGCGGTGCACCTCGTCGACGAACAGAACCGTCTGGCGGCCGGTCATGCCGAGCTCGCGCTTGGCGTTGTCGATGGCCGCCCGGACGTCCTTGACCCCCGCCGAGACGGCCGAGACCTCCACGAAGCGGCGCTTGGTGACGCCGGCGACGACGTAGGCGAGAGTGGTCTTGCCGGTGCCCGGCGGCCCCCACAGGAACAGCGACATGGGGGCCTCGCTCTCGACCAGCCGGCGCAGCGGGGTGCCCTGGCCGAGCAGGTGACGCTGGCCGATCACCTCGTCGAGGGTGCGCGGCCGCATGCGCACCGCCAGCGGCTCCTGGCCCTTGTGGGCCTCCTCCGCCGCCGAGTCGAACAAACTCTCCACGCGTCGACACTACCGCCGGCGCGGCGGGGCCGGCGGCCGCGCGGCGGGCGGCGTCAGCGGGCCCAGACGGCCGTCGCGCCGGTGTGGCCGGCCCGCAGGACGTAGAAGCCGGCGGCGAGGGCGAGCAGCACGGTCACCACGGTCAGGACCGCGGTCGTCATCCTGCCGAACCTGCGGGAGGAGTAGACCAGCGCGAGGGAGGAGATGCCGAGGCCGAGCGTGCTGAACAGCAGCGGGTTGGCGAAGCTCTCGTGCTCCTGGATGCGCGCCCCGAGCGGGCCCTCGGGCAGGCCGCCCGCGAACATGCCGCTCAGGAAGGCCTCGCCGCTCTCCTTGGCCGCGAAGGCCGCCGCCGGGGCCGCGATAGCGAGCAGGACCACCGCCCAGGCTATGGAGGAGCGCACGCGAGGCACCGCCCCGTAGGCGATCGACCCCACGGCGAGCAGCGGGATGAGCATCACGGCGGTATGGATGATCAGGGGGTGGGCGGGCAGTCCGAGGATCTCTTCGAACATCTGTGGCTCCTGTCGATGGCTCGTCCCCTATACGGATCCGGCCGGTGCGAGGTTCCGGTGCCAGGCCGGCGGCGCGATCCCCCTCAACCGCGTACCCATGATCCCGGGTACGGCGTCAAGCCGCCATAAGAAGTTCCACTCAGCAACTTTCCTCGATGCAACCACACTGCCCGGCCGCCGGAACGCCCGATCGAGGCAGTGATGCGAACTGGGCGTTTTATACGAGCTCGACGCAAAGGCCGGTACGATTCCCGAGCACATCAAGTCATCTTTCGGCAAATGGAAGGCATACCGTGACCGACGTGGATCGCCAGACCCAGCTGGCACGGGAGCACCGCGAGCGACAGGAACAGCGCGGCAAGGACACCGGCAAGTCCAGGCGTAACACGGTCATCGGCGCCGTCCTGGGAGTGGTGCTCGTGGCCGGCGGCATCATCGCCGCCATCACGCTCATGGGGAACCAGGGAGACGGCGAGCCGACCGCGGCGGCCGACCCCACCGACTCTCCCTCCGCCTCGGCCTCGGCGGAGGCCTCCGCCCCGGCCGTCCTGCCGAGCACGAGCGCCGCCCCCTCCGGCATCACCTGCGAGTACCGCAAGGACGACAGCGGTTCGCCGGCCAAGAAGGTGGGCACGCCGCCCGCCAAGCCGGACACCCGGGGCAAGAACATGGTGATCACCACCAACCAGGGGACGATCGTCATCCAGCTGGCCACCGCGCAGGCGCCCTGCACGGTGAACTCCTTCGAGTTCCTGGCCAAGAAGAACTTCTTCGACAACACGCGCTGCCACCGCCTCGCGACGGTGGACACGGTGGGCCTCGGCATGCTGCAGTGCGGCGACCCGCTGGCCAAGGCCGACGGCAAGCACGCCACCGACGGCACGGGCGGCCCCGGCTACCTGTTCGGCGACGAGAACCTCGGCGGCATCCCGCTCGGCAGGGGGACCGTCGCGATGGCGCAGTCCTCCGAGGACGCCAACTCCAACGGCAGCCAGTTCTTCATCTCCTTCTCGGACGAGAACACCCAGCTGACCGCCTCGGGCGCCGCCTTCACCCCGTTCGGCGTGATCACCAAGGGCATGGACATCGTCGACAAGATCGCCAAGGGTGGCATCATCCCCTTCAACGGCGACCCCATGGCCGACGTCCGCGGCGAGGGCTCCAACGCCCCCAAGCTCCCGGTGATCATCAAGGACCTGAAGATCACCCGCTAGCGGAACCCCCCGCAGACGCGAGAGAGCCCCGGCGCGCACCGCGCGCCGGGGCTCTCTCGCGTCAGGGCCCGGACCTGCCGGCCCGGGCCCTGCGCCGGCTCACCCGGTGGCCTTGCGCGCCTCCGTGGCGGCCGCAGGAGCCCGTCCGGCGTCCACCCCGGCCTCCTTGCGCTGCTCGGGGGTGATGGGCGTGGGAGCGGCCGTCAGAGGGTCGAACCCGGAGGCGGTCTTCGGGAAGGCGATCACGTCGCGGATGGAGTCGCCGCCGGACAGCAGCATGCAGATGCGGTCCCAGCCGTAGGCGATGCCGCCGTGCGGAGGCGGGCCGTACTTGAACGCCTCCAGCAGGAAGCCGAACTTGCTCTCGGCCTCCTCCTTGGAGATGCCGAGCACCTCGAACACCCGCTGCTGCATCTCGGCCCGATGGATACGGATCGAGCCGCCGCCGATCTCCATGCCGTTGCAGACCATGTCGTAGGCGTACGCCAGGGCCTCGCCCGGACGCTCCTGGAAGGTGTCGGCCCACTCGGGCTTGGGGCCGGTGAACGGGTGGTGCACCGCCGTCCAGCCCGTCTGGCGGCCCACCTCGTCCAGCACCGGCTCGAACATCGGCGCGTCGACGACCCACAGGAAGCTCCACTGGGACTCGTCGATCAGCCCGCAGCGCCGCCCGATCTCAAGGCGGGCCGCGCCGAGCAGGTCACGCGAGGAGTGCTGGGGGCCGGCGGCGAAGAACACCGCGTCCCCGGCCGAGGCGCCGACGGCCTCTGCGAGCCCCTCGCGCTCCTGGTCCGACAGGTTCTTGGCGACCGGGCCGCCGAGCTGGCCGTCCGGCTGCACCAGCACGTAGGCGAGGCCCCTGGCCCCGCGCGCCTTGGCCCAGTCCTGCCAGGCGTCCAGCTCCTTGCGGGTCTGGGAGGCGCCCCCGGGCATGACGACCGCGCCGACGTAGGGCGCCTGGAAGACCCGGAAGGTCGTGTCGGCGAAGTAGCCGGTCATCTCGACCAGCTCGCAGCCGAACCGCAGGTCGGGCTTGTCGGAGCCGAAGCGGGCCATCGCGTCGGCATAGGTCAGCCGGGGAAGCGGCGTGGGCAGCTCGTAGCCGACCGTCTCCTTCCAGATGCGCCCGATGAGCGCCTCGCCGAGGGCGATGACGTCGTCCTGGTCCACGAAGGACATCTCGACGTCGATCTGGGTGAACTCCGGCTGCCGGTCGGCGCGCAGGTCCTCGTCGCGGAAGCAGCGGGCGAGCTGGTAGTAGCGCTCGAGGCCGCCGACCATGAGTAGCTGCTTGAACAGCTGCGGCGACTGCGGCAGGGCGTACCAGCTGCCCGGCTGGAGCCGCACCGGCACCAAAAAGTCGCGGGCGCCCTCGGGGGTGGAGCGGGTGAGGTCGGGGGTCTCGACGTACAGGAAGCCGTGCTCGCGCATGACCTCGTGGGCCAGGTAGGTGGCCGTGGAACGCACGCGCAGCGCGTTCGCGACCTGCTGGCGGCGCATGTCGAGGTAGCGGTACTTCAGCCGCGCCTCCTCGGAGACGCCGCCGACGCCCTCGATCGGGAACGGCAGCGGCGCGGACTCGCTGAGCACCTCGACCTCGGAGGCCACGACCTCGATCGCGCCGGTCGGCAGCTCGGGGTTCTCGTTGCCCTCAGGGCGGACGCGGACCTCTCCGGCGATCCTGACGCAGTACTCCGAGCGGAGGTCGTGCGCGTGGTCCTCCTCGCGGAAGACGACCTGCGCCGAACCGGACGCGTCGCGCAGGTCGATGAAGACCACGCCGCCGTGGTCACGGCGTCGTGCCACCCAGCCGGCCAGCGTCACCTGCTGGCCGGCGTGCTCCTCGCGCAGCGATCCGGCGGTGTGCGTGCGGATCATTTGGTCAGTTTCTCCTTCAGAGTCGAGACGATCTCGCCGAGTGGCACGGCGGTCTGGTCGCCACTTGCCAGGTCCTTCAGTTGTACGGCTCCCGCCTCGAGATCTCGTTCGCCGAGGATCAGGGCATAGCGGGCGCCGCTGCGGTCGGCGGCC
Source organism: Sphaerisporangium sp. NPDC049457 (assembly GCF_055586705.1). Lineage (NCBI taxonomy): Bacteria > Bacillati > Actinomycetota > Actinomycetes > Streptosporangiales > Streptosporangiaceae > Sphaerisporangium > Sphaerisporangium sp. NPDC049457. The sequence goes on along the minus strand of NZ_JBVJHR010000021.1, from coordinate 114,319 downwards.
TTCATGGCGCCCTTGACGCCCCGGCCGCCGAAGGACATGTCCGCTGAGAGCCCCGCCCGGCGCAGCTCGCCGACCAGGGGGAAGATCCGCCGCCGGGCCTCCTCGCCCAGGGGGATGGCGAAGACGTCGATGTGCGTGGCCCGCTCGGTGAGCAGGCCTTCGGCCTCCATCGCGAGGACCGTGCGGTCGACCCCGAGCGCCCATCCGACGCTGGGCAGAGCAGGCCCGCCGATCATCTCGCTGAGGCCGTCGTAGCGTCCGCCCCCGCCGACCGCCGACTGGGCTCCGAGGCCGTCGTGCAGGAACTCGAAGGTCGTCCGCGTGTAGTAGTCGAGCCCGCGGACGAGCCGGGGGTCGTCGGTGTAGGCCAGGCCGGCGCTGGTGAGCAGGCCGCGGACCTCCTCGTGGTAGGCCTTGCAGGCCCCGCAGAGGTGGTCGGTGACCAGGGGCGCGTTCACGAGCTGCGCCTGGACCTCGGGGCGCTTGTCGTCCAGGACGCGCAACGGGTTGATCTCGATGCGCCGGCGGGTGGCCTCGTCCAGGTCGAGCCCGCGCAGGAAGTCCTGCAGAGCCGCACGGTAGGCGGGCCGGCATTCCTTGCAGCCGAGCGAGTTGACCAGCAGCCGCACCTGCCGCAGGCCCAGCGAGGCGTACCCGTCGGCGGCCAGCATGATCAGCTCGGCGTCCAGCGCGGGGTCCTCGGAGCCGAGCGCCTCGGCGCCGACCTGCGAGAAGTGCCGGTAGCGGCCCGCCTGCGCCTTCTCGTAGCGGAAGTAGCTGCCCGAGTACCAGAGCTTGATCGGCAGCGCTCCGCCGTACAGGCCGTGTTCGAGGACGGCGCGCATGACGCTCGCCGTGCCCTCGGGGCGCAGCGTCAGAGACTGACCGCCCTTGCTCTGGAAGGTGTACATCTCTTTGGTCACGATGTCGGTCGACTCGCCGACCCCGCGCGCGAACAGCCCGGTCTCCTCGAAGGCCGGAGTCTCTATGTAGCCGTAGCCCGCGCGGCGCGCGGGCGCCGACAGCGCGTCGCGCACGATGAGCGCCCACTCTGAGCGCGGCGGCATCCAGTCGAAGGTGCCCTTGGGCGCCTGAAAGCTCATTTACAGTCCCCTGGTTGGTCCCGCGAACGGCGCCGCCTCGGCGAGGTACGGGTTCGTCGCGCGTTCGCGGCCGATCGTCGTCTGTGGTCCGTGACCGGGCAGCACCGTCGTGTCGTCCGGAAGCGTCAGGCAGACGCCGCCGAGACTGCGCAAGATGGTCTGGTAGTCACCGCCCGGGAGGTCGGTGCGCCCGATGGAGCCGGCGAACAGCAGGTCTCCTGAGAACATCACACGCTCCTCGGGAAGCCTGAACGTCACCGACCCCCTGGTATGCCCGGGCGCGTGGTCGACGGTGATGGCCATGCCGGCGATTTCGAGCACCGCGCCGTCCGACAGCTCGCGCACGTCGTCCGGCTCGGTGAACTTCAGCCCGCCGAAGAGCTGCTGGCGGGCCATGAGCGAAAGGCCCTTGCCGGGGTCGCTCAGCAGTTCACGATCTTCGGGGTGGATCCAGGCGGGCACGTCCCTCGCTCCGCAGACCGGGGCGACCGACCACACGTGATCGATGTGACCGTGCGTCAGCAGCACGGCGACCGGCTTGAGCCGGTGCTCGCGCAGCATGTCGTCCAGGCCGGCGACAACGTCCTGACCTGGGTCGACGATCACGCACTCCTCTCCCGCGGCGGGCGCGACCACGTAGCAGTTGGCCTGGAACGAGCCTGCGGGAAAGCCGTCGATGAGCACGGAAGCGGTCCTCGGTGTGATCGATCTCGTCAAGGAAAGCGGATGGGAATGTAACCGAAGGGTACCGGTGCGGGTCGCCGGGCTGCGAACCATTACCCGTGGGCCGATACGATTCGCCCACTCCATAAAGGTGGCGGTCGTCCAGTGAGGCGACCAAACAGGATCAACTCGGACAGTCGGGAGGGCACAGCGGTGGCGACCGGCAAGGACCGTCAAAAGCAGCTGGCACGAGAGCATTACGAACGGCAGATGCAGCGGCGCGCCGAACGGCAGGCCCAGCAGAAGAAGGTGGCGGTCATCGCCACGAGCGTGGGCGTTCTCGTGGTGGTGGGCGGCATCTTCGCGGCCGTGGCGCTGATCGGAGGCAACGGCTCCGATCCTCAGGCCTCGGCGGCGACACCCTCGGCCGAGGCGTCGGCCTCCGCGCCGCCCTCCGCGGCGGCGGGGCCCAAACCGTACGACGCCGCCACCAACACCTGCGACTACGTCGCCGAGACCGGCGGCGGACCGGCTAAGAACGTCGGCATGCCGCCGGCCAAGCCGGACAAGGCGCCCAAGACGATGACCATCAGCACCAACCATGGCGACCTGGAGGTGGCCCTCGCCACCGACAAGGCGCCCTGCACGGTCAACTCGATGGCGTTCCTGGCCAAGAAGAAGTACTTCGACGGCTCCAAGTGTCACCGCATGGGGCCGGCGAGCTTCCCGATGCTGCAGTGCGGCGATCCGCTGGCCAAGGCCGACGGCAAGAACCCGACCGACGGCCAGGGCGGGCCGGGCTACCGCCTGGCCGAGGAGAACCTCTCCGGCGCCAAGTACACCCGCGGCGTGGTCGCCATGGCCAAGAGCCAGGCGCCCGGCACCACGGGCAGCCAGTTCTTCATCATCTTCGGCGACCTGCAGCTCCCCGCGGAGTACACACCATTCGGTACCGTCACAAAGGGGCTCGAAATCCTCGACGATGTGAGCAAGAAGGGCGTCCTGCCCGGCGGCATGGGCGACGGCTCGGGAGCTCCCAAGGACCCGGTCGAAATCAAACGCGTGACAATCTCTGGCAAGAGCTGACGTAATACAACCAAGGACGCGTGGCGTCCTGGAGGCTGATTCGAGTGCGGGAGGACACGGTGAGCACCGACCCGTGGGGCCGGGTAGACGACGACGGCACCGTCTACGTTCGTACGGCTGAGGGAGAACGGGCCGTCGGGTCCTGGCAGGCCGGTGAACCGGAAGAGGCCCTCGCCTACTTCCATCGCAAGTACGACGAGCTGGCGACCCAGGTGGAACTGCTGGAGCAACGGCTCCGCGGCACCGACCTGCCCCCCGCGCAGGCGGAGGCGACGATCGTCAAGCTGCGCGAGTCGATCGCCGAGGCGCACGCGGTCGGCGACCTCGGCGCCCTGGAGGGCCGCCTGGCCGCGCTGAGCGAGCTGGTCGGCAAGCGCCGCGAGGAGGTCAAGGCCGCCCGCGACCAGGCCCGCGCCCAGTCGCGGGAGATCAAAGAGCGCATCGTCGCCGAGGCCGAGCGCATCGCAGAGGACACCACCCACTGGAAGTCCGGCGGCGAGCGGCTGCGCCAGCTGGTCGAAGAGTGGAAGGCCGCCGAGCGCATCGACCGGGTGACCGAGGCGGCCCTGTGGAAGCGGCTGTCGGCGGCCCGCACGGCGTTCGCCAAGCGGCGCAAGTCCTACTTCGCCGGGCTGGACGAGCAGCGCGAGTCGGTGCGCAGCATCAAAGAACGCATCGTCGCCGAGGCCGAGCAGCTGGCCACCTCGACCGACTGGGGTGAGACGGCCTCGGCCTACCGCGAGCTCATGCGGCAGTGGAAGAGCGCCGGCCGGGCCTCGCGCGAGGCCGAGGACGAGCTGTGGACGCGTTTCAAGGCGGCCCAGGACCAGTTCTTCCAGGCCCGCTCGGCGGTGTTCGCCGAACGCGACGCCTCGCTCCGCGAGAACGCCGAGGCCAAGGAACGCATCCTGGCCGACGCCGAGCGCATCCTGCCGGTGACCGACGCCCGGTCCGCGCGCGCCGCGCTGCGCGCCGTGCTGGAGCGCTGGGAGGCCGTCGGGCCGGTCCCCCGGGAGTCCAGGGACAAGCTCGAAGGCGGGCTGCGCCGCATCGACGAGGCCGTGCGCAAGGCCGAGGAGAACGAGTGGAAGCGCTCCAACCCCGAGGCTCGCGCCAGGGCGCAGAACACCGTCGACCAGCTCCGCAGGTCCATCGACCAGCTTGAGGGACGCCTGGCCAAGGCGTCGGCCGCGGGCAAGGACAAGGACGTCAAGGAGGCGGAGGAGGCCATCGCCGCCCGCCGCTCCTGGCTTGAGGAGGCCGAGCGCACCCTCGCCGAGTTCTCCTGACCGGCGTGGGCGGGCCGTGCCCGTCCGCGGGCGGGGGTGATGGGCGCTCGGGACCAGGTCCCGGGCGCCCATCACCCGCGCCTTCCAACAGGATCGGCCCCTTGGCACAGAGAGCCCCTGCCACGTACGCGGCAGGGGCTCTCTGTCGTCGCGCGGGGCCGGGGCTCAGTTGGTGACGCGGTACACGTCGTAGACGCCCTGGATGTTGCGCACCGCCTTCAGCACGTGGCCAAGGTGCTTGGGGTCGCCCATCTCGAAGGTGAACTTGCTGACCGCCGTGCGGTCGCGGGAGGTCGTCACCGAGGCCGACAGGATGTTCACGTGCTGGTCGGACAGCGTGCGCGTGACGTCCGACAGCAGGCGCGGCCGGTCGAGGGCCTCCACCTGGATGGCCACCAGGAACACCGAGTCGTCGCCCGGCGACCAGCTCACCTCGACCAGCCGGTCGGGCTCGGCCCGCAACTGCTCGATGTTGGGGCAGTTGGTGCGGTGCACCGACACCCCGTGCCCGCGGGTCACGAACCCCACGATGTCGTCGCCCGGAACCGGCGTGCAGCAGCGCGACAGCCGCACCCACACGTCGGAGTCGCCCGCCACGATGACGCCGGCGTTGGTGCCGGTGCGCGGGCGGCCCCGCATCTTCGTCGGGACGGCCGCCTCGGCGATGTCCTCCTCGGCGGCGTCCACCCCGCCGAGGGCCTGGACGAGCTTGTCGACCACCGACTGCGCGCCTGTGTGGCCCTCTCCGACCGCCGCGTACAGCGCCGAGACATCTGGGTAGCGCAGGTCCCTGGCGAGGGCCAGGAGGCTCTCTCCGGACATCAGACGCTGCAACGGGAGGCCCTGCTTGCGCATGGCCCGGCCGATGGCCTCCTTGCCGGCCTCGATCGCCGTCTCGCGGCGCTCTTTGGAGAACCACTGGCGGATCTTGTTGCGCGCCCGGCCGCTCTTGACGAACTTCAGCCAGTCGCGGGACGGGCCGGCGTCGGGGGACTTGGAGGTGAAGATCTCGACGGCGTCGCCGTTGCTCAGCCGCGACTCCAGCGGCACCAGGCGGCCGTTCACCCGGGCGCCGATGCAGCGGTGCCCCACCTCGGTGTGCACCGCGTAGGCGAAGTCGACCGGGGTCGCCCCCTCGGGCAGCGCGATCACCTGGCCGCGCGGGGTGAAGACGAACACCTCGGACACCGACAGGTCGAACCGCAGCGACTCGAGGAACTCGCCGGGGTCTGAGGTCTCTTTCTGCCAGTCGAGGAGCTGCCGCAGCCAGGCCATGTCGCCGGCCTGCTTCACCCGCGCCCCGGCAGCGCCGGAGACGCCCATCTCTTCCTTGTACTTCCAGTGCGCCGCCACGCCGTACTCGGCGCGGTGGTGCATCGCGCGGGTGCGGATCTGCAGCTCGACCGGCTTGCCCTCGGGCCCGATGACCGTCGTGTGCAGCGACTGGTACATGTTGAACTTGGGCATCGCGATGTAATCCTTGAACCGGCCGGGCACCGGGTTCCACCGCGCGTGGATCGTTCCTAGCGCGGCGTAACAGTCGCGCACCGTGTCGACGAGCACGCGGATGCCCACCAGGTCGTAGATGTCGTCGAACGCCACCTCGCGCGCGATCATCTTCTGGTAGATCGAATAGTAGTGCTTGGGTCTGCCCTTGACCGCCGCGCGGATCTTGGCCTCCCGCAGGTCGGCCGAGACGTTCTCGATGACCTCCTGCAGGAACAGGTCGCGCCGGGGGGCGCGCTCGGACACCATGCGGGCGATCTCGTCGTACCGCTTGGGATAGAGCATGCCGAAGGCGAGATCCTCAAGCTCCCACTTGATGGTGTTCATGCCGAGCCGGTGGGCCAGCGGCGCGAAGATCTCAAGCGTCTCGCGGGCCTTCTGCTCCTGCTTGTGACGGGGCAGGTAGCGCAGGGTGCGCATGTTGTGCAGGCGGTCGGCGAGCTTGATGACCAGCACGCGGATGTCGCGGGACATCGCCACGACCATCTTGCGGACGGTCTCGGCCTGGGCCGCGTCGCCGAACTTGACCTTGTCGAGCTTGGTGACGCCGTCGACGAGCAGCGCGATGCTGTCGCCGAAGTCGGCGCTCAGCTCGTCCAGGCCGTAGGCGGTGTCCTCGACGGTGTCGTGGAGCAGCGCCGCGCACAGGGTCTCGTCGTCGGTGCCGAGCTCGGCGAGGATCGTCGCCACAGCCAGCGGGTGGGTGATGTACGGGTCGCCGCTCTTGCGCTTCTGATCACGGTGGTGGTAGGCGGCCACGTCATAGGCACGCTCGATCAGGCGGAGATCCGCCTTGGGATGCGTGGCACGAACCGTCTTGAACAGCGGTTCCAGAACCGGATTCATCGCGCCACCCCATTGCCCCCCGAACCGGGAAAGCCTGCGGCGTGCGGCAGGCGCCGGCTTGTCGTCCGTGCCTGCGGACGTGGCTAAACCCGTTTCGTCCGCGGGCGCGGAAACCGGCTCAGGGGTGTCGGTCACTTCGGGCAAGGCCACATCACGGGGCACTCAGACTCCTCACGTCGAGTCCAGATCCTCCAGTGTATCCACGCTGGGAACGCCGACCTCGCGGAGGAGCCGATCAAACGACGACCAGGGCCCGCAGGTCGACGTCCGTCAGGCGGTCACGACCCTTGAGGAAGGCGAGTTCCATCAGCACGGACACGCCTACGACCTGGGCGCCTGCTCGGCTGACCAGCTCCACCGCCGCCCGGGCGGTGCCGCCCGTGGCCAGCACGTCGTCGACGATGAGCACGCGGTCGCCCGGGTTGAAGGCGTCGCTGTGCACTTCGATGACGGCGGAGCCGTACTCCAGATCGTAGGACGCTTCCAGCGCCTCGGCAGGGAGTTTGCCCTTTTTACGGACAGGCACAAACCCCGCGCCGGCGCGGTAGGCCACCGGGGCGGCCAGGATGAAGCCGCGGGCCTCGATGCCGACGACCTTGTCGACCGCCAGGCCGTCGGCCAGCGCGTCGATCACCGTGGAGAACGCCGCGTGGTCGCCGAGCAGCGGCGTGATGTCCTTGAACATCACCCCGGGCTGGGGGTAGTCGGGCACGTCCCTGATGCGGCCGAGGATCGTCATGGTCAGGTCGGTCATAGGGGGTTCCTATCCGGGCGGCGGGGGGCGCCCCGAGATGGTGGAGGGCCGCCGTCGACCGGCAGCCGAGCGCCCCCGTGACAGGAGTTCACGGGGGCGCCACGGACGATACCTGTGCGGGGACTAGCGCTTCTTGCGCTTGTCCGTCGCCACCGCCCCGTTCGCCGAACGGGTGGCGGAGGTCGCGGCGGCGGGCTCCTTGCCCTTGCCCTTGCCCGCGGGCGCGTCCTTCGCGGCGGCGGCCCGGTTGGCCTGCAGCCGCTTGGCGAGCGCCATGTACCTGGGCTCGCGCTCCTTGAGGTTGGCCAGCAGCGGCGTCGCCACGCACAGCGAGGAGTACGTGCCGACGATCATGCCGACGAACAAGGCGAGCGAAAGGTCCTTCAACGTGCCCGCGCCGAACAGCGTGGTGCCGATGAACAGGATCGCGGCGACCGGGAGGATGGCCACCAGCGAGGTGTTCAGCGAGCGGATCAGCGTGTGGTTGAGCGCGTTGTTGGCGGCCTCGGTGTAGGTCATCTTGGCGGTCGTGCCGAGCTTGGCGGTGACCTCCTTGATCATGTCGAACACCACGACGGCGTCGTAGAGCGAATAACCGAGGATGGTCAGGAAGCCCAGCATGGTCGCCGGGGTGACCTCGAAGCCCGACCAGGCGTAGATGCCGGCCGTGATGACCAGGTCGTGGATGAGCGCGACCACCGCGGCCAGCGCCATCTTCCACTCGAAGGCCAGCGTGAGGTACAGGATGATCGCGATCATGAAGACCGCCAGGCCGATGAGGGCCTTGTTGAGCACCTCACCGCCCCAGGTGGCGCCGATGATCTGCTTGGAGATCTGGTTGTCCGGGACGCCGTACTTGGCGGAGATCGCGTCGGAGACCTTGGTCACGCCCTCTTCGGGCAGGCTCTGGGTGGTGACGCGCCAGCGCGGACCGGCCTCCTGGACGATGACCTGGTGAGCGCCGGCCTCCTCCACGGTGCCGCGGACCTGCTCGATCGAGGACGCGGCCGGCTTGTTGAAGCTGAACACCGAGCCGCCCTTGAACTCGATGCCGAGGTTGAGGCCCTGGAAGACCAGCCCGACGATGGAGATCACCAGCAGGAGCCCGGACAGAGAGGCCCAGAGCTTGTACCGGCCGACGAAGTCGACGTTGACCTCGCCGCGGTACAGACGGCGGCCGAGCGCACCGATGGTCGACATCAGCCCTCCTGCGAAACGGTCGTGCGGGCGGCGGGCGTCTCGCGGCTCATGCGTTCGGCGTCGAGGCCCGAGAGCTTGTGGCCCTTGGCGAAGAACGGCAGCTTGGCCAGCAGGGCGACGAACGGCTTGGTGAACAGGAACACCACGGCGATGTCGATGAGCGTGGTCAGGCCCATCGCGAACGCGAAGCCGGCGACGCCGCCGACCGCCAGGAAGTACAGCACCACGGCGGCGATGAACATGACCGCGTCGGCGATCAGGATCGTGCGCCGGGCGCGGGTCCAGGCGACCTCGACCGCGACCCGCAGAGACCTCCTGCCCTCCTTCATCTCGTCTCGCATGCGTTCGAAGTAGACGATGAAGGAGTCGGCGGTGATGCCGATCGAGACGATGAGGCCGATGACGTGCGGCAGCGACAGGCGGAAGTTGGCGTTGTGCCCGAGGATGACCACCGTGCTGTACGTCAGGATGGTCGCCACCGCGAGGCTGGCCACCGCGACGAGGCCGAGGCCCCGGTAGTACAGCAGTGAGTAGAACACCACGAGGATCAGGCCGATGGCGCCCGCGAGCAGGCCGCCCCTGAGCTGGTCGGCCCCCAGCGTGCCGGAGACCTCCTCGATCGAGCTCTGCTTGAACTTCAGCGGCAGCGCGCCGTACTTGAGCTGGTTGGCCAGGTCGGTGGCGGACTTCTGGGTGAAGCTGCCGGAGATGCGCGCCTGGCCGCCGGGAATGGGCTCCTCGATGACCGGGGCCGAGATGACCAGGCCGTCCAGCACCATGGCGAGCTGGTTGCGCGGCTGCGGCGCGCTGGTGATCGCCCCGGTGATCTTGGCGAACTCGCTGGCGCCCTTGCTCTTGAAGGTGACCGAGACGATCCACTCGCCGGTGGTGGAGTCGACGCCGGAGGTGGCGCCGGCCACCTCGGTGCCCTTCACCGCCGCCTTGTCCAGCACGTACCGGGCGTCGCCCTCGGCGCTGCACGCCGCGAGCTGCTTGTCGGGGTTGTCCTGGACGCCCTGGCCGCGGTCCTTCTTGGTGCAGTCGAGCTTCTTGAACTGCTCGGCCACGGCCGGGTCGACGCCGGTCAGGTCGACGCCCGCGAGCGGGTCGTCGGAGGCCGTCGGAGGCGCGCTCGGCTCGCCGGAGGGGGCCGAGGCGCTGGGCGCGGGGGTGGCGTCGCCGCTCGGTTTCGCCTCACCGGAGGCCGAGGCGGAGGGGGCGGGCGTCGGGGCGGTCAGCGCCGACGCGAGCGCGCGCCCGGCGGGCGTGGCGCTCGTCTCGGGCTTGGCCGTGGACGCGGGCTTGGCCGTGGAGGTCGGCTTGGTGCTCGCACCCGGCTTGGGCGTGCCGGTGCCCGACGGCGCCGGCGTGGCGGGCGCGGTCGGCAGCGGGCTCGGCGGGATGACGGCCGGGGCGACCGCGAGCACTTGACGGAAGCGGAGCTCGGCCGTGGTGCCCAGAAGCCCGACGACCTCCTTCTGCCCGGCGCCCGGAACCGAGATGACGATGTTGTCACCCGACTTGGCGACCTCGGCGTCGGAGATGCCCGTGCCGTTCACCCGGTCGCGGATGATGTTGACGGCCAGGTCGAGGCTCTCTTGGGAGGGAGCGGCGCCGGTCTGGGTCACCGGTGAGAGCGTCACCGTGGTGCCGCCGGCGAGGTCGAGGCCGAACTTGGGCACGAATGCCTTCTGCAGGGCCATCACCCCGCCCATGGCGAGGATGAGCACCAAGAGGGCCAGGAGCACGCGTCCCGGCCTACTCTGGCTACTGGTCGTTGGGGCCACTGGTGGTCAGTTCTTTCGTCAAGGGGTTTGCGGTGAGCCTACTCAGGACTTCTTGTCGGTCGAGCCCTCGTCCCCCCGGATCTCGGGGGCGTCCACCGGCTTCTCGTCGGTGACGGTCTCCGGCTCGCCGATTCCATTGTCCACCGTCTCCTCCTCGACCGGGACGAGCACGCGCCCGATGGAGGCCCTGACCCAGCGGGTCTCGACGCCGGGCGCGATCTCCAGGATCACGTCCTCGTCCTCGATGGCGGTGACGGTCGCGAAAAGACCGGTCGTGGTCATCACGCGCGTGCCCGGCGTCACGCTGCTCTGCATCTGCGCCTGCTCCTGCTGCCGCTTACGCTGCGGGCGGATGAGCAGGAAGTAGAACACCACGACCAGCAAGATCAGTGGCACGAACGATCCAAGGCCCTGCACGGGGCTTCCTTCCGGTTAAGTGTGACCGGCCTGCGCCGGAGGTCTGGCGACGATCGGCACGGCCCACAACTGATCACGTCAGCGTACACAGCCAGCCAAGCCACGGAGTTTAGGCGAGCTTGTCAAAGCCCGGCAACGAACCCACGCTCTGGCACGCTGGAAAGTTCCCGTTGTCACCGACTTGTGACCGGCGGATACGACGGACTTGAAACTTTCACCCTTTGCTCCGCGCCCTTTCCGAGCAGCCCGGACGACTCGGCAGACACCTCATAAACCAGCACATCTCACCGGGCGGCCCGAAACTCCGGTCAACCCGCCGGTCAAGGCCCCGATCAGGGTGTCCGGTCCGGATCGTCGAAGAGGGCGTGCTGGGCCGCCGCGCCGAAGACGTCCGGCGGAGCAGTCATGCCCAGGTGCGCGTAGGCCGCGGCCGTGGCCACCCGGCCGCGCGGCGTGCGGGCGATCAGCCCCTGGCGCACCAGGAAGGGCTCGGCGACGACCTCCACGGTCTCGGGCTCCTCCCCCACCGCCACGGCCAGCGTGGACAGCCCCACGGGACCGCCGCCGAACTTGCGCAGCAGCGCGCCGAGGACGGCGCGGTCGAGCCGGTCGAGCCCTTCGGCGTCGACCTCGTACAGGTTGAGCGCGGCCGAGGCGACGTCCCTGGTGATCACGCCGTCGGTGCGGACCTCGGCGAAGTCGCGGACCCGCCTGAGCAGGCGGTTGGCGATGCGGGGCGTGCCCCTGGACCTGCGGGCGATCTCGTGCGCGCCCTCGTCGGGCAGGTCGAGCGCGAGCAGGCGGGCCGAGCGGCGCAGCACCTGCTCAAGCTCGGCCACGTCGTAGAAGTCCATGTGGGCGACGAAGCCGAACCGGTCGCGCAGCGGCGCCGGCAGCAGGCCGGCGCGCGTCGTGGCGCCCACCAGCGTGAAGGGCGCGATCTCCAGCGGGATCGCCGTCGCGCCGGGGCCCTTGCCGACCACGATGTCGACCCGGAAGTCCTCCATGGCCAGGTAGAGCATCTCTTCGGCGGGGCGCGCCATGCGGTGGATCTCGTCGATGAACAGCACCTCGCCCTCGGACAAGGTGGACAGGATCGCCGCCAGGTCGCCCGCGCGCTCAAGGGCAGGCCCGGAGGTCAGCCGAAGGGGCATGCCCAGCTCGGCGGCGATGATCATGGCGAGGGTGGTCTTGCCGAGGCCGGGCGAGCCGCTCATCAGCACGTGGTCGGGCGTCCGGTTGCGGCGCAGCGCGCCTTCGAGCACCAAGGAGAGCTGCTCGCGCACCCGCCCCTGGCCGATGAACTCGCCGAGCCGCTTGGGCCGCAGCGCGGACTCGATGGCCTGCTCGTCTCCCTCGGCGTCCGGGGACACCAGGTCGCGTTCAAGACTCACCGGAGGACCTCCGTCATGTGGGCACCGCTCGGCCGGACGCCGCTCATCGCACGCTCATCGCAAGTCGTCGCAGGGTCATCGCGGGTCATCACAAGTCGTCGCAGGGTCATCGCGGGTCATCGCACGCTCAGGGCGCGCAGGGCGGCCTTCAGCAGGGCGGCGACCGCGGGCGTGCGCCCCGCCGCCAGCTCGGCGTCGGCCTCGGGGGACACGATGGCGATCGCCTCGTCGGCGTCCTTGGCGGAGTAGCCGAGCCCGACCAGCCCCGAATGCACCTGCTCGCGCCAGGCGGGCGTGGCGGCCTTGCCGTTGAGCGCGGCGGCGACGGCCTCGTCGGGGGTGCCGAGCTTGTCCTTCAGTTCGAGGATGATGCGCTGCGCGCCCTTCTGCCCGATGCCGGGGACCATGGTGAGCGCCTTGACGTCGGCCGCCGCCACGGCGACCCGCAGGGCGTTCGGCGCGTGGACGGCGAGCATCGCCAGCGCGAGCCTGGGGCCGACGCCCGAGGCGGTCTGCAGCATCTCGAAGATCACGCGCTCGTCGTCGGAGGCGAACCCGTAGAGGGTGAGCGACTCTTCGCGGACCACCAGCGAGGTGGACAACCGGGCCTGCTCGCCCACCCGCAGCCCCGCGAGCGTGCCGGGCGCGCAGTGGACCAGGACGCCGACACCGCCCACCTCGACCACGGCGGAGTCGGGGGCGATCGCGGCGACGCGACCGGAGACCGAAGCGATCACGTGTCCGCTCCTTTCGCGGGAAGGGGCCGCGGCACGGCGGCCCGCGCGCCGCGCGGGGTCGCCCCGGGCGAGCGGGCGCCGGCGGCCCTGGCCTTGGCGGCCGCCTCGGCGAGGCGGTTGTGGGCGCCGCCGCGCCAGATGTGACAGATGGCCAGCGCCAGCGCGTCGGCGGCGTCGGCGGGCTTTGGCATCGCGTCGAGGCGGAGCAGGCGGGTCACCATCGTGCCGACCTGGGCCTTGTCGGCGTTGCCGAACCCGGTGATGGCGGCCTTGACCTCTGAGGGGGTGTGCAGGGCGACGGGGAGACCCCGGCGGGCGGCGCAGACGATCGCCACGGCCGACGCCTGGGCCGTGCCCATCACGGTGCGGAGGTTGCTCTGGCTGAAGACCCGCTCGACCGCGACGGCGTGCGGCCGGACCTCGTCGAGCCATCGCTCGATCTCGGCCTCGATGGCCACCAGGCGCGCGCCGATCTCGTCGTGCGCCGGGGTGCGCGCCACGCCCACCTTGACCAGCGACAGCGGGGCGCCCGCGCGGCCCTCGACGACGCCGAGACCGCAGCGGGTCAGCCCGGGGTCGACCCCCAGCACCCGCAGTTCCGGCAGCCGCACCCGCACGCCTCCACCATCGCCGAACACCTGTTCGGGGGAACTGTACCGGCATCGCGGGCACCGCGCACGCACCGGCCCGCCGGCCGTGTCCCCGCCGTCCCCGCGCACGCCGGCGGGATCAGAAGTAGTCGATCATGTAGGGCTTGGCGGCGAAGGCGGCGCCCAGCAGGTCGTCCAGCTCCGGGGTGCCGCCGGCGAGCAGGCCGGCGCGGCGCAGCGTAGCGGTCTGGACGCCCGCGTACAGGGCGGACATGCCGCCGATGGCCAGGCGCGGCACGTCTCCGCCGGCCGGGGCCGCGGCGGGCTCCGCCGAGCCGGTGCCGCCGGAGACCCGCAGCCGCCAGGCGCCGGTGTTGGCGGGGCGCCGCGGGTCGTCCACGGCCACGACGGTGTCCACCTCGACGCCCGCGGGGTAGCCGCGGCCGGCGACGGCCAGCGGCAGGTCGATGAGGCGGAACATCCAGCGGGTCTGCTTGACCGTGTCGGTGGAGCGCTCGCGCAGCAGCCACAGCATCGGGTCGTCGGGCTCGACGTTGGCCCTCACGGTGGTCGCCACCGAGGAGGCCGTGCCGACCAGGGACCACAGCGCCCTGGCCGTCGCCTCGGACCCGGCCACGAGGCTGTCGACGTCGATGTCGCCGTCGTTCCAGCTGTAGAGGACGAACCCGTCCTCGGCGAGGTAGGCGAAGTCGTCGGCGCCGGACAGCCACAGGCGGGTGTAACGCTCGTCCCAGCCGACGGGGCCGGAGGCGCGGGTGGCGGCGTAGACGCGCTCGATGGTGGCTGCCAGCTCGGGGGCGTCGTCCGGCGTCATACGGCGGAGCTTGACTGCGCCGTCGCCCGGGGCCAGCGTGCGCAGCGCCTCGGCGGGCACGGTGACGCGGTGGCGGGCGCCGGCGTGCTCGTAGCCGACGCTGCGGTAGAGCGGGGTGGTGGCCGGGTAGAGCGCCGAGGCGACGTGGCCGAGCTCGGCGCAGCGGTCGATGGTGGCCTGCATGAGAAGGCGTCCCACGCCGCGGCCGCGGTCCTCGGGGGCGACGGTGACGCTCGCGACCCCGCCCATGGAGACGCGGCGGCCGTGCCACCACTGGTCGAAGCGGTGGATCCGGCTGGTGGCGACCAGCCGCACGCCGTCGAAGACGCCCAGATAGCGTCCCTCGTCCAGCGAGGCGGTGGTCATGGCGCGCCAGGTCTCGGCGCTGGCGGAGGGGATGGGGCCGAAGGCGCGCCTGCGGTTGTCCAGCACGGCGTCGAGGTCGCCGGCCGTCAGATCACGGATTTCCACAACCGGACAACCTATGCCAGACGCCTCGTCCGGTCGAACCGATTTCCCCCCGGTCACCGGCGCGGCGGCGCGACCGGCGGGGGCCGCCTCCCGGCCCGTGGGGCCGGGAGGAGCGTGAGACCGGGGGCCGCCGGGCCCGTCAGTCCATCTTGGCGAGGACCTCGTCGGAGACGTCGAAGTTGGCGTAGACGTTCTGGACGTCGTCGCTGTCTTCCAGGGCGTCGATGAGGCGGAAGACCTTGCGGGCCGCGTCCTCGTCGACCGGGACGCTGAGCGTCGGCATGAAGCTGCTCTCGGCCGAGTCGTAGTCGATGCCGGCGTCCTGCAGCGCCTTGCGGACCGGGACCAGGTCGCCGGCCTCGCAGACGACCTCGAAGGACTCGCCGAGGTCGTTGACCTCCTCGGCGCCGGCGTCCAGGACGGCGACCAGCACGTCGTCCTCGGTGAGGCCGGCCTTGGGGACGATGACGACGCCCTTGCGGTTGAACATGTAGGACACCGAGCCGGGGTCGGCCATGGAGCCGCCGTTGCGCGTCATGGCGACGCGTACCTCCGACGCCGCGCGGTTGCGGTTGTCGGTGAGGCACTCGACCAGCACCGCGACGCCGCCGGGCGCGTAGCCCTCGTACATGATGGTCTGGTATTCGGCGCCGCCGGCCTCAAGGCCGCCGCCGCGCTTGCGGGCGCGCTCGATGTTGTCGACGGGCACCGAGCTCTTGCGCGCCTTCTGGATGGCGTCGTACAGCGTCGGGTTGCCGTCCGGGTCAGGACCACCGGTACGGGCCGCCACCTCGATGTTCTTGATGAGCTTCGCGAAGAGCTTGCCGCGCTTGGCGTCGATCACGGCCTTCTTGTGCTTCGTCGTCGCCCATTTGGAGTGGCCGGACATCGGCTAGAGCTCCCTCACCATCTCGACAAAATACGAATGAACCCGCGTGTCCCCGGTCAGCTCGGGATGGAAGGACGTCGCGAGCAGAGGTCCCTGCCGGACCGCGACGATCCTATCGCCAGGCTCGGCCAGTCCCAGCACCTCGACGTCCGCGCCGACGGACTCGACCCATGGCGCCCGGATGAAGACGGCGCGCATGAGACCGCGTCCCGCGAAGTCCAAGGACGCCTCGAAGGAGTCGACCTGGCGGCCGAAGGCGTTGCGGCGGACGACCATGTCGATGCCGCCGATGGTCTGCTGACCCTCGATGCCGCCCTCGATGCGGTCGGCCAGCATGATCATTCCGGCGCAGGAGCCGTAGGTCGGCATGCCGGACTTGATGCGCATGCGCAACGGTTCGAGCAGCTCGAAGGCCTCGGCGAGCTTCCACATGGTCGTGGACTCGCCGCCGGGGACGACCAGCGCGTCCACCGCCTCCAGCTCGGCGGGGCGCCGCACGGCGAGCGCCCTGGCCCCGGCCGCTTCCAGGGAGCGGGCGTGTTCACGCACGTCGCCCTGGAGGGCGAGCACGCCGATCGTCGGCGCTGAGGTCACCGGTCTTCCTCCCACATGGTGCGGCCACTGCCGATGATTCAAATGTCGGGTTCGACCGCCGAAGCGTACGGCCAAGGAGAACAACGCCCCAAACGGGGCCCCGCTTCCCCGCGCGGCGAACGGGTCAGGTCTGGCGTACCAGGCCGGGGAGCCGGTCGGCGACGGTGAAGCCCGCGGCGGTCAGGGCGGGGGCGCCGGGGACGCTCACCCGCCGCACGATCTTGAAGTCGGCCCTGACCGAGGCGGGCTCCACCTTCAGCAGCAGATAGCCGCGCCGGCGCAGGTGGAACTGCAGGTGCGGGTTGGTGTCCAGGAGGGCGTCCCTGGCGTGGTCGTGGTCGTGGCCGTCGCCGCCGCTGGTGATCGAGGTCACGGCCAGTTCGGTGCCCACCAGGGGCGAGTCCTCGTCGTCGTAGTCCACGGCCAGGTCCCCGGCCCAGTGCGAGTGCACGTCGCCGGTCAGCACGACGGCGTTGCGGACGCCGGCGTCGAGCCAGCCGCGGGTGACCCTGGTGCGCGACGCGGAGTAGCCGTCCCAGGCGTCCTGCCGCACCACCCTCTCCGGCCCGGGGTACCTGGTCCGCTGGCCGAAGAAGACCTGCTGGCCGATGATGTCCCACCGCGCCTTGGACTCGCGGAACCCCTCCAGCAGCCAGCGTTCCTGCTCGGTGCCGGTGATCGTGCGGTCGGGCTCCTCGGCCTCTGGGCACTCCGCGAAACCGGTCCCGCACAAGGGGCGGTCGCGGTACTGGCGGGTGTCCAGCAGGTGCAGGGTGGCGAGGGTCCCCCACCGCAGGCGGCGGTACAGGCGGATCACCGGGCCCTTGGGGATGGCGGCGCGGCGCAGCGGCATGTGCTCGTAGTAGGCGCGGAAGGCCGCCTCGCGCCTGGCGGCCGGCAGCAGGCTCGTCCAGTTGTTGCGCACCTCGTGGTCGTCCATGATCGGCACCCAGGGCGCCGCGGCGTGGGCGGCCCTCAGGTCGGGGTCGGTCTTGTAGAGGGCGTGCCTGCGCCGGTAGTCGGCGAGGCTGGTGGCCTCGCCCCCCTCGTGCTCGCGCACGTTGCCGCCGGGGCACGGATGCTCCCCCTTGCCGTGCTCGTAGATGTAGTCGCCGAGGTGCAGGACCAGGTGCGGGTGCTCCTGGGCGACCCTGGTGTAGGCGGTGAAGTGCCCGTGCTGGTAGTTGGCGCACGAGGTCACCGCGAGGGTGAGCGCCGTGACCGGCGAGCCGGGGGCGGGGGCGGTCACCGCGCGGCCGATGGGCGAGATGTAGGGGCCGGCCTTGAACCGGTACCAGTACTCCCGGCCCGGCTCCAGGCCGCCGACCTCGGCGTGCACGGCGTGGGCCCATTCGCGTACGGCGTCCTCGCTGCCGCGCCGCACGACGCGGGCGCAGGCGGGGTCGGTGGCGACCTCCCAGTACACCGGGACCGGCGCGGGCGGCATGCCGCCGTAGCCGTCCTCGGCGAGCGGCACGGGGGCGAGGCGGGTCCATAGGACGAAGCCGTCGGGCGCCGGATCTCCGCAGGCGACGCCGAGCGTGAAGGGCTCGCCGTAGGGAGCGCTCAGGGGTGGCACCCCTGGCACTCCCGCTATCAGCCCCATCACGAGGAGCGATCGCCTGTCGATCACATGACGATCATCAACTATGCCCAGCAAACGCCAGGTATAGCCACACCCAGGTCAGAGCGGATATTTCCGGACGATCAGCACCGGACGCCGATCAGGCGGCAGATCCCGGGCGACATATCAGCATTCCGGATGGCAAATCATCACGTACTGGCATAACGCCCTCCCGGTGGCCGCACGGCGGCGCCGGGAAGGCGTGGAAGACTACCAGCCGCGGGTGGCCAGGCGCTCGGCCTCGGGCAGCGTCGCGACGTTGATGCCTACCATGGCCTCGCCCAGGCCGCGGGAGACCTTGGCGATCACGTCGGGGTCGTCGTAGAAGGTGGTGGCCTTCACGATCGCCGCGGCGCGCTTGGCCGGGTCGCCGGACTTGAAGATGCCCGAGCCGACGAACACGCCCTCGGCGCCGAGCTGCATCATCATCGCGGCGTCCGCCGGGGTGGCGATGCCGCCGGCGGTGAACAGCACCACCGGGAGCTTGCCGGTCTTGGCGATCTCGGCGACCAGCTCGTACGGCGCGCGCAGCTCCTTGGCGGCGGCGTAGAGCTCGACCTCGTCCAGGGTGGACAGCCGCTTGATGTCGCCGCGGATCTGCCGCATGTGACGGGTGGCCTCCACGACGTTGCCGGTGCCGGCCTCGCCCTTGGAGCGGATCATCGCGGCGCCCTCGGCGATGCGGCGCAGCGCCTCGCCGAGGTTGGTCGCCCCGCAGACGAAGGGCACCGTGAAGGCCCACTTGTCGATGTGGTTGGCCTCGTCGGCGGGGGTCAGCACCTCGGACTCGTCGACGTAGTCGACGCCGATGGCCTGCAGGACCTGCGCCTCGACGAAGTGGCCGATGCGGGCCTTGGCCATGACCGGGATCGAGACGGCGGCGATGATGCCGTCGATCATGTCGGGGTCGCTCATGCGCGAGACGCCGCCCTCGGCCCGGATGTCGGCGGGCACGCGCTCCAGCGCCATGACGGCGACCGCGCCGGCGTCCTCGGCGATCTTGGCCTGCTCCGGGGTGACGACGTCCATGATCACGCCGCCCTTGAGCATCTCGGCCATGCCGCGCTTCACGCGGGCGGTGCCGGTGACGGCGGTGGTCTCGGTGACTTCGGGGGTGCTGCTGGACACGGTCTTACCTCACGAGCGTGACGACGGGTTCCCGTCCCATGTTAGGCGCTGATCAGCCCCGCCCTTGACGTCCGGATCGTCACAACTCGACGGGGACTTTGGACATGTTGTACGAGTGGCGGCGGCCCGCCCGGCCGACCAGGGCCGCACGGCTGCGAGGCCGCGCGGGATCAGGACCGCATGGATCAGGGCCGCGAGGGATCAGGGTTGCACGGGATCAGGGTTGCACGGGATCAGGGTTGCACGGGCTTGGGGGCGGCCAGGACGACCCACACCTGGCCGCGGCTGAAGTTCATCGGCTCGCCGTCGGCGGTGGTGAACGTCGTGCCGTCCTTCTCCGAGGAGCGCGACCATTTCGCCTTGTAGGCCTTGCCGTCGCGCAGGACGACCGCCTTGCCGGTGCCGGTGGTGTGGATCAGCGGCGTGTAGCTGCCGGTGAAGTCGTGGAACTCCGAGCGGGTGGTCTTGGCGTACTGGACGACGATGGTGGGCGCGCCGAGCTGGCCGCCCTCGGCCGCCATGTCCTTCTTGCCGTCCTGGGTCACGAGCCAGCGCTTCTGCGTGGCCGACCAGGCGAAGGTGAAGGTGGCGGCCGGATACCGCACGGTGTACGACTTCCTCGCGGTGCCGCCCTCGGGCGCGTCGCCGAAGGTGAAGCCGATGTCGCGCGCCCTGGTCGCCTTGGGCGCCTTGGCCAGCAGCTTCTTGGTGTCCGCGAACAGGTTGTAGGGGGCGAAGCGGCCCGGCTGGCGGAAGTAGGCGCCCGGCGCGGCGCTGTCGGACACGTCGAACAGCGACGCCTGCTGTACCAGCGGGATCATCTTGCTCTGGACGCCCGAGTAGGCCAGGGCCGGCTTGCCGAACATCGACAGCAGGTGCAGGTCGGAGATGCGGGCGCTGCGCACGGGGCCGACCTTGGCGGGGATCTTGGAGGAGAAGACCGCCATGAGACGGGTGAGGCCGCCCTCGACCTGCTCGACGAACACCAGGTCGGCGCTGCGCAGGCCGAGCTGCGGCTTGCCTGCGGAGGTGTTCTCGATCTTCACGGCGAGCACCGGCCTGCGGCCCGCCACCGGCTGCCCGGTGAACGGGTGCTCCGGCGGCGGGGTCGGCGTCGCCGACGCCGAGGCGGCGGGCTCGACGCCCTGCGACGCGGGCGACGCGCCGCCGCCGGAGGAGGAGCAGGCCGCCACGGGCGCGAGGACGGCCGCCCCCGCCAAGACGACGCCGATCACCCGTTTTGCTGGCACAGCTGCGGCTCCTCCCGATACGTCGTGAAACGCCACGAAGCTTACCTATGGAGGCCCCAGCGAATACGCAAGATCGGTCGTATCGTCCGAATAGAGGGCAAGTCGTTGCCAGGACTTGCCTAATCCGTACCAACGGCGGTGCCCAGCCTGCCACCGCCGGACATCCCCGCCCCTCCACCAGCCCCTCCACCGCGCGCCGTCCCCCCAGGCGACCACGCACCCGAAGCCCCAGCCCACTGGTCCCCACGGCCCGCCATACAGGACCGTTGACCGGCGCCGCGACGGCGGGTCGTGGTACGGCGAATCCGGCGCCCCGCTACGGCGCCCAGCAGGACCGGGCGGGTCGAAGGGGGGCCGGCACTTCGCCGTAGGACGGCGCCGACGCCGCCGACCACCTTCCCCCCGCGTCGGCGCCGCTTCGTCCCATCAACGCGAAGCGGGCGGCGCGATCGCCCGCGTAGCGGAGCCGATCCCACCACCCGCCATGCAGGACCGTTGACCGGCGCCGCGACGGCGGGTCGTGGTACGGCGAATCCGGCGCCCCGCTACGGCGCCCAGCAGGACCGGGGGGCCTGACCCTCCGGCCCTGCGGAAGGGCTTTCCACCCACCGCAGGTGGGCGGCGGCACCGGAGATACGGCACAAGGTCCGGCCGTACCGACGCTCCAGACGGACATCTATACTCCGGGCGTGCGAATCGATCTTGTAACGGTCGTCGTCGACGACTACGACCGCGCCATCGAGTTCTTCACCGGAGTCCTCGGCTTCGAACTGGCCGAGGACTCGCCGTCGCTGACCAACGACGGCCGTCCGAAACGATGGGTCGTCGTCAGGCCGCCGGGCGCGGAGACGGGCATCCTGCTCGCCCAGGCGGACGGCGAGCGGCAGGCCATGGCCGTCGGCGACCAGGTCGCCGGCCGGGTGGGCTTCTTCCTCCGCGTGGACGACTTCGACGCCGCCTACGAGCGGATGACGGCCGCGGGCGTCCAGTTCGTCACCACACCGCGCACCGAGCCCTACGGGCAGGTCGCCGTGTTCCTCGACATAGCCGGAAACCGCTGGGACCTGCTCGGCCCTGCTCACTGACCGCCGAGGAAGGCCACCGGCCAGGACACGCCGGGTCTCGTCGCCCTGCCCTCCGCCGCCGCGATCCTGCGGCGGGGTCATCCGAAGGCGGGTGGTGGGGCGCTGCCGTTGTAGAAGGGGTTCTCGGGCAGGCGCTCGGGCGTGACCAGCAGCCGGATCACCCCGGCCTTCACCTGCCAGGCGTTCCAGACCGTCCAGCCCCCGCCCACCCGATCGGGCGGCAGCGGCTCGAATGACAGGCCGCCCGTCTTCGAATCGATCCGGATGTGGCTGAACACCACCGACAGGTCGCGCCTGCGCGCCTCGGCGAGGACCTCCTTGACCGGATGGCCGTCCCGCAGGCGGACACCGTCGAACATCTCGCCCGGCGCCATGGCCGCGTCGAAGTTGGCGTACTCCTCCCCCGGCCTGGCCTGCCGGCCGATACGGACGTCCACTCTCGCGGCCAGCCCGGCCGGGACCCGGATCACCATGACGCAGCTGGGGGACCGTCCGGGTGCGCACCCCTGGGGAGCCGTTCCCAGCGTCAGCGGGACACCACCGAACCGAGGCCCGGAGGGATCCGGCGTCGCCTGCCGGTCCGGGGCCTCCTTCCCAGCGATCACCATGCCGAGGATCCTCCCCACGTATCCCGGCGAGACTGGCACCGGGCGCAGCTCCACCCGCAGGCCGACCGCCCTGAACGCCTCGGTGTACAGGGCGTACTCGGCGAACGGGTCCTTGATGCGGGCGACGTACTGGTCGCCGTCCCGTTCGATGTCCACCGCCGCGTTGGCGTAGGACACCGCGACGCCGCCTCCGTCCCGCACCAGGCTCGGTCCCACGACGACGCCCGTCGCGAGCAGGGCCGCGGCGGACAGGCCGAGCCCCAGGCGGCGGGGGCCGAGCCGCCCCGACCGGCGCCGCCCCGGCGGAGGTGCACCCGGACTCCCGGTGGCCATCGCCTCCGGCCGCGCGACGGTGATCGTGCCGGGCCCGTGGGCGGCCGACGCGTCGGTCCGCCGGCCCGTGATGGAGGCCAGCAGCGCCTGCGCCCCCGCGCCGGACGCCCCGCGCCCCGCTCTCCCAGGCTCGACGCGGTCCAGCGGCCGCAGCAGTCGGCTGATCTCTTCTGCGTCGTTCACAGCGACCTCCCCGCCGGGATCATCCGGCTGCCCGTCGTCAGGTGGACATCGGCCGCGCTCAGCGCGGCGGAGAAGCGCCTGCGCGCGCGGTGCAGCCTGATGCGCACCGCGTTGCGCGACACTCCCAGCATCGTCGCGATCTCGTCCCGGCCGAGCCCTTCCCAGGCGACCAGCGACAGCAGCTCGCGATCGTCGTCGGGCAGGCTCCGGAACACCGCCGCGACGACCCTCAGCTCAACGCCGGCGTCGGGTGGATCGCCGTAGAGATCGGCCATCTCGGCGTCGAGCTCCACGTCGCGCATCCGCCGCCGCGCCGTCTTGCGGCGCTGGTCGGCCAGCACCCTGCGCGCCACGCCGTACAACCAGAGCCGCGCCCCGTCCCCTGGCGGCAGGTCGGCGAGCTTGCGCCAGGCGATGGCGTAGGTCTCCGCCACCACGTCCGCCGCGTCCTGCGGCGAGTCGCAGCGGCGCACCGCGTATGCCGTTATCTGGTCGTACGTCTCCCGGTACACGCCCTCGAACCGGGCCACCTCGTCCTCATCCACGCGCCGTCCCCAAGACCGTCTCCTTCGTCAGTACGAAACGCCGACATCCCGTACATGGCACGAAGGGCCCCACCATTTCCGGCCGTGTCAGGCGAGAACGGCCGCGAGGGTGCGGCGGCCGATCTCCGCTATGAGCGGATCGTCGGCCGACTGAGCCAGGAACGCGAGCGACAGCGCGAGCGCCCAGCCTTTGGCGCGCGTCCAGAGGCCGTCGCCCCCCGCATGCCCGCCCGCCGCGCGATAGGCGTCCCTGAATGTCTCGTGGCATGTGGTGGGCAGGAGCATCCAGGCGGCCGACAGGTCCGTGGCGGGGTCGCCTGAGGTGAGGTCACCGAAGTCGATCACGGCGCTGACGCGGCCGTCGTGGACCAGGATGTTGGCGGGATGAAGGTCGCCGTGCACCCACACCGCGGGCCCGTCCCACTGCGGCGCCGCGACCGCAGCCTCCCATACGCGCGTCACGGCCTCGTGGTCGACCAGGTCGCCGAGTATTTCGAGGCTCCAGGTGACCGCCGCGTGGCGCTCAGCGAGCGACCCCCCTCGGAAAGGATTGACAGGAAGCTCCGGGACGGCGGGGGTGTGCAGTGCGCCGAGGAACGCGCCCAGGGTGACCGCGGCCTCCAGCGGGTCGGCGGGCGGGTTCCGGGCGGCGATCCGCCCTGGCAGGAACGGGACGACGCTCCACGGCCAGGGGTAGCCGGAGCCCGGCCGCCCGGTCCGCAGGGGCGCGGGAACCGGCAGCGGCAGCCGGGACCGGAGAATCGGGAGCCACCGCTGTTCGAGCACCAACGACCGGATGGCCACCTGACGCCGGGGCAGCCGCGCGACCAGCGCGTCCCCGACCCGGCACATCACGTTGTCCCATCCGTTCGCCATCGTCTCGACGGGGAGATGCGCGAGGTCGGGTTGCTGGTCGGCCAGGAGCCGCCGGACCAAGTCCGGGGAGACGTCCACCTCCGCCGCCGGTTTTGAGTGAGGAGCCATCCTGGGAACCTAGCCGAGCCGACGTCCGGATCGCGGCCTATTTCCGGTCCGCGCGGAGCCCCCGAACCCGCGCCGGTCGTGGACGCCGAACCCCGGACGGGTCGCGAGGAACGGAGAGAGGCCGGGAACGCACCGGCGTACCCTCCGCTTTCGCAGGGTGACCGAGGGCTCGGCTTTCGCAGGGTGACCGGGCGCCCGGGGCCGGGCCCTCGGGACCGGGCCCTCGGGACCGGGCCCCTCGGGGGCCGGACGGCGACGGTGTCGGCTCAGGAGGCGAGTTCGGCGGCCAGGTGGGCGCGGAACTCCTTGACCTGGACGGTGGTCGCGTAGGGCTCCAGTCGCTCGGAGAACGTCCTGACGCGCTCGACGGCCCGCACGGACGTCAGCGACCGCGCCATCGGCACCGCCGCCCGCGCGGACGCGACCGCCTGCTCGACCTCCCCCATGCCGAGATAAGCGTCGGCCATGTTCATCCGGTTGATCTGCGCCGAGCGTGGGCGCCGCTCGGAGAACTCCCGCGCGGCGAAGTCCGCGCGTTCGACGGCCCGGTCGAACCGGCCGAGCAACTCCCAGCACAGGCCGATCTCGGAGCCCAACTCCGGCTCGTCCGCCCATATCGTCCAGGCCGGATCACGATCGGTGCGTCCCTGGGCGTGCACCTGCTCGGCTTCGGCGAGCAGCCGTTGCACTCGCTGGGCCGAATGCCTGTCCCCGCCGTCGTTCGGCCTTGACTGAAGCGCCGTCGCCCACGCCTCTCTGACGAGCAGCGGAGCCAGTACACGCGGCGGCGCCTGGCCACGACGGGCGGACTCGACGGCCGCGCGAGCCAACCAGACCGCGTGCGACGAGTGCTCCAGCCAGATGGCCTGGTGGGTCATGCTCGTCAGCACCCACACGCCGGTCAGGGCGTCTCCTCCGGCACTGGCGAGTTTGAGCGCCTGGCCGAAGTAGTGCTGTGCCACACCGTGCCAGCCGAGATCGAACGCCGTCCAACCGGCCATCTGCGTCATCCCCGCCGCGGCCGACATCAGCGCGGAACCGACCTCATCGGTGTAGCGGCCTCGGAGCAGGGGTGCGACGGCGGTGTTCAGGTAGTCGACCACGGCGGGGCGGACCAGGCCCGCGCCGAAGCGGTGGTCCATCTGGCCGAACGCCTGGCGCGCCTCGTTGATGCGCTGGACGTCCGACATGCCGACGGCGGGGCCGGAGGCGTCGTGGGCGGCCGAGGGGACCGGGGTGCCGTAGCTCCACGCCGACAGCCAACTGCCCAGGGCCGCCGGCACGAAGGGCAGGGCGGCGAGCACATGACGGCGATCGGGGTCCATGTCGCACCTCCACAGTCGTCCGGCGGCCTCGACCGTAGCCGCGAGCGACAGGTCGCTGAAGCCCGGGCAGAGCCAGGCTTCCGTATCGACCGGGGCGCCGCCCTCCACCCACCGCTCGACCTCGGCGGGATCGACTCCGAACACCTCGGCCATCCGCGCCCGGTACACCGGCCTGATCGACTGCCTCCCCCGCTCCCACCGGCTCCAGGTGGTCGGAGAGACCCACAGCGCCTCGGCGATCTCCTCCTGGCTCATGCCCATCCGCCTGCGCGCCCGCGCCGGCTCCGGACGTGCCGCGCCGCGCCTCGATCCGCCCACGACCCACCTCCACGACAATCCGTTACTCAACGGCGACTCATTGTCAACGGACGTGCCCTGGACGCCCGGCCGTCCGTCCTGAACGACCGGGAAACGACCACTCGGCGCGCAGACGCGCGCGGCGGGCGACGAGAGGTTTGACGGACGCTTGGAGGGCTTGGCGAACGGCGACGCCGAGGAGGGGACCTGGGCTGCGGGCGCCCGATCAGGTCTCCTGCTGAGCACTGTCGCCGAGAGCCGAGAACAGGAGCAGCCCGATGCGGCCGATCCCCCGCTGCACAGCGGACGCACCCCGCGTCCCCTCCGGACGCCCGACGATTCCCGCGCAGGGATCCGCCGGCCCCGAAGGGCGCGCCGCCGACGTCCCCGCGGACGGCAGGACCGGAAACCCTCACGACCGCCCGTCGGACTCCGGTCCGTCCGCCGGCGCGGCGGCTGAGCACGGGCGCCGCGCCTCCGAGGGGAACGGGCGGCCCCGCCACGCCGGCGAGGCGGATGAGGAGGAGTCCCCTTTCGCCCTGGTCGGCATGACCGTCACGGTGCTCCACCCTGGTTCGGCGTGCCGTCGCGCCCGCTCCCTCGTCCGGGAGGTGCTGTGCGGCGAGGGCCTGACGGGAGAGGAGGTCTCCGACGCCGAGACGATCGTGTCCGAGCTGGCGGCCAACGCCGAACGGCACGGCCGGCCGCCCTACGAGTTGCGCGTCTATGACCTCGGCGGCGTGCCGACCTGGTGCGAGGTGGTGGACGGTGACCCCGACCTCCGCTGGATCCCGGCCGTCCTGAACCGCTCGCACGGCCAGACCGCGCTGGAGTTGTTCGCCGAGGGCGGCCGGGGGCTCATGCTCACCCGTGAGCTGTCACAGGCCCACTGCCGCGCGTATGTCACGACGACCTTCACCGGCGGCGAGCCCGCCAAGGCCGTGGCCTTCGCGCTTCCCACGCGGTCCGGAACCCGGCTGACCTGTCCCCCGTTGCTGCGCCACGCCCGCTCCCGCGCCCGTCTGCTGCCCTGAGCGCATACGCGACCCGAGAGGTACCGAGAATGCCGTCGATCGCGTGACACAAGGCATGTGACGGAGGGCGGCTTTCTCTGATTCCGGCCTATTGGGCGTGGCTTGGAATGGGAGCCGTTTCCAGCGGAGACGCCTGCCGGAAACAGCTGTCAGCCGCGCCCGAATTCCTCCGCGCCGGCCCTCGTCATGGCGTGTCACCCCGCCTGTCGGGAAGCCGACACCTTCTCGCACGACGCTTGTACCGGCCTCCGGCGACGATGCATGCTCGGGCCGACGCCGCACCTTTCCACCGCCCTGCCCCTGAGGATGCCGGCATTCCGGCGCGTCAAGAATCATCGCCTGCCGAGGAGAAAATGTCGTGAGAGATTTCCTGCGACGATCGTCGCGGACCGTCCTGAAAGCGTCGCTCCTGTTATCCGCCACCGCCGCGCTCATCGCCGTCCTCCCGGCCGCCGCACACGCCGACGGCGTATATCGCTGGCAGAACGAACGCAACCAAGGATGGATGGAGATCTGGCAGAGTTCCACCGCCGACCAGGCCCGGGTGGTCGCGTGGCCGGCGAGCTACGTCACCAACAACCAATGGTGGTCGGACTTCAAGCTCAGCGAAGACGGCTACTACGCCATCATCAACTACAACAGCCAGAAAGCCCTCGACCGGTATGACTATTACCAGGATCTCGGACGGGGCAAATGCAGTGAGATCATGCAGTACACCTGGCTGGGCAGCGACTGGCAGCGGTGGAAGTACCGGCGCATCACCGCGGACGGCCGCGACTGGGTGCTGTGGATCAACAAGTACGGCTGTAACAACAATCCTTACTGGGACGTGCTCTCCGGGGACATCGACGACACTCAATGGATGTATCTCCACACCGAGGCCTATTGCGACGACACACGGTACGGCTATCCCAACCATTGCTATTGGAAGAGGAACGGCGAGTGATGGACACCAGAACGAGAGCATCCCGCCGTCGCGCGGCGGTCCTGGCGTTGGCGGCCACCACGACGGTCCTGCTGACCGGCTGCGGAACCGAGAGCTGGCAGACTCCGGCGGCGGCGCCGCCCGGCACTCCGACGCCCGGGCCGGTCGGCCCCACCACGCCCTCGACGACCGTTCCGCCGTCGAACCCGGTGCCCGTGCCGACCGGCGAGCCGACCCTGGGGCCCGTGCCTGTGGTCACCAGCAGCGCCCATGTGCCGCTGCCGCTGGACCCCTACATGACGTCGATGCAGGACATCGCCACCCTGGACCGGGCGCACGACGCGGCGGCGGCGACCTGCATGAGGACGCTGGGCTTCGGTGAGTGGACCGCGGAGACCATCGGTTCCGGCAGCCCGGAGAACTACCGGGAGTACGACTACGCCGAGTACCTCGACCCCGCGTCGGCCTCGGCCAACGGCTATCCGAGGCCGGCGTCCGAGGTCTCCGCGGTCTCCCGGAGCCCGGAGAAGGGCACCGCCCACCAGGCCACCGCGGAGGAGAAGAAGGTCTACGCCGGCTCGGTGGCCGAGACCCGGAGCGGGCGGGCCGTGCCGGAAGGGGGATGCGACGGCGACGCCGAGCGCAAGGTGCGCGGCAAGACCGCCAAGCTGCCCGTGGACCCGCGCGCCCTGGCGGTCCAGTCCCGTATATCGACGATGCAGGACAGCAGAGTGCGTCAGGTCTTCGCCGCCTGGAGCTCCTGCATGGCGAAGGAAGGGCTTCGATATCCCGATCCGGTGCTGCTGAGGAACGACCCGAAATGGGTGACGCGCACCGCCTCGACCCCCGCCGGCGCGGAGGAGAAGCGCGTCGCCGGCCTCGACGCGGCCTGCCAGCGACAGGTCAACCTCGTGGGCGTGTACAAGGCGGTGCGAGCCGCGTATGAGGAGCGTCTCGTCGCGGCCGAGAGACAGCGGCTGGAGGCGGCCGGACCGGTCTTCCAGTCCTGGGTCAAGAACGCCAAGGCGGTCCTCGCCAACGGGTAGCGGACCGGCCGAGCGGTTCGCCGACGCCCGAGCCTCAGGCTTGCTGGACGCGGGCGCCTCAAGCCTGCCGGGCGAAGCCCCAGCAGGCCTGCTGGGCGAACGCCTCAGGCCCGCTGGGCGAACGCCTCAGGCCCGCTGGGCGAACGCCTCAGGCCTGCTGGGCGAACGAGGCGGGCTCGGCGTCGTCGATCTCGAAGTAGGACGGCGGGTCGGTGTGGCCGGCCAGGCGGAGGGTGCGCGCGAGCCAGCGGCGCTGCGCGTGGCGGGTCACATCCACGGCGTTGTTGTAGAAGCGCCGCGAGTAGATGACCTTGGTGACGGCGGTGTCCAGCTCGCCGATCAGGGCGGCGCCCTCCGGGGTCTCGGCCAGCCGCTCCCTGAAGCGCTCCTGGTCCAGCACGGCCCTGATCGTGCGCGACAGGTCGCTCTCGGCGTGCTCGCGCTCCTCGGGCCCCGCCGTCCGGGCCTCGTGGGTGGCCGCGGCCAGCACCAGGCTGGTGGCAGGGTCGAGGACGCGGGAGGCGGCCAGTTCCAGGCAGACGGCGGCGCGGCTGATCAGGGCGGCGTCCAGCGCCGCGCGCGCCGTCTCCAGGCGGATGTGCATGCGGTCCAGCCGCCCGGCCCGCCACGAGATGTACACGGCCGACAGCACGATGATCGCGCCGACGAGCAGACTGACGGTCATGGCGCTCATGTGTCCTCACGCGGGTGGAAGCGGCCGGACGGAGCGGTCGCCGGACGGACGGACCACCGCGCACGCGGCGCCGGCGGGACGGTCACAGGATCGCTCCGCGGCGTTCCTCTTCGACGCCGCCGGTCGTGGTCGCCGTCACCGTCTCGTAGACGCGCACCACGTCGCGGGCCACCGTCGACCAGTCGTACTTGCGGACGGCCAGGCGGGCCTCGTCGGAGAGCTTGGCGCGCCGCTCGGCGTCGTCGAGCAGCGCGGCCGCCTCACGGGCCAGGGACGCGGCGTCGCCGGTGGTGAACAGCGCGCCCGCCTGGCCCTCGCCGAGCACCTTGCGGAAGGCGGGGATGTCGCTGGCCAGCACGGTCGCCCCGGCCGCCATGGCCTCGGCGAGCACGATGCCGAAGCTCTCGCCGTGGGTGTTCGGCGCGCAGAAGACGTCCACGGAGTGGTAGGCGCGGGCCTTGTCGTCCTCGCTGACCATGCCGAGGATGCCGACCCGGTCGCGCAGCGGCGCGGGCACCTTGGACAGCACCTCGTCGGCGTCGCCGGGCCCCGCGATGAGCAGCCGCAGCCCGGGACGGTCGGGGCCGAGCAGGGCGAACGCCTCCAGCAGCACGGGCAGGCCCTTGCGGGGCTCGTCCATGCGGCCGAGGAAGCCGATCACGCCGCCGTCCGGACCCCAGCCTGGCAGGGCCTCGGCCTGCTCGTACCGGCTCACCGTGACGCCGTTGGGGATGAGGACGGCATCGCCCCCCATGTGCTCCACAAGGGTTTTGCGCGCGGCGTCGGACACCGCGATGCGGCCGGAGATCTTCTCAAGCGCGGTGTGCAGCACAGGCGCGGTGACGGCCACGGCGCGCGAGCGCTGGTAGGAGGCGTGGAAGGTGGCCACGATCGGGCCGCTCGCCGCCCAGCAGGCCAGCAGGCCGACCGACGGGACGGCCGGCTCGTGGACGTGCAGCACGTCGAAACGGCCCTCGCGCAGCCACTTGCGCACCCGGTTGGCCGACAGGAACCCGAACGCCAGGCGCGCCACCGAGCCGTTGTACGGCACGGGGACGGCCCGGCCGGCGGAGGTCACGTAGTAGGGCAGCAGCGCGTCGTCGGAGGCGGGCGCGAGCACCGACACGTGGTGGCCGTCGGCGATGAGCGCCTCCGCCAGGTCGCGGACGTGCGCCATCACCCCGCCCGGGACGTCCCAGGTGTAGGGGCACACCATGCCGACCCTCACGACGCGCTCCGGGGCTCCAGGTCGTCGAGCCAGAGGCGCTGGAGCATGTGCCAGTCTTCGGGGTGCTCGGCGATGCCCTCCTGGAAGACGCGCGCCATGCTCTGTGTCATGACGGCGACCTTCTCCTGACGGGAGCCCTCGGCGGGGACCGGGATCTCCTCGTGGATGTGGATGGCCCAGCCGTCGCCCTCGAACCAGATCGTCGCCGGGTGCAGCGCGGCCCCGGTCTGGATGGCCAGCAGCGCCGGACCGGCGACCATGCGCGTCCTGCCGTCGAAGAAGTCGACCTCGATGCCCTTCTCGGTGAGGTCGCGCTCGGCGGGCAGGCAGACCGCGCGCCCGGCGCGCAGCCGCTGGGCGAGGGTGCCGAAGGCGTGCGCGGTGCCCCCGCCCTTGGCCGTGAGCGGCAGCACCTCCATGCCGAGGCTCTCGCGGAACGCTACGAACCGCTCGTACAGCGACTCGGGCTTGAGGCGCTCCATCACCGTGGTGAAGGTGTGCCCGCTGTGGATCAGCCAGGCGCCGGAGAGATCCCAGTTGCCCATGTGCGGCAGGGCCAGCACGATGCCCCGGCCGCTTTCGAGCGTGGAGAAGATGCGGTCGCCGTGGATGGCGTTCGTGCCGGCGAGGATGCGCTCTTTGCCGATCACCGGCAGGCGCAGCGCCTCCATCCAGTAGCGGAAATAGGACCGCAGGCCGGCCCTGCTGAGGTCGCGGATCGACGGATCGGCGACGTCCTTGCCGGTCACCCTGGCAAGGTTCGACTCCAGACGGCGGACGAGCTTGCCGTGCCGCCACCACATGACGTCGGCCACGCGGCGGAAGACCCACGCGGCCACCGGCTCGGGCAGCTTGGGCACCAGCACCCAGCCGAGGTGGAAAGCCCAGACGACGAGCCGATCAGTCACGCGAGGTTCACCCCCAGGGGTCGGTCAGAGATCCAGCGGGCGGATCGCCGGTCGGAATGCAGAGTCATCGCCAGGTGCGGTGAGCCCGTAGGTTCATGTTGGCACCGTCTGACGGTAAACGTGCAAGATGCGCTGCCCGGCGGTGAACGCGCTGGCGGCGGCGAGCAGCCACAGGCCCGCGGCGAGGATGTACGGCACGCCGAGCCCGCCGAGGCCGGCGGCGACCAGCACGACCACCAGGCGCTCGGACCGCTCGGCCAGGCCGACGTCGCAGTTGAGGCCGAGCCCTTCGGCGCGGGCCTTGGCGTAGGACACCACGGCGCCGGCGACCAGGCAGAACAGCGCGACCCCGGCCAGAAGGCTCTGGCCGCTCGCCATGAACCACAAGATGAGGCCGGAGAAGACGGCCGCGTCGCCGACGCGGTCGAGCGTCGAGTCGAGGAACGCGCCGAACGTGCTGCCGGTGCCGAGCATGCGGGCCATGACGCCGTCGAGCAGGTCCGCCAGGACGAAGAAGGTGATGACGACCGACCCGAGGAACAGCTCGCCGCGCGGATAGAACCCCAGGGCTCCGGCCGCGACCCCGAGCGTGCCGAGGACGGTGATGACGTTCGGAGTGATCCCCAGGCGGGCGAGCGCCCGGCCGAGCGGGGAGAGCACGCGGGTGGCGGCGGGACGCAGGAGCTTCAACATCGCCGTCCGATCGTAGGCCACACCGGCCGCGACCTCCGAACCAAGCCCGCGGCCTCCGGCACGAGTCGCCCGCGGCCGGACGGGGAACGCTGTCAGAGAACGCGGGCGACGTGGTGAGGTACAGGCGGGAGAGTGCGGTTGTCTTCCCGCTGGCACTTTTGCCTTCAGGCCCTTGTGATCCGCGCCGGACGGGTGAAGGGTGAATGCACCGCGCTCTTTCGGGCGGCGGGCGCGGCGGCGGACGATGCGACCGCGCGCGGCCGCATCTCACGGCGAGACGCGGGAGGCGTAATGCCAGAGAGAACAGCGGGAGGACCAGCGGGAGCCGCGGGCAGGGCGCCCTCGGCCGACCGGCCGGATGCCGTGCGAAACGTCGTGCTGGTCGGCCATTCCGGGTCCGGGAAGACGACGCTGGTGGAGGCACTGCTCGCCGCGACGGGCACCGTCCAGCGCACCGGACGGGTGGAGGACGGCACGACGGTCAGCGACTTCGACGAGGTCGAGGTGCGCCAGCAGCGTTCGGTCAACCTGTCCCTGGCCCCGGTGACGTACAACGGCATCAAGATCAACCTTCTGGACACCCCGGGGTACGCCGACTTCGTGGGCGACCTGCGGGCGGGCCTGCGCGCGGCGGACGCGGCCCTGTTCGTGGTCTCGGCGGCGGAGGGCATCGACGGGCTGACGCGCATGCTCTGGGAAGAGTGCGCCACGGTCGGCATGCCCCGCGCGGTCGTCATCACCAAGATCGACCACCAGCGGGCCGACTTCGACGACGTGGTCGCCGCCTGCCAGGACACCTTCGGCGACGGCGTGGCGCCTCTGTACCTGCCGGTCGTGACCAACGGCCATGTGAACGGCCTGATCGGCCTGCTGTCGCAGAAGTTCTTCAACTACGCGACCGGCACGCGCACCGAGAACGCGGCCGGAGCGGCCTACCAGGAGCAGATCGACGCCTACCGCGGCACGCTGATCGAAGGGATCATCCAGGAGAGCGAGGACGAGTCCCTCATGGACCGCTACCTCTCCGGCGAGGAGATCGACACCAAGGTGCTGATCGACGACCTGGAGAAGGCCGTGGCCAGGGGCGGCTTCTATCCCGTGCTCGCCACGTGCGCGGTGCAGGGCTCCTGCCCGGTCGTCGGCATGCAGGAACTCCTCGAGGTGATCACCCAGGGGTTCCCCTCGCCGATGGAGCACCCTCTTCCCGAGATCACCACGATCGCCGGCAAGCCGGTCGCCGGCCTCGCCTGCGACCCCGACGGGCCGCTGGTCGCCGAGGTGGTCAAGACCACCAGCGACCCCTACGTCGGGCGCATCAGCCTGGTCCGGGTCTTCTCCGGCACGCTGCGCCCCGACATGGTGGTCCACGTCTCCGGGCACGGCCTGGCCGAGCGGGGCCACGAGGACCACGACGTGGACGAGCGCATCGGCGCGCTGTCCTCGCCGCTGGGCAAGCACCAGCGCACCACCACCAAGTGCGTCGCCGGCGACATCTGCGCGGTGGCCAAGCTCAGCAGGGCCGAGACGGGCGACACGCTGTCGGACAAGGACAACCCGCTGCTGGTGACCTCCTGGACGATGCCCGAGCCGCTGCTGCCGGTCGCGATCCGCGCCAAGTCCAAGGCCGACGAGGACAAGCTGTCGCAGGCCCTGGGGCGGCTGGTGGCCGAGGACCCGACCCTGCGCCTGGAGAACAACCCAGAGACGCGCCAACTCGTCCTGTGGTGCATGGGCGAGGCCCACGCCGACGTGCTGCTCGACCACCTGGCCAAGCGCCACAGCGTGGAGGTCGAGCGCGTCGAGCTGCGCGTGCCGCTGCGCGAGACCTTCGGCGGCAAGGCCCAGGGGACCGGACGCAACGTCAAGCAGACCGGCGGGCACGGGCAGTACGCGATCTGCCACGTCGAGATCGAACCCCTGGCGTCCGGCGGCGGCTTCGAGTTCGTCGACAAGATCGTGGGCGGCGTGGTGCCGAGGCAGTTCATCCCCTCGGTCGAGAAGGGCGTGCGCGCCCAGATGGAACGCGGCGTGCTGGCCGGCTATCCGGTCGTGGACATCAGGGTGACGCTGTTCGACGGCAAGGCCCACTCGGTGGACTCCTCCGACATGGCCTTCCAGATCGCCGGGCAGCTGGCCCTGAAGGAGGCCGCGGCCAAGGTGCCCGCCCTGCTGCTCGAACCGGTGGACGAGCTGTCGGTGCTGGTCGAGGACGAGCACGTCGGCGCGGTGATGTCCGACCTGTCCTCGCGCCGTGGCCGCGTCCTCGGCACCGAGGCGGTCGGCACCGGGCGCACCCTGGTCAAGGCGGAGGTCCCGCAACTGGAGATCACCCGGTACGCCATCGACCTGCGGTCCATGTCACACGGCACGGGCAGCTTCCACCGGTCCTTCCTGCGCTACGAGCCGCTGCCGTCCCACCTGGCCGAGAAGCTCAGGTCGGCGTCCGACTAGACCGCCCCGGCGGCCCCCGAAGCCCGCAGAAGCGGCCGCCGAACCCGATGCGAGCGGCCCGGCCGGCCAACCCCGGCCGGCCACTCGCCCCCGCCCCCGCTGGCCGCCGTAGCGGGGCGCCGGATTCGCCGTACCAAGACCCGCCGTCGCGGCGCCGTCGAAAGTCCCGCATGGCGGGCGATGGGATCGACTCCACTACACGAGCGACCGCACCGTCCGCTTCGTGCTGATGGGGCAGAGCGGCGACGTAGGTAAGGCAGTTGTCACCCTTGGCGGGTCGCCGGGCCGGGGGTTGAGGTGTGGTGCGGGGGACGCCGGGGCGGCCGGGGTGTGAAGGCGCAGGTGCTCGCCGGGAGGAGGGGGTCCGGCGGGGGCGCCGCGCGCGGCTCCGTTTCGGCACGGCGGCCTCACAGGTCACATCGGTCACGATGACATCACGATGCGATTTCTTTTATCGGGCCTTACCAGTGTTTTGCCGATGCCACACTGATGTCCCATGCGAAACGGACATCGGCCTCTGCTCGCCGCCACCACCATGGCGGTGGTCACCACCGGCGTCGCCTACATCTTCGGACCTGGCGCTGCTCCCGCCGACAGCGAAGCGAAGCGCGCGGCCGCCGAGGCCAAGGCCGCGACCGCCGGCGCGAAACCCGCGACCGGCCGATCCGCGCCGGCGGCCCGCGAGGGGAAGAACGCGACCGGCGACGGCAAACCCGCCGCCCACCCCGCCACCGCGAAGTCAGGGCAGGCCGCGGGCGCCCAGGAGTGCGCGGTGAGCGCCAAATATCCCAAACGGCAGTTGCGCGGCGTGTGGATCGCGACCGTGCACAACGTGGACTGGCCGTCCAAGACCGGCCTGGACGCGGCCCGCCAGCAGGCCGAGTACGTCCGCATCCTCGACAACGCGGTCAAGCGCAACCTCAACGCGGTGTTCGTCCAGGTCCGCCCGGCCTCCGACGCGATCTACAAGTCCCCCTACGAACCCTGGTCGCAGTGGCTGACCGGTACCCCCGGCCGCGACCCCGGGTGGGAGCCCCTGCCCTTCCTGATCGCCGAGGCGCACAAGCGCGGCCTTGAGTTCCACGCCTGGTTCAACCCCTACCGCGCGGCCGACAAGGATGACCTGTCCAAGCTGCCCGCGAGCCACCCGGCGCGGCAGCACCCGAGCTGGGTCGTCAAGCACGAGGGCCGGCTGTACTACAACCCCGGCCTGCCGCAGGTGCGCGCCCACACCGTCAAGGTGATCAAGGACGTGGTGCAGCGCTACGACATCGACGGCGTCCACTTCGACGACTACTTCTACCCCTATCCCGGCAAGGGCACGAAGTTCGCCGACGCCGCCGCCTTTACAAAGTACGGCAAGGGCATGGCGCTGGCCGAATGGCGGCGGGAGAACGTCAACACGCTGGTCGCCCAGGTCGGCGCGGCCGTCCACCAGACCAAGCCGTACGTCAAGTTCGGCATCAGCCCGTTCGGCATCTGGCGCAACAAGTCCGACGACCCGTCCGGCTCCGACACCAAGGGCCTGTCGGCCTATGACGCCATCTACGCCGACGCCCGGGCCTGGATCACCTCCGGCTCGATCGACTACGTCATGCCCCAGATCTACTGGCCCCGCGGGTTCGCCGCCGCCGACTACGCCAAGCTGGTGCCGTGGTGGGCGAACCAGGTCAAGGGCACCGACGTCCACCTTTACATCGGTCAGGCGCTCTACCGCGTGGGCACCAAGGACGTCGCGGCCTGGACCAGGGCCGGCGAGCTGCCCGCCCATCTGACGCTCAACCGCAAGTACCCCGAGGTGCGGGGCGACGTCTACTTCAGCGCGGCCCAGCTCGCCAAGAACCCGCTGGGCGTGCTCGACGCGCTGGTCAAGGAGCACTACCCCCGCCCCGCGCTGCCGCCGTTGGTCAAGGACCGCGGCGGCCGGGCCCCGGCCGTCCCCTCCGGCCTCGCTCTGGCCGGCGGCACGCTGAGCTGGAAGTCCTCCCCCGAGGCCCGGTCGTACGCCGTGTACCGGGTCGCCGGCGCCAAGCCGGACGGGTGCGCGACCGCCGACGCCGGCAACCTGCTGGCCGTGGTGCCCGCCGCCGGCACCCCGGCGCAGTCCTACGCCGTCACGGGCGGCGGCGCCTACCTGGTGACCGCGCTCGACCGCCTCGGCAACGAGAGCGCCCCGGCGGCCGTCGTACTGCCCTGACCACGGCGCCCTGATCACGGCCGGGCGTCCCGGGGTGTCCGGACGGGCGAGTGAGGTCCCCATGGCGGCAGCCTTCCGGCGGCGCCGCGGCCGCGCGCCTGGACGCGTGCCGCTGGGAGCGGCGCCGAGCTCCGGGTGATGTTCACCCCGATTCCCTGGACCGGGCGACGCGGTTTCCCGTACGGTTCCAGGGATTCGCCGGTGGACGTCGCCGGTGGACGTCATGGGAGGTCGGTCAGTGGTGAGGCGGGCGCTGGGCGCTTTGGCGGTGATCATGCTGTGCCTGACCACGACCGGCGCCGCATGGGCGCAGGCCCCTGGGCGGGCCGGGGACTCGCGAGAGGCCGACGCCCCCGCGCGGGTGGCGCTCATCGGCGTGCCGGGCCTCCGGTGGGACGACGTCAGCGCCGCGACCACTCCGAACCTGTGGCGGCTCGCCGCGCAGAGCGCGATCGGGTCGCTGTCGGTGCGCACCGTCGGCAGGGTCACCTGTCCCTACGACGGCTGGTTGACGGTCTCGGCCGGCGTGCGCTCCTCGGTCGGCGCCCGCTGCGGGCCGCCGCCCGCCGTGGAGGTACAGGGCGGCAAGACGGTCGTCCCCGGCTTCGACTGGCTGTGGACGGTACGCGACAACGACTACGCCGGCTCGCTCGGCGCGGCCCTGCACGCGGCCGGCCGGTGCACCCAGGCCGTCGGCCCCGGGGCGGCGCTCGCGCTCGCCGACCGCTCCGGCGCCGTCGATGTGTACGCGGCGACGCCGCGCGCCGTCTCCGACTGGTCCGCCTGCCCGGTCCTGGCCGTCGACATCGACGACCTGATCCGTCCCTACATCGACGGCGAACTGCTCTCAGACACCCCCGAGAGGCTCTCCCCCGCTGACCGCCGGGGGGCTCTAGCCGCGGCCGACGCCAAGGTCGGCGAGGTCGTGGGGCACCTGCCCGCCGACACGAAGATCGTGCTGACCGGCCTGTCCGACCACGGCTCCGAGCCGCACCTGCGGGTCGCGATGTGGCGGGCTCCGGAGGCCGAAGACCGCTTTCTCGGCGCCAGGTCCACCCACCGCGACGACATGGTGATCCTGCCCGACGTGACCGCGACGGTCCTGCGGGCGGCCGGCGCGGCCGTCCCGGGCACCGTCATCGGCGTGCCGTGGGAGGCCGGTCGGCAGACCGGCACGGAGGAGGGCGTGGCCGCGCTCGGCCACGCCGACGTCGCCGGGCAGACCATCCGCGCCGTCGGCGGCGGGTTCTTCACCGGCCTGGCGGTGCTGCAAGTGCTGTTCTACGCGGTAGCGTTCCTGCTGCTGCGCCGGCGCAAGGGGCTCGGCGCGGTACGGGTCGCGGCGCTCACGCTGGCCTCGCTGCCGGCGTCGACCTACCTGGTCAACCTCACCCCGTGGGAGCGCGCCGGGGCGCCCGCGGTCACGCTGGTGGCCGGGGTCCTCGTCTGCGCCGCCGCGCTCACCGTGCTGGCCCTGGGCCTGCCGTCCGCGTGGGCGCGGCTGCGCGGCCGTCCCGGCGCCGGCGAGGTGCTCGGGCCGCCGTCGGTGATCGCGGCGGTGACGGCCGCCGTGCTCGTGGGAGACCTGCTCAGCGGCACGCCCCTGCAGCTCAACAGCATCATGGGCTACACCGGCGTGGTCGGCGCGCGCTACTACGGCCTGGGCAACATCCCCTTCGCGCTGATGGCCACCGCCGTGCTGCTGCTGACGACAGCGGCCGCCGACGGGCTGGTGCGGGCGGGCCACCGCCGCGCCGCCGTCGTCCTGGTGGCCGGGCTGGGCGGCTTCGCGATGATCCTGGACGGCTGGCCCGGTGTGGGCAGCGACTTCGGCGGCGTGATCGCCTTCGTGCCGGGCATCGCGGTCACCGCCCTGCTGGTGGCGGGCAAGCGGGTCTCGATCATCAAGCTGGGCGCGTTCTGCGCCGCCGGCGGGGTCATCGTGATGGGCATCGCCTACCTGGACCACCTGCGGCCGGCCGCCTCGCAGACCCACCTCGGCCGGTTCGTCGGGCAGGTGATCGACGGGACGTTCCTGCCGGTGATCGGGCGCAAGCTCGGGGCCATGCTGAGCACGCTGCTGTCGCCCAACCTCATGCCGATCGTCATCGCGGCGTTCGCGTTCCTGGTCTTCGCGCTGCTGCGGCCGGGCACCGCCAGCGCCGGGGTGCTGCCGGTGGCCTTCGAGCGGGCGCCGATGCTGCGCGCCGGGCTGATCGGCGCGCTGGTCAGCGGCGTGGTCGGCATGCTGGTCAACGACTCGGGCGCGGCCGTGCTGTCCATGGCGCTGGCGCTGGCCGTCCCGCTGGTGCTGTCGGCCGGCATCCGCGCCCTGGCCCCCGGGTCGCCGCCCCTCGCGGCCCCGGCGCTCGACCCGCTGCCGGCCTGAGCGGCCGGGTGAAGCGGCCGGCCCGGCGGGGCGGGCCGCGTCAGGCGGGCCAGGCGCCGGCGAGCAGGTCGCGGGTGTCCTGCAGGAGCTGCGGCAGCACCTTGGTGTGGCCGACCACCGGCATGAAGTTGGTGTCGCCGCCCCAGCGCGGCACGACGTGCTGGTGCAGGTGGGCGGCGATGCCCGCCCCGGCGACGTGGCCGAGGTTCATGCCGACGTTGAACCCCTGCGCGCCGCTCGCCTTCCGCAGCGACAGCATCGCGCGCTTGGTGAAGTCGCCCAGCTCCGCGGTCTCGCCCTCGTCCAGGTCGACGTAGTCGGGGACGTGACGGTACGGCACCACCATCATGTGGCCGGAGTTGTAGGGGTAGAGGTTGAGCACCGCGAACACCGAGGAGCCGCGGGCCACGATGAGCCCGTCCTGGTCGCTCATCTTGGGGATCTCGCAGAACGGGCAGCCGTCACCAGGGCCCGAGCCGCTCGGCTTGTTCTCTCCCTTGATGTAGGCCATGCGGTGCGGGGTCCACAGACGCTGGAAGTTGTCGGGATCTCCGGCACCGGGCTGCTCAATCGGCTCCTGCATGCCATGCAGCATAGGACGCGGGGCCGCGGCTTCGCCTCCCGGGCACCGCCGCCGCCCCGCGCCCTGATCTCACACCTGGACGCGGCGCTCCACGGCGTCGACGATCTCGGCGATGGCGTCGTCCACCGGGACCGCGTTGTTCTGCTCGCCGCTGCGGTAGCGGAAGGACACCGCCCCGGCCGCGATGTCGTCGTCGCCGGCCAGCAGCATGAACGGCACCTTGGACTTCTGCGCGTTGCGGATCTTCTTCTGCATGCGGTCGGCGGAGGCGTCGACCTCGACC
Source organism: Sphaerisporangium sp. NPDC049457 (assembly GCF_055586705.1). Taxonomy (NCBI): domain Bacteria; kingdom Bacillati; phylum Actinomycetota; class Actinomycetes; order Streptosporangiales; family Streptosporangiaceae; genus Sphaerisporangium; species Sphaerisporangium sp. NPDC049457. The sequence continues at coordinate 74,365 of NZ_JBVJHR010000021.1, read as the reverse complement.
CGGATGCCGCGCTCGCGCAGCCGCGCGGCGACCTCCTCAAGGTAGGCCACGTGCGCCTCGGAGATCGGGATGCCGACCACCTGCACCGGGGCGAGCCAGGGAGGGAACGCGCCGGCGTAGTGCTCGACCAGGACGCCGAAGAACCGCTCGATCGACCCGAACAGCGCACGGTGGATCATGACCGGGCGCTGGCGCGCCCCGTCCGTCCCCTGGAACTCCAGCTCGAACCGTTCGGGAAGGTTGAAGTCGAGCTGGATGGTGGACATCTGCCAGGTGCGGCCGATGGCGTCCCGCGCCTGGACGGAGATCTTGGGGCCGTAGAAGGCGGCGCCACCGGGGTCGAGCACCAGTTCGAGCTTCTCGGACTCGGCGACCTCGCGCAGCGTCGCGGTGGCCTCCTCCCAGTCTTCGTCGGTGCCGACGAACTTGACCGGGTCCTTGGTGGACAGCTCAAGGTAGAAGTCGTCGAGCCCGTAGTCGCGCAGCAGGTCGAGCACGAAGCGCAGCAGCGAGGTGAGCTCGTCGCGCATCTGCTCGCGGGTGCAGTAGATGTGCGCGTCGTCCTGGGTGAGGCCGCGCACGCGGGTGAGGCCGTGCACCACGCCGGACTTCTCGTACCGGTAGACGGTGCCGAACTCGAACAGCCGCAGCGGAAGCTCGCGGTAGGAGCGCCCGCGCGCCCGGAAGATCAGGTTGTGCATCGGGCAGTTCATCGGCTTGAGGTAGTAGCGCGCGCCCTCGAGCTCCATGGGCGGGAACATGCCGTCGGCGTACCAGTCGAGGTGGCCGGAGACCTGGTAGAGGTGCTCCTTGGTGATGTGCGGGGTGTTGACGAAGGAGTAGCCGGCCTCCTCGTGCCGCTTGCGGGAGTAGTCCTCCATCAGCTTGCGGATCACCCCGCCCTTGGGGTGGAACACCGGCAGGCCGGAGCCCAGCTCGGGCGGGAAGGAGAACAGGTCGAGCTCAGCGCCGAGCTTGCGGTGGTCGCGCTTCTCGGCCTCCTCCAGCAGGCGGAGGTACTCGTCCTGCTTGTCGCGCGACTCCCACGCGGTGCCGTAGATGCGCTGGAGCTGCGGGTTCTTCTCGCTGCCCCGCCAGTAGGCGCCGCCGGAGCGCATGAGCTTGAACGCCGGGATGACCCGGGTCGAGGGCAGGTGCGGCCCGCGGCACAGGTCTTTCCAGCACAGCTCGCCCGACTTGGGGTCGAGGTTGTCGTAGATGGTGAGCTGGCCGCCGCCCACCTCGACGCTCTCTTCCTCGCCCGCGCCGCCCTTGAGGCCGATGAGCTCCAGCTTGTAGGGCTCGGCGGCGAGCTCCTCGCGCGCGGCCTCGTCGCTGACGGCCCGCCGGGCGAAGGTCTGGCCCTGCTTGACGATCTCGCGCATGCGCTTCTCGATGCGCTTGAGGTCGTCGGGGGTGAACGGCTGCTCGACGTCGAAGTCGTAGTAGAAGCCGTTCTCGACGGGCGGGCCGATGCCGAGCCGGGCGCCGGGGAAGATCTCTTGGACGGCCTGCGCCATCACGTGCGCGGTGGAGTGGCGCAGGATGGCCCGGCCCTCGTCGCTGTCGATGGCGATGGGCTCGACGACGTCGCCGTCGGCCACCACGGTGGCCAGGTCGCGCGGCTCCCCGTTGATCCTGGCGGCGACGACCGAGCGGCCGTCGGCGGAGAGCGCCTCGCCGGCCGTCGTACCGCCCGCCACCACACGCTCGGCTCCGGCGAGGGTGACGCGTATGTCGAGGGCGGCAGACACGGTTGCTCCAATGAGATGGGTGGGCGCGGGCACTCCGCTTGTCGTGCCGATGCTACCGGGAAACCGCCTCGCCTTATCGCGCCGCCTACGCCTTGCTGCGGCGGTCTTCGACCGGTTGCGCACCGAGCGCGGTGAGCTCCGCGCGGGTGCCGCGGAAGACGTTGCGGTCGATGGGGCCGTGCGCGTACTGGTGGATCGCCCACCGGTCCCACGGCGGCGGCACCACCGGGTGGCCCTTGGGATGGCTGGGCGCGGCGATCCACAGCGGGTAGTCGGCGAGGCCCGCGCAGTACCCCTTCTTCGCGAACGACAGGAAGGTGTAGATCAGCGGCCGTATCCCGGTGATCACGTTCAGGACGTGGCACCAGCGGCGGGCGAACGCCGCCACCTGGTGGGGCGGCAGGTGCCCTGAGTGCTCCAGGTCGAGGGCGATCAGGTCGCCGCGCCGCAGCCCGCCCGCCGCGTCGACCACGTCCAGGAAATGGCGCACCTGGTCGTCGGGGTCGCCCTTGGGGTGGGCGAAGTGATAGGCGCCGCAGACCAGCCAGTTCTCGCGCATGGCCGCCCAGTTGCGGGCGAACCACTTGTCGGTGAAACGGGTGCCTTCTGTCGCTTTGGCGAAGCCGAAGTCGACGCCGTCGCCGGCGTGGCCGGCCCAGTTGACGGCGCCCTGCCAGTTGGACACATCGATGCCGTGCAGCATGAAGCGTTCCCACACTCCCCCGAACTCGCCCCCGGGGGAGTTTAGTGAGCGCACCCCCGCGTGGCCCGCCGGACACGCCCGGGGCGGCGCACGGGCGCGCCCGCGGGTGAGAGATGGTGGAGATAGGACACCGGAAGGAGGCCCCCATGCAGGCCAAGCAGTGGACTGTGGAGATCTACATAACCGAGGACGACAACGACGACCGCACAGTCGCCCGGGCCGTCCTGCTCAACCGCGCGGGCATGCGCCACGAGAGCGTCGGGTACGCCAGGCGCAATCCGATCGACCGGCCGGTCCCGGAGATCGGCGACGAGCTGGCGGCGGGCCGGGCTCTCGCCGACCTGGCCGGCAAGCTGACCGAGGACGCCGCCGAGGACGTCGCCCAGATGGCCGGCCATTCCAGGCGCGTGTGACCGCCCGCGGCCGCGGGGAGCGGCGGGCGCCGCTCCCCGCGGGGCGAACGTCCCGCCGATTCGGGACCTACGGCCATGACCCCGGCTTCCGCCGAGGAGTGGGATGGAAGTGAAGGTCCGGACACAACCAGGGAGGTTCTCATGTCAGTGCCGACGCGCAGGGAGTCCAGAGGCCTGGTACCCGACCTGCTCGACTGGCTGGAGGCGCCCTTCACCGGCGGCGGCCGTCCGTACTCCGTCGGCCAGATGGTGCGGTTCGAGGACACCGTCAGGGACGGCCACTACATCGTCCGCGCGGAGCTGCCCGGCATCGACCCCGAGAGCGACGTCGAGGTGGTCGTCTCCAACGGGATGCTGACGATCCACGGGGAGCGCAAGGAGGAGCGGTCGGAGGCTCATCGGACGGAGTTCCGGTACGGCGAGTTCAGCCGGTCCCTGCCGCTGCCGCCGAACGCCGGAGAGCAGGACGTCAGGGCCGTCTACCACGACGGGATCCTCGAAGTGGACATCCCACTGGCAGAGGAGAAGCAGCAGACCAAGCGCGTACCGATCGAGAAGTCCGGCTAGCGCCATCGGTTGTTCCAGAGGCCCGCGGGGCGGTGGTGTGGGACCTTCGCCTCTTCTGGGGCTGTGGGGGGCGTGAGTAGGGTCGCCATATGATTCGGGTGTTCCTGCTGGACGATCACGAGGTGGTCCGCCGGGGCGTGGCCGCTCTGCTGTCGTCCGAGGACGACATGGAGATCGTCGGCGAGGCCGGCACGGCCGAGCAGGCCATCGCGCGCATTCCGGCGCTCAGGCCGGACGTGGCGGTGCTGGACGTGCGGCTGCCCGACGGCAACGGGGTGGAGGTGTGCCGCGAGGTCCGCTCCAAGATCCCCGGGCTGGCGTGCCTGATGCTGACCTCCTTCGCCGACGACGACGCCCTGTTCGACGCCGTCATGGCCGGCGCGGCCGGTTACGTGCTGAAGCAGATCCACGGGTCCGACCTGGTCGGCGCGGTGCGGACGGTGGCGGGCGGCCAGTCGCTGCTCGATCCGCAGACCACCGCGTCGATGCTGCGGCGCCTGCGCGACCAGGCCGTCAGGAAGAATCCGCTGGCGGCGCTCACGGGCCAGGAGCGCCACATCCTGGAGCTCATCGGCGAGGGACTGACCAACCGGCAGATCGGCGAGCGCCTGTTCCTGGCGGAGAAGACCGTCAAGAACTACGTCTCCAACCTGCTGGCCAAGCTGGACATGCAGCGCCGCACCCAGGCGGCGGCGCTGGCGGCCCAGCTCAAGGCGGGCCGCCACGACTGACGCCGTCCCCGGCCTCCGGGGGCTGCGGCGGGGAGGTGGGCGCCGGTGGCAGTGGCGGGCAGGCGTGGCGCCATGCCATGCGCGCGCCCGCCGGGGCCGCGCCCGGGGCGGGAGGGCTCTGCAGCGCGAAGATGGCCGAGCGGATCCGCCGGATGGTGCCGTCCAGTTCGTCGATGGCGTGCCGCACCCGCTCGGAGGCCTCTGGGCGGTCGACCAGCCGCGCCGCGCCCATCAGCGTCATGGCCACGCCGAACAGGCGCTGGATGACCACGTCGTGCAGGTCCTTGGCGATGCGGTCGCGGTCCTCCAGCAGGAGCAGCCGCTCGGCGTCGGCGCGGGCCTCGGCCAGTTCGAGCGCCAGCGAGGCCTGTCCGGCGAACGAACGCAGCATCCGCACGTGCGGCCGGCCGAAGGGAGCCCGGCCGGGGCGCCTGCCGAGCGAGAGCACCCCGCGCACCGCTCCCGCGGCGCCCAGCGGCACCGCCACGGCCGGTCCGGCGCGCGAGCGCTCGCACACCACGGCGGGGATCGCCGTCTCGGCCAGGTCGGCCACCACGACCGGCTCGCCGCCGCTGAACGCCCGGCCCGGCAACGAGTCGCGGACCATGACCTCGGCCGGGGCGACGTCCTCGGCCCGCACTCCGTCGGCGACCGTGACGCGCAGCCGCTCACCGCCCGCGCAGGGCAGCAGCACCACCGCGACGTCGGCGCCTGACATCTCGCGCGCCCGGCGGGCGACCAGCGTGAGCACGTCCCGCGCGCCGGCCCCCGACAGCAGCGTGGTGGTGACCTCGGAGGACGCCTGGAGCCAGACCTCGCGCCTGCGGGTCTCCTCGTACATGCGGGCGTTCTCGATGGCGACGCCCGCGGCGGCCGCCAGGGCGACGACCAGGGCCTCGTCCTCCTCCGTGAAGTCGCCTCCGCCGCGCTTCTCGGTCAGGTAGAGGTTGCCGAAGAGCTCCTCGCGCACGCGGATCGGCACGCCGAGGAAGCTGCCCATGGGCGGGTGGCCGGGCGGGAAGCCGGAGGACTCGGGATGCTCGGCGATGCGGTGCAGGCGCAGGACGCGCGGCTCCTTGATCAGCAGGCCGAGCAGGCCCAGCCCGTGCGGCCAGTGCTCGACGCGGGCGACCTCCTCCTCGCTCAGACCGACCGGGACGAACTGCACCAGGGTGTTCTCCTCGCCGACCACGCCGAGGGCGCCGTAGGTGGCGTCGGCCAGGGTCGTGGCCGTCTCCACGATGCGGTGCAGGACGGTCTGCAGGTCGAGGTCGCCGCCGACGGAGACGACCGCGTCGAGCAGCGCGTGGACCCGGTCGCGGGTGGCGAGCACGGCGTCCAGCCGGAGCCGCAGCTCCGACAGCACCTCGTCCAGCCGCATGTGCGGCATGAGCGAGCGCGGTTGGACATCCGCCATAAAGGGAGTGTCCCCACCCACCCTCCCTCACGAATCTGGACGGAAGGGATGTTTCTGACATTTACCCATTAATCAGACAGCGGCCCGCGACGGCTCGCCGGCGGGCTCGCGGGGGTGGACCACCGCGACAGGGCAGCGGGCGTGTTGCAGCACCCCGTACCCGACCGAGGTTCCCATGCCGGAGCCGTACACGTCCCCGTGCGCGCCCGAGCCGACGACCACGAGGTCGGCCCGCCGCGAGGCGTCCGACAGGGCCGGGACCGGATGCCCGCGCACGGTGTGCCGCCGCATCATGACGCCCGGGTACCTGTCCCGCCACATCTCCAGGCGCAGCCGCACCTCTCTGTCCACCTCCCCGGACGCCTCGGTCAGACCGCCCGCGGCGGCCGTCGCGTACGGCGAGAACGGCGGCGTGCGCCAGGTGTGCAGAACGCGCAGCCGCGCTCCCCGCAGCATGGCCTGCCGCAGGGCGTAGTCCATGGCCGCCTCCGACACGTGCGAGCCGTCGTAGCCGACGACGATCTCGCCGTGGCGGGCGGGCGTCGCGCGGCGGACCACGACCACCGGTCCCACGGCCCGCCAGGCGACCGACCGGCCGACCGAGCCGAGCACCACCCCGGCGAAGCCGCCCAGGCCGCGGCTGCCCAGGATCAGCTCGTCGGCGTCCTCGGCCTCGGTGCGCAGCCTTTCTGCGGCGGCGCCGGTGACCAGGGCGGTGCTCACCTCAAGGCCGGGCGCGTAGCCGCGCACCCATTCGACCGCGGCCGCGAGCACGGCCCGCCAGTACGCCGGCAGGGCGTCGCGGAACCAGGGCGCCGCCCTGTACGGGTAGTCCGCCGTCCACGGCTCGCGCACGTGCACGATGCGCAGCCGCGCCCCGGTGCGTACCGCGTCGTCCGCCGCCCACTCGACCGCGGCCGCGGCCGACGGGGAACCGTCGACGCCGACGACGATCTGTCCGGCCATGGCGCACCTCCCCCTCAGTGCCCTCGCTGCTGCCCTCAGTGCCTTAACGGCCCATCACGCCCTGTCCGCTGCTTCCACCATCACACGACCGCCCATCGGCGACGACCGGCGCCCTCCCCTCCCAGGGCCAGGCTCCCCGCTTCGGCCGAGCGACGTTCGGCGTTCGGGCGTTCGGGCGTTCGGAGGGCACGGCGGAAGTTCAGAGGTACAGCGGAGGCACGCTGATCAGGTCGTCGGTGCCGAAGCCGAGGCGGTCGTCGACCTCGATGACGCCGTCGACCTCGTGCACGCCCCCGACCACCAGCGGGATCTGCGAGCGCAGCGGGACCGTCCCCGCGAGGACCACCAGCCCGTGCTCCACCAGGATGGACAGCTCGCGCGGCTCCACACCGGCCCGGCGGACGGCCTCCTCGACATCGGCGAGCACCTCGGCGGGCGGCCGGACGAAGATCTTGAGGAGGTCCGCCTGGTGCACGGTTCCGACGATTTTGCCGGTGACGCCGTCCACGACGGGAAGCTGCTTGATCCGGTGCTCGTGCATCAGCCGGGCCGCCTGCCTGACCGGCGTCTCCTCGGTGACGGTGATGGCGGGACTGGTCATGACCTGGGCGGCCGTGCTCCCGGCGGCCTTGACGTGCTCCCTGCGCCTGCCGCGGCCCTCGAAGACCGCGCCGGCGCGCTCGGCGTCGATCTCCTTCAGCAGCAGGTCGTCGGCCGAGACCACCCCGATCGGCCGCCGATCGGGGTCGATGACGGCGACGGCGCCGACCTTGAAGCGGCGCATCGTCTCGACCAGATCGGCGAAGGAGGTGTCCAGCCTCACCGCTATGGCGACCCTGCCCATGACGTCGCCGACATTCATGATCATGGCTGCCTCCCCTGTTGGCGTCCTGTTTCCGAGCATCTCGCCGGCCGGGAAGGGCTGTCAGCGGCGAAGGTCCCGGTGGCGAGGGACCTTAGGCTCGGCGCCTCTCACCCCCGCCCGGAGGGCGGGCGCGGCGACGAAGATGGACTCGGAAACAGGACTTGCATCGAGCGGAGGAGCCAGGTAACCTACAACTGAACTTGGAGGTTTCCTCAACCTCGACACACAAAGGAGGTTCCGGAGATGCTGTTGACGTCGATCGATCCTTTCGTCCAGGAGGTGGAACGCCAGTTCGACCGCCTGACTCGCGGCACCCTGGGTCGAGCCGAGGGAAGCGTTCACGGAGTCATGCCCCTCGACGGCATCCGCCGCAAGGATGACGTCGTCCTCCGCTTCGACCTTCCCGGCGTCGACCCCGACTCGATCGAGGTGACCGTCGACCGCGGCGTGCTGACCGTCAGCGCGCGCCGCGAGGAGGAGCTCTCCGAGGACGACCGCATGTTCGTCCGCGAGCGCCAGATGGGCACCTTCACCCGCCGCGTGTACCTGTCGGAGCACCTGGACAGCGACGCCGTCGACGCCGCGTACCACAACGGGGTCCTGCAGGTCCGCATCCCCGTCCTGGAACGCGCGAAGCCCCGTAAGGTCGAGATCCAGCGCGGGGGCGACACCAGGGCGATCCGCGCCTGACCCGACACGACCGTCAGACGATGGGCCGGCGCCGCCTGAGCGCGGCGCCGGCCCGACGCGCCTGGAGGCGCCCATGAACCGGCTTCCCATCGACGACCACCACGCGCCGCTGTACTCGCTGGGGCAGGTGGCCGACATGCTCGCGGTGCAGCAGTCGTTCTTACGCCGCCTCGACGAGTTCGAGGTCGTCCGCCCGCAGCGGTCCTCGGGGGGACAGCGCCGCTACTCGCGCGCCGACATCAGTCGCGTGCAGTACGTCGCCGAGCTGTCCGGAGAGGGCATGACGCTGATCGCGATCCGCCGCATCCTGGAGCTCGAACAGCAGGTGAGAGCGCTGAAGGCCGAGCTGGAAGCCACCCGCCGCCTCCTCCCCCCCGCACCCCCCGGCTGACCGCGCCGGCGCATTCGGCCCGGCGGGCCGGGGTGTCGGCGCGCAAGGTGTCCAGGGTGTCCGTCCATGGGAGCGTTCAGGCCCAGGGGCGGAAGACCGCTCGGACGCAGCCGTCCCTCTTGTTCTTGAACAGGTCGTAGCCGCGGGGCGCGTGCTCCAAGGGCATGGTGTGCGTCGCCAGGTGGCCCGTGCGCAGATCCCCCTTGCGCACCATCTCGAGCAGCTTGGGGATGTAGCGCTGTCCGTGCTGCTGCGCCGCCCGGACGGTCAGCCCCTTGTTCATCATCGCGCCCAGCGGGAACTTGTCGACCAGCCCCGCGAAGACGCCCAGGATGAACACCGACCCGCCCTTGGAGCAGGCGTAGATGGCCTCGCGCACCGCGGCCGGGCGGTCGAGTTGCAGGCCCATCCGCTGCTTGGCCTTGTCGTACAGGCGCTGCGGCCCGGTGCTGTGCGCTTCGAGGCCGACCGCCTCGATGCAGACGTCCGGCCCTCTGCCGCCGGAGCGCTCCTTGAGCTCGGCCACCACGTCCGTGCGCGTGTAGTCCAGCGTCTCGGCACCCACGTGGCGCTCGGTCATCATCATGCGCTCGGGGAACCGGTCGATGGCGATCACCCGCTCGGCGCCCATGAGCATCGCCGCGCGCGCCGCCATCTGGCCGACCGCGCCGCATCCCCACACCGCGACGACGTCGCCGGGCTTGACCCCGCCGAGGTCGGCGCCCATCCACCCGGTCGGCGCCGCGTCCGAGCAGAACAGCGCGTCCAGGTCGCTCACCCCGTCGGGCACGGTGAAGGCGCCGTAGTCGGCGAACGGGACCCGCACGTACTGCGCGTGGCTCCCCTTGAACTCGCCCATGGAGTGGGAGTAGCCGTACACCGCGCCGGGCGTCTGCCCGTACAGCATGTCGGTGAACGCCGGGTTGGTGTTGGAGTTGTCGCACGCGGCCCACAGGTCGTTCTGGCAGTACCAGCAGCGTCCGCAGCCGATGAACGAGGCCACGACCACGCGGTCGCCGACCTTGTGCCTGCGCACCTCCGTGCCGACCTCGACGATCTCGCCGAGGAACTCGTGCCCGATGACGTCGCCCGCCCGCATGGCCGGAATGTAGCCGCCCAGCAGGTGCAGGTCGGACCCGCAGGTCGTGGTCAGGTTGACCCTGACGATGGCGTCCTGGGCGTTGAGGATCCGCGGGTCGGGGACGTGCTCCACCGCCAGCTCGTTCACACCCTGCCAGCACAGTGCCTTCACAGCCGTCCCTCCCCGCCCGCGCGCTGCGTCGCGAGATCCAGCATCCGTCCGGGGACGGTGGGCCGCCTGGTGACGGGCTCGTCGCCCCGCAGCACCTCCCCGGTCTCCAACAGGCACTTGGACTCCCGCAGTGCCCTGCGCACCGCCTGGCGCGGGTCCTCGCCGCCGAGACGGGCGAGCACCTCGTCGACGCCCGTGGGCACCACCGCGAGCGGGCGGGCGCCGAGTTCGGTGCCGCGCCCGCCGGGCGCCTCGCGCACCCGGACCTCGACGGTGTCGCCCAGCCGGGCCAGCGGCTCAGGGAGCCGCCCGTCGGACACGACCTCTTCCGGACGGCGGTTGACGGTGACCATCAGCCAGCGGCTCGCCGCCTGGTGTGCCCTGACCTTGGTACGGCGCGACGAGAGCCATCGCATCACGCCCAGGCCGATGCCCCCCAGCGACATCGCCCCCAGAACAGCACGTTTCATTGCCCTCTCCCCCTTGATGGACAACTGCTCCGATGGCTACCCGTTCCACCCCGGCGCTACGTCGGCGCGGCGGGCACTTGAGGAGGAGTTGACGCCGCCGTGATCGCGTCGTGGTCACCACGGGGCGCGTGATGGCCGCGTCCGGCCCCGTGACGCCGGGGGCTCCCTGAGTGCGCGGGGAGTCATGCTCCTATGACTTATAGGAGTAGAAAGGTGCGACATACAGCCATACGCCGGACCGTACGCCCGCAAAGGTACGGGAGGCATTCGAGCCCGCGGCGGGGGGTCAATACGCCCGAGGCGCGACATTGCGTTATCGCGATCGCCGGCGGCGCGGACGACTGGGAAGGGCGCGCGGCGGCGAATGTCCGGAAGCGGACAGCGGGAGCGGCCCGCCACGCCGGCCGCGATTGGCCGGTCCCGGAAATGCAGGACAATCCCGCCCGCCGTGGTCATTCCATTACCAGGCATGAGGTCAGGGCAGGTGCGAGACCGGCGCCCTCGCCGGATCGGTTCGGCGGCCTCCGGCGGACAAGACGGGGTGCGAGCGGCCCGAGGCTGGAAGCGCTCTCACAAGATAGTGATGGGGCAAGCTCGGCGCGTCAAGCGCCATGGCGGGACGGATGAGTTCGGATTGGCATGGGCGCCGGCCGCCGGCATACCCGGCGCCTCGGCGCGCCAAGGCACGGGAGTGCTTGTTGTGCGGTGATCGACGCCCTCGCGCACCCGTTAAGCGCGGAAAGCAACCCTGTCGACGGCGTGCGGCCTGCCCACGATTTCCGGGAACTCCTCCAGAGCCGGGCGGCGCACGGCTAACACGTAACCACGGTAAGGAATAGTGCTCATAGTGACAAAATCGCTGAAGTCAGCACTACCCTCTCGCGAATGACGACCATCGGACGCACCGACGAGCCGGCCGGACGGACACGCGTGGACGCCGCGAACCCGCAGGTCAGCCCCGTCGTCCAGGAGACGCCGGAGATGGGGCGGGGCCGTCCTCCCCACTCGGACGGCCTCTGCCCGCTGCGAGCACGGCGGCCGCAAAGGCGGTCCGCGTGCGGTGATCCAGACGGCGGATCACCCGCTCGCCGGGCGACTAAACCGGGCGGGACGGGTTAATCATTCACTGCGCCGCTTCGTACTGCGCCACGATGTGCGAGGCGATGCGGCCCCGCTCGCTGACGTTCAGGCCATGCGCCTTGGCCCATGCGCGGATCTCGGAGCTTTTGTCACGAGAGGGACGCTGGGAGCCGCCACGCTTGCGCCCCCGCGCGGGGGCGCTCTCGGCACGGCGAGCGCTGGAGACGAAAGGCGAAAGAGCCTCGCGGAGATTCCTGGCGTTTTTGTCGTTCAGGTCGATCTCGTAGCTGGTGCCGTCAATCGCGAAGACCACGGTCTCTTTTGCTTCGCCGCCTTCCAGGTCGTCGATGAGAAGCGTCTGGATCTGTGTCGCCATCTTCCACTCCTTTCACAGAGCTTAGTTCAACACCTCAAGAATATACCCGATTTCCGCGCCCTCCCACGCGCGGAACAGGGCGATGCATTGGCCGTCTCTTGGCCTAAGTTAGCGAGGTTTCCGGCGCGCACCCCGTTTATCCGCGCCGACCAGCGCGTCATCCGCCCAGAACAGCGGCTCATCGACTGCCAAACTGGTGTCAGCACCACTTAAATAGGCGATCGCGGATGGTGTCGACTACACAATCAACGCGGCGACCGCCTTCTCACCGCACAACGCGGCGGCCCCGCGCTATCGGCGAGCGGCTCACGAACGCCGGCCGGCGGGCGGCCCGGCGGACGGGCGGCGGGCGTTCGGGACGGCGGCGGGCGGACGGGCGGACGGCGGCGTCGTGAGGGGCGCCGCCCCCGTACAGTTGCGAGCATGGGCATGGTCAAAACCGTAGGGCTGGTGCTGCACCCGCAGCGGGACTCCAAGGAGGCCATCGACACGATCGTCGAGTGGGCCCGCACCAGGAACGTCACCGTGCTCGGCCTGCCGGACGAGGTCGACCGCATCGACTGCAGCGCCGTGCGCGTGGACGCCGCCACTCTGGTGGAGCGCGCCGACCTGCTGGTGAGCCTCGGCGGCGACGGCACAATGCTGCGCACCATGCGGCTGGCCTCCGGGCGCACCACTCCCGTCCTCGGCGTCAACCTCGGCAAGCTCGGCTTCCTCGCCGAGATCGACGTCGACGAGCTTCCGCCCGCGCTCTCGGCCATCGACAACCACCACTTCACCGTCGAGCCTCGTATGGCGGTGCGGGCCTTCCTGCCCGACGGCCAGATGGTCACCGCGTTCAACGACATCGCGCTCGTGCGGATCCCCGGCGAAGGGCTGTCGGCGGTGTCCATCTCGGTGGCCGGACAGCCGTTCGTCCGCTACGCCTCAGACGCGGTCATCGTGGCCACCTCCACCGGCTCCACCGCCTACAACTTCTCCGCCGGCGGCCCGCTGGTCTCGCCGCTGGTCGAAGGCTTCCTCGTGGTCCCGGCGGCGGCCCACTCGTCGTTCAACCGGGCCCTGGTGCTGTCGGCCGACGAGGAGGTCGCCCTCGAACTGCTGCCGACCAGCGGGCAGCTCGCCATCGAGGTGGACGGCTCGGTCGGCGGGCGGCTGTCGCCGGGCGACGAGCTCACCGTGACGGCGGTGCGCTCGGCCGGCCGCGTGGTCCGGCTCGGCACCACCACCTTCTACGAGCGGGCACGGCGCAAGCTCCGCGTCAGCGGCAGCGCCGAGGTCGACTGACGGAGATGACGTAGGTGAGCACCTCCGGCCGGGTCTGACGCCGGGCCTCCGCGCCGGCCGCCGTGACGACCGGTTGGGCGGCGCCGCGCATCCCGGCCCCTCGCGACCCGGCGATCGGCCGTCCCGCCTCCGTGGATAAGGTCGGTTCATGGACGCGTCGCCTGGCCCGTGGGGCACGCTCGGGGTGATCTCCGCAGGCGGGGTGATCGGCACCCTCGCCCGGTACGGGCTCGGCCTGGCGTTCCCGCACCCGCCCGGCGGCTTTCCCTGGGCGACGTTCTCCGTCAACGTCGCCGGCTGCCTGCTGATCGGAATCCTGATGACCACGATCACCGAGGTCGGCCAGGTCCACCGGCTGCTGCGCCCCTTCCTCGGCGTCGGGGTGCTCGGCGGATTCACCACCTTCTCGGGGTACGTCGTGGACATCGGCGGCGCGGCCACCGCGGGCGCGCCCGGCATCGCGCTCGCCTACCTGGCAGGGACGGTGCTGTGCGCGGTGCCCGCGGTGTACGCGGGAGCCGTCCTCACCCACGCGGCGCTGCGCCTGATCCGTACGAGGCGGTCATGATGAAGATCGAAGGTCCCGCGGTCCGGTTGTCCGTCTTCGTCGGCGAGTCCGACCAGTGGCACCACCGGCCGCTCTATCACGAGATCGTGCGCCGCGCCCACGAGGCCGGGCTGGCGGGGGCGAGCGTCGTCCGCGGCATCGAGGGTTTCGGGGCCGCCTCACGCATCCACACCTCCCGCATCCTGTCGCTGTCGGAGGACCTTCCCGTTGTGATCATCATCGTGGACGCGGAGGAGCGGATCCGCGCCTTCCTTCCCCGGCTGGACGAGCTTGTCACCGAAGGGCTGGTGGTCCTCGATCCGGTCGAGGTCATCCGCTACGTCCCCCACGACGAGCAGGACCGGCCATGACCGTCCCGCGCACCGCCGTCACGCACACCGCCGCGCCGACCGTCGCGGCCACCGTCCGCGCCGGGGGCACAGCGTGAACGTGCTGCTCGTGGCCGTCGGCGCGGCGGTGGGCGCGCCGCTGCGCTACCTGGCCGACCGCGCCGTGCAGGGGCTGCACGACGCGGCCTTCCCCTGGGGCACGTTGACCGTCAACCTCGCCGGGTCGGCGCTGCTGGGTTTCCTGGTCGCGCTGCCGGCGGGTGACGGCGCGATGGCGCTGCTGGGCAGCGGGTTCTGCGGCGCGCTGAGCACGTACTCGACCTTCGGCTACGAGACGCTCCGCCTGATCCAGAACGGCGCCCGGCTGCTCGCGGTGGTGAACGTCGCCGCGAGCATCGCGGCCGGCCTCGCCGCCGCCGGCTGCGGCGCGCTGCTGGCCCACCTCATCAGCGGCTGAGCGCGCGGCGCAGGGCCGCCGTCCGTTCCGCGGTGGCCCTGCGGCTGAGCTCGGCGCCGGGCACCAGCGCGTCGAAGCCGTGGAACGCCCCCGGGTACAGGTGGAACTCGGTGGACACCTCGGCTTGGGCGAGCCGCAGGGCGTAGCCGGCGCACTCGTCGCGGAAGACCTCCAGCTCGCCGACGTCGATGTAGGCGGGCGGCAGCCCGGCCAGGTCGGCGGCCCTGGCCGGCGCGGCGTACGGCGGCACGCCGTCGGCGCCGACCGCGTCGCCTAGCAGCATCCGCCAGCCGAAGGCGTTGGCCGCGCGGTTCCACGCCACCGCCTCCTCGAACCGCACGGCGGAGGGGGTGGCGTTCCGGTCGTCGAGCATGGGCGACAGCAGCAACTGGAAGGTGACGGCCGGGGTGCCGCGGTCGCGGGCCAGCAGGGCGGTGGCCGCGGCGAGCCCGCCGCCCGCGCTCGAACCGCCAACGGCGATGCGGGCAGGGTCGACGCCGAGTTCGCCCGCGTTCTTCGCCGTCCACACCAGGCCGGCGTAGCAGTCCTCGACGGGCGCCGGGTGCGGGTGCTCGGGCGCCAGGCGGTACTCCACCGAGACCGCGACGCAGCCCAGCTCGCGCACGAATGCCGCCACCCTGGCGTCGTCCATCTCCACCAGGCCGAGGATCATCCCGCCGCCGTGGATCCAGTACAGGCACGGCACCGGCTGCGGGCCGCGCCGCTCGGCCGGACGGTAGACGCGCACCCTGACGTCGGGCGCTCCGTCCGGGCCGGGCACCAATCGGTCCTCCGTCGTCACGGCGGGCCCGGTGAGCGGCGGCATGGCCGCGAACGCGCCGGCCATGCGGCCGCGCAGCTCGGGCAGGTCCCGCGGGGACATCCGGGCGAAGTCCACCGGTGGGACGAAGGCGTGCTCCAGCCCGGCGGCCAGCTCGGGGTCCATGTTGGGATGCGGCGGCATGCGGTTCACCTCGTGCGGTCTGCCGCGGGCCGGCGCGGCGGAGCGGTGGGCTCCGCCGCGGCGGGCGGCGGGGCGGGCGGATGCCAGGTGGCACGCCTTCTCCGAGCATCCGCCCGCCCCGCCGCCGCTCACAACCACGACATGCGGCCCATGACCTGGTGTTTCCCAACCGGTCGCCGGTCCGGGAGCACGATCGGCCGCGGCCCGTCATCATGCGGTCCGGGAGCGCGGTCAGCGGCGGCTCGTCATCATGCGGTCGCGGGCCCGCCTGGCCGCGTGCCAGGCCTCGTGCGTGGTGCTGGGGCGGGTGCGCCGCCGCACCCAGGCGAGCAGGCCGGCTCCGGCCATGGTGGCGGCGCCCGCCGCGATGATCGCGCCGGGACGGCGCCTGGCCTGGTCCGAAATCTGCTCGGCCATGCTCCTGAGCCGCCCGGGCATCGGCTCGCCGGTGCTCGCGCCGAGGCCCAGCCCGGTGTCCATCTGCGCGTCGGTGCTCGTGGCGCCCTCGCCGGACCGCGCGTGGGAGGCGGCGCCGCGCAGGCGGTCGGCCATCTCGGCGGCCTTCTCCTTGGCGGCAGCCTTGGTGCCGGCCACCTTCTCCTTGGCCGCGGCCTTGGTGTCGGCCACCTTCTGCTGCGCCCTGGACTTCACGTCGGCCTTGTACGCGAGCGCCTCCACCGTGCGGCCGAGCTCTTCGCGGGTGCGCGAGATGTCGTCGCGCAGCCGGTCGGCCTCGGAGACGCGCGTGCCGCCGCGCTCGCCGTCCGGCGAGGAGTGGCCCGGTCCGGTCGCGGCCCGGCCGGGCTCGCCCGCCGTCCCGCCGGACATGCCGCCGGACTCCGCGGCCCTGACCGGCGTCTCGGACAGACCGGCGAGCGGGTCGCCCCTGCCGTGGCTGACCACGGGTTTCACGTACGGCTTGGGCGGCGCGTGGACCTCGGGCACGTTGAGCGACGGCCCGGCGGACTCCGGGGTCGCGGTGCCGGGTTCCTGCCTGTGCAGGCCCACCTCGCCCGCGGTGGGGCGCTGGGTGGCGCCGATCGGGTCTTCTGTCATCGGTGTGCACTCTCCTTCACGGCGTCGACGTCTGCCTTGATGCTGCGGATGGCCTCCTCGGGCAGCGGCGGCGTGGCGCCCGCGACCTGCCGCTTGCCGACCAGCGCGAGCACCGCGGCGACGATCAGCAGGACCACCCCGACGATGAGGGCGGCGATCCACGGCGGGAGCACCAGGGCGATCAGCATGATCAGCGCGGCGACCAGCGCGCCGCCGCCGTACAGGGCGACCACTCCGGCGCCGCCGAACAGCCCGGCTCCGCGGCCTGCCCTCTTGCCCTTCCTGGTGAGCTCGATGGTGGCCAGCCTGATCTCGTCCCGCACCAGCCGGGAGACGTCCTCCGACAGATGCTTGACCAGGTCGGCGGTCGAGAGGGAGGCGTACGGGTTGGTGGCGGGGCGTTCCTTCAACTCGGTCATGACGGTTCCCCTTCCTTTCCCCTGGCACCGGCGGGCGGCGCCGGCGGGGAGCGGCTATGAACGACGGAGCAGGGCGATCACCGCGCGTTCGACGGCGCCGTGCGTGGCGAGTTGCCCGAAGTCGGTGTCGGCGCCGAGATCGACGAGCGCCCGCTCGATCGTGCGGCCCCTGTCGAACGCGTCGATCACCCGGGGGTCGACGTAGGAGGCCCGGGCGACGGCCGGAGTGTTGCCGAGGTAGTCGGCGACCTCGTGCATGACGCGGCTGATGGCGCGCTTCCTGCCCGTCCTGTTACGGGTCCTGGCGGAGACCGCGAGGCCCACGGCGGCCAGCACGGTGGCGTGCCAGGTGCGGAAGTCCTTGGCCGTCACCTCGAAGTCCATGGTCTCCCGCAGGTAGGCGTTGATGTCCTCGCTGCGCACGTCGACCCATACCGACCCCTCCTGGTAACGCAGCAGTTCCCCGTCCCCGTTGTCGCGGTGGAGCGCGGAGACGATCTCGCACACATCGGCGTCGATGAGCCGTACCTCGCGGAGTTTGCCGCCCTTGGCGGGATACGCGCAGGTCACCTGGCCGTTGCCGCAGGACACGTGCTCCGTGCGCAGCGTCGCGAGCCCGTAGGACTCGTACGACTCGCCTCCGACGCGGAAGAAGCCGATGTCCAGCATGCGCGCGGCGGCCGCCAGGACGCGATCGCGGGTGAGACCGTCTCGCTCCAGGTCCTTGCCGACGCGTTCGCGGAAGGCCGGCAGCCGCCGCGCCATCTCGCACACGCGGTCGAACTTGGCGCGGTCCTGCTCCTCCCGCCACACGTCGTGGTACCGGTACTGCCGCCTGCCGGCCGTGTCGGTGCCGACGGCCTGCACATGGCCCTCGGCGTCCCGGCAGATCCACACGTCCCGCCACGCCGGCGGAATGGCGAGTGCTCTGATCCTGACGAGGGCGCGCCGGTTCTTGACCGGCCGTCCGTCAGGCCAGTGATAGCTGAACCCGCGTCCCCGGCGCTTGCGGCGGATGCCCGGTTCGGCGGGGTTGCTCTGTCGCAGCTCCACGACGACCCCATACCCGTGCTGAACGCGGCAAACGGCCGGACAGCCGCCGAGGCCGCCGCGCCGCCCGGCGAGAGAGCGCTCCGGGTGTGGGGGCAGGCCCGCCACACCCGGTCGGCCGCTCCTCTACTGCCGCATCGGCATCTTGCGGGTTCCCACCGCCATGGCGCCGAGGCCGAGCAGCAGGATGACGATGCCGGTGATGACGTTGTTCCAGATCGACCCGGTCGTGTGGGATCGGATGATCCACGGGGACAGGATCGTCCAGACCCCGAGGATCGGCGCGATCCATGTCAGCCCGTACGTCCGGCCGAACGCCGACGCGAACCCCAGGGCGAGGGCGGCCAGGGCCAGACCGGTGACCATATTGCTCACCGATAGCCGGGACAGGCCGTTGAACCCCACCACCCACGGGGATATGGCCAGGTAGAGCCCGGCTAGAAGCGTCAGCCCGTCTATCACCTGCGCCGCCGTGCTGGAACTTGCCCGCTCATACTTGGCCCGCATGGCCACGATGTCGGGGTGCGCTTCCAGGCCGGTCGGTCTAGTCATGACCTCACCGCCTCCCGTTTTTCTTTCGCGGAACGGATCAATTTCGCCATACCCGTAAAGAGGTCGCGGTCACGGTGACCTGGGCAAATAATTCCAATCGTCATGACTGATCATCAGATTAGCCCGCATAGGCCGACCATTCCGTTCAACCCCACCGTCCGGCCGGCGTAACCCACCCCGCCCCCACGGAGCCCGCGCCACCCCGCCCTCGCGGGGCCCGTCCGGGGCCGGGCGGCTTCGACGACCCCACACCGGCCGGCGCGGCCCCAGTCGAGCTTGACAGCCCCGAACCCCGGATGGTTACTTAGGGCTGCCTTACCTTATTTAGGTTAGCCATACCTAACCTTTACCTGCCCCTTCCTCAGACATCCGGAGGCCGCATGCCGGCGCACGGCAGCACCACGTCCAGCACTGGCCCCGACCATGTCGGACGACAGGACGCCGACCCGGCCGGCGCGGCCGACCTGGCCGGCGCGATCGGCGCGGCCGGTTCCCTGGCCGGGCCGCCTCCCCTGCCCGCGATGACGGCGCCCTGGCGGGTGACCGTCGTGGACCCGGGAGCGGGCGAGGTGCAGTTGGTGCAGCGTTGGATGAGCACCCCGCACGTCGCCGACGCCTGGGACCAGGCATGGCCGCTGGAGCGGTGGGAAGCCGAGATCACACGGCAACTGGCCGGCGCGCACTCCCGCCCCTGCCTCGCCTACCGCCACGACCGTCCGGTGGCCTACCTGGAGATCTACCGGGTGGCCCGTGACCGGCTCGCCTCCCTCTACCCGTACCGGCCGCACGACCTGGGCGTCCATGTGGCCATCGGGTCCCCCGAGGACACCGGGCGCGGCCTCGGCAGGGACCTGCTCAGGGCCGTCGCCGAGGGGCTGCTGGAAGCCGAACCCGCCTGCGCCCGCGTGGTCGCGGAGCCGAACATCGTCAACGGCCGCTCCCTGCACGCCTTCGCCCACGCCGGCTTCACCCGCGTCGGCGAGGTGACCATGCCGCACAAGACCGCCGCGCTGCTCGTCCGCCCCCGCACCCCGGACGACCTGCCGTCACCGCGCCGGCCCGCCACGACCACACGGGCACCCGGCCACGCCGCGCCATGACCGTACCGGCACGTGGCCACCCCACGCCGTGACCACCGTGCCATGACCACACCGTGCCATGACCGTTCCCGATCATGACCACCCCCACCATGCCCTCACCCTGACCACCCCCGACCATGACCACGCATGAAGGAGCGGACGCCGTGACCCGCGTCTACGATCTGGCCGGCATCGGCTTCGGCCCGTCCAACCTCGCCCTGGCCGTCGCCCTCGCAGAACGCCGGGACGGCCCCCTGGACGCCGTCTTCCTGGAGAAACAGGACGCGTTCGGCTGGCACCGCGACATGCTCATCGACGGCGCCACGATGCAGGTGTCCTTCCTGAAGGACCTGGTCACCATGCGTAACCCGGCCAGCCCCTACAGCTTCGTCAACTATCTGCACGCCAAGGGCAGGCTGGCCGACTTCATCAACCTCAAGACCGTCTACCCGACGCGCCTGGAGTTCCACGACTACCTGTCCTGGGTGGCCGCCGACTTCGACGACCGGGTCCGGTACGGCGCCGAGGTCGTCACCGTGCGCCCGGTGGAGGACGCGGACGGCAGGGTCGGGGCGCTGGACGTCGTCGTGCAGCGCGGCGGCCCGGACGGCGAGCTCGCGACCTACCGGGCCCGCAACCTGGTGGTCGCGGCGGGGCTGCGGCCCATGCTGCCCGACGGAGTGGTGTCCGACGGGCGGGTGTGGCACAGCCAGGAACTGCTCACCCGGCTGGCCGGACTGCCCGCCGCGCCGCGGCGGTTCGTCGTGGTCGGCGCCGGGCAGAGCGGCGCCGAGGTCGCCGAGCACCTGCACCGCAGGTATCCGGAAGCCGAGATCTGCGCCGTCTTCGCCCGCTACGGGTACAGCCCGGCCGACGACAGCCCCTTCGCCAACCGGATCTTCGACCCGGCCGCGGTGGACGACTTCTACGCCGCCCCCGACGAGGTGAAGCGGATGCTGCTCGACTACCACGCCAACACCAACTATGCCGTCGTCGACCTCGACCTGCTGCGGGAGCTGTACCGGCGGGTCTACGAGGAGAAGGCGGCCGGCGTCGAACGGTTGCGGATCATGAACATGTCGCGGGTGGCGGGGCTGAACGACGAGGGCTCGCACGTGACCGTGACCGTGCGAGCCCTGGCCGACGGGCGGACGGAGCGGCTGCGGGCCGACGCCGTCGTGTACGCCACCGGGTACCGGCCGGTCGACCCCCTGGACCTGCTCGGCGCGGCAGGCGCGTACTGCCTGCGCGACGAACGCGGCGGCCCGCGGGTGGGCCGCGACCACCGGATCGAGACGGCCGCGGGCATGGACTGCGGCATCTATCTGCAGGGCGCGACCGAGCACACCCACGGGATCACCTCCACGCTGCTGTCCACCACGGCCGTGCGGGCAGGGGAGATCCTCGGTTCGATAGTGAACCCGGCAGCACGCCCTGCCGTCCCCACCGCCGCCTCGTCCACCACGGCGCCCGCGTGAACGGCCACCACGACCCCGAGGTGAACACCGTCCGCGTGAACGGCCACCACGACCCCGACGTGAACGCCGTCCACGTGAACGGCCACCATGACCACGATGGGAACGCCGCCCGCGCCGGGCGGGGCCGGACGCTGACCGGACTGCTGGAGGCACAGGCCGCGCGTACGCCGCACGCCGTCGCCGTGCGCTTCGCGGGCAGGTCCATCGACTACGCCGCGCTGCACGCCGCCGCCGACCGGCTGGCGGCGCGGCTGGCCGCCCGCGGCGCCGGGCCCGAGCGGATCGTCGCGGTGGCCCTGCCCCGTTCAGTGGAACTGGTCGTCGCGCTGGTGGCGGTGCTCAAGACCGGCGCGGCCTACCTGCCCCTGGACCTGGACCATCCCCCGGCCCGCATCATCGGCATGCTCGGCGACGCCTCCCCCGTGCTCACCCTCACCATGCCGGGCGCGGCCACGCCGTTCACGGGCCCCGTCATGGAGGTGCGCGCCGACGAGACGGACGCCGCCATGCCAAAGGAACGGCGCCCGGACGACGATCCCCAACAGGACAACCGGCGAACGGACGCCGACCCCCGGTCACCGGCATACGTGATCTACACCTCTGGCTCCACCGGCCGACCGAAAGGGGTGATCGTCCCGCACGAGGCCATCGTCAACCGGCTGCGGTGGATGCAGCACGAATACCGCCTCGGCGCGGACGACCGGGTTCTGCAGAAGACGCCCGCCGGGTTCGACGTGTCGGTGTGGGAGTTCTTCTGGCCGCTGATCACCGGCGCCACGCTGGTGGTCGCCGAACCCGGCGGGCACCGCGACCCTGCCTACCTGGCCGCGCTGATCCAGGACGAGAAGGTGACCACCGCGCACTTCGTCCCCTCCATGCTGCGCGCCTTCCTGACCGAACCCGCCGCCGCCGGGTGCCGGACGCTGCGCCGGGTCATCTGCAGCGGGGAGACGCTGCCCGCCGACCTAGCGGCCCGCTTCCACCGGTTGCTCGGCGACCGCCTGCACAACCTGTACGGGCCGACCGAGGCCGCCGTGGACGTCACCTCCTGGCACTGCCCGCCGGGTGAACCGGCGGTGCCGATCGGCCGGCCGGTCTGGAACACGCGCGTCCACGTGCTGGACGCCGAACTGCGGCCGACGCCACCCGGCGAACCGGGCGAACTGTACATCGGGGGCATCCAGCTGGCGCGGGGCTACCTCGGCCGGCCGGGCCTGACCTCCGAGCGCTTCACCCCTGACCCCTACGGCCCGCCCGGCAGCCGCATGTACCGTACCGGCGATCTGGCCCGCCGCCGCACCGACGAGGTGGTCGAGTACATCGGCCGAGCCGACGACCAGGTGAAGATTCGGGGATTCCGCGTCGAACCGGGCGAGATCGAGGCCGTGCTCGCCGCCAACCCCGGCGTGGCGCACGCCGCCGTGGCCGCCCGCAGCGACCCACGCGGCACCGTCCGCCTCATCGCCTACGTCGTCACCAACGACCTCAACTCCGGCACCGCCCAGTACAAGAACACCGGCTACGCCCCCGGCCCCGGCGCCGGCCCGTACAAGGACGCCGGCCACTCCTCCGGCGGCTCTGATTTCGGCCGCTTCGGGGACGCCGGTCGCGACGTCTCGGTTCCGCTGCTCGCGGGGACTCCTTGGGCGCAAGAGCTTCGGGAGTACGCTGCGGCGCGGCTGCCTGAGCACATGGTGCCCGCGGTCTTCGTCCCGCTGCCCGAGCTGCCGCTGACCCCCAACGGGAAGCTCGACCGCGCGGCGCTGCCCGACCCGCCGGCCGCCCCCGCCGCCCCGGCGGGCGGCCGCACGGGCCCGGCCCCCGCCACAGAGGCCGAGCGGCTGCTCTGCCGGCTGTACGCCGAGTTGCTCGACCTGCCCGAGGCGACAGTGGACGACGACTTCTTCGAGATGGGCGGGGACAGCATCGTCGCGCTGCATCTGGTGGCCCGCGCCCGCCGCGCCGGACTGGCCGTCACCGCCCGGCAGGTCTTCGGGCTGCGCCGCGTGCGGCCGCTCGCCGCGGCGTCCCGGCCGGTCACCGGATCCGACGCGGAAGACCCCGCGGACGCGATCGGCGAGGTGCCGGCCACGCCGATCATGCACTGGCTGTTCGAGCGCGGCGGGCCGACCGACGCGTTCAGCCAGTCGACGACCCTCCGCCTGCCCGCCGGAGTGCGGCAGGACCGCCTGGTGGCCGCGCTCCAGGCTGTCATCGACCACCACGACATGCTCAGGGCCCGCCTGGTCACCCCCCTCCCCGACGCTCGGCACGCGTGCCCGCAAGAGACCGGGGCGCCCGACGTGGCTCCGGCCGTGCTCGAGGTGCCGCCGGCGGGGACGGTGCAGGCGGCCGAGGTGCTTCACCGGGTTGAGGCCCATCACCTGCCGGACACCGAGGCGCGAGCCCTGCTCGCACGGCAGGCCATCGCGTCTCGGGAACGGCTGGCGCCTCGGCAGGGCGGGCTGGTGCGGGCCGTCTGGCTGGACGCCGGTCCTGGGAGGCCGGGACTGCTCCATCTGACCGTCCATCACCTCGCGGTCGACGGCGTCTCCTGGCGCATCCTCGCCGAGGATCTCGCCTCCTCCTACCAGGCGACCGCCGATCACACCAATGACGATCACGCGTACGACCACCACGCCGATGGCCGTACGAACGGCCACACCGATGGTGACCACGCCGACGGTCGCGCGAAAGGCGGCCACGTGGGCGGCTACAGAGGAGGGCTCGCGCGTTCCAGCCCGTTCCGGCGTTGGGCCGCCGGACTCGGCCGGGCGGCCCATGAGCGGGAGACCGAACTGGCGTACTGGACCTCTCTTGCCGACGCGGACGCGAACTCCGGCGCCGCCGTCAGCCCAGGTACGGCTGCGGCGTTCGCCGAGCTGAGAATCGACCCCGGCCGGGACACCGTGGCGACCACTGAGCGGCTGGAGACCTCCCTCGGCCCCGGGCTCGCCTCGTCCCTGATGAGCGTGGCGCCCGGCGCCCTGCGCGCCGAGCCGGCCGAGCTTCTGATCACCGCCCTCGCGGCGGCGGTGCCCGGCTCGCGCGCGGACCTGTGCACTCGCCCCCGTCCGCACGACGGCGCGACGGCGGTGCTGCTGGACCTGGAAGGCCACGGCCGCGAGGATCTCGTCCCCGGCACCGACCTGTCACGCACCGTCGGCTGGTTCACCAGTATGTTCCCCGTCCTGCTGGACGCCGGTCCGATCGACTGGGAGGACCTGGTGCGAGGTGGACCGGCCGCGGAGGAGGCCCTGCGCCGCGTCAAGGTGTCGCTGCGTTCGGTGCCGGGCAAGGGCGTGGGCTACGGCCTGCTGCGCTACCTGCACCCGCAGGCCGGCCCCGCGCTCGCCCGACTCCCCCGGCCACCGCTGTGCTTCAACTACCTGGGCCGTTTCAACGGCGTACCCGGCCTCGCCGGCGCGGGAGCGGCCGGCGCGGGTGGGGATTGGGCGGTCGTCGCCGGGTCGGGCGCGTTCATCGACGCCGGTGATCCCGGCCTGGCGGCGGCCCATCCCCTGGAGATCGACGCCCTGATCGTCGACACGCCAGAAGGTCCGTGGCTGCGTACCACCTGGTCATGGTGCACGGCGCTGTTCACACGGGCGGAAGTGGAGGACCTGGCCGGACGCTGGTCCGACGCCCTGGACGGCCTGGTCGCGCGCGCGGTGTCCGGCGGCGCGAGCCTGACGTCGTCCGATGTGTCCCTGCTGTCCCTGGACCAGGACGAAATCGACGCTTTCGAGGAGATGTTCCGTGACTGATCGACGCCTGCCGGCACGGCCCCACGGAGGCGGCGCGGTCCAGGACATCTGGCCGCTGACCCCGCTGCAGGAGGGCCTGCTCTTCCACGCCCAGCACGACGCCGCGGACGCCTACACCGTCCAGACGGCCGTGCCGCTGCGCGGCGAGCTGGACCCGGCACGGCTGCGCGCTTCCGCCGAGGCGCTGCTCGGCCGTCATCCCGGCCTGCGCGCCGCCTTCCGGCGCCGCAAGAACGGGCAGCCCGTCCAGGTGATCCCCCGCCGGGTGGCACCGCCCTGGTACGAGGCGGACCTCAGCGGCCTTGACGCGGCGGCCCGCGACGCCGAGATCGCGCGGATCCGCGCCTCCGACCGCCGGTTCGACCCCGCCACGCCACCGCTGCTGCGCTTCAGCCTGCTGAAGACCGGCGTCGCCGAACACCTGCTGCTGATCACCAACCACCACCTGCTGCTGGACGGCTGGTCGCTGTCGCTGCTGTTGCGCGAACTGCTCGCGGGCTACGGCGGCGCCTCGCTGCCTGCTGCCGTCCCGTCCACGGCCTGTCTGGCCTGGCTGGCCGCCGCCGATCGTGAAAGGGCGGTGAAGGCGTGGGCCGAGGCCCTGGCCGGCCTGGACGGCCCGACCATGCTCCGCGCCCGCCACGGGGACCGCCGGCCGAGCGAATCCGAACAGGAACAGGCACAGGAGCACGACCAGCAGCACCGGCACCACCAGCAGCACAAGATCGAGGACGAGCAGGAGATCCACACCCTCCCGCATGACGATGACCGCCCGGGGAAGGACCCGCTCCGCCGTCCTCGGCCGGCGGAGCGGTTCACCGCCGAGATCGCCGAGGCGGCGACCGCCCGTCTCGCCGCGCTCGCCCAGCGAGCCGGATGCACGCTCAGCACGATCGCCCAGGCCGCCTGGGCGGTCACGCTAGGGATGCTGACCGGACGGGACGACGTGGTCTTCGGCACCACGGTCTCCGGGCGGCCCGGCGAGCTGCCTGGCGTCGAGCGGATGATCGGCATGTTCGTCAACACCGTGCCCGTGCGCGTGCGGCTGCGCCCCGACGAGCCGGTGACGGCGCTGCTGGCCCGCCTGTCCGCGGAGCGGCTCGACCTCTCCGATCACGACCACCTGGGCCTCGCCGACATCCAGACGGCGTCGGGGCACGGGGAGCTGTTCGACACCCTCCTGCTGTTGGAGAACCAGCCGACAGGCCTGGGCGATCTCGCCGCGCCTGCCGGCCTGATCGTCGGCGAGGCCGAGGAGGAGGACGCCACTCATTACCCGCTCGCCGTCTGCGTACGACCGGGGCC
The DNA here is from genome assembly GCF_055586705.1 of Sphaerisporangium sp. NPDC049457. Taxonomy (NCBI): domain Bacteria; kingdom Bacillati; phylum Actinomycetota; class Actinomycetes; order Streptosporangiales; family Streptosporangiaceae; genus Sphaerisporangium; species Sphaerisporangium sp. NPDC049457. The sequence continues at coordinate 48,379 of NZ_JBVJHR010000021.1, read as the reverse complement.
CCGGCTGCGGGTGGAACTGGTGTACCAGCGAGGCGCGTGCGATCCCGCGGCCGTCGCGGAGCGGCTCGTCCGGGTCCTGGAGCAGATGGCCTCCGATCCGGTACGGCCCGTGGCCGGGCTGGACCCGCTGGGCCACGACGAGCGCCGGCGGATCCTCGGGGACGGCGACGGCGCGGACCTGGCTGTGCCCTCGCTGTCCCTGTCCGAGGTCTTCCGCGCCCAGGTCCGCGCCACCCCGGACGAGATCGCCGTGACCGGACCGGGCAGCCCTCTGATGGCGGGGGGCGCGGGGCGGGTCGCGCTGACCTATGCGGAGCTTGACGCGCTGTCCGGCCGGCTCGCGGCGGCTCTGGCCGCCCGGGGTGCCGGGCCGGAACGCACGGTCGCGCTCGCGCTCCCCCGGACCGTGGACATGGTCGTGGCGATCCTCGCGGTCTGGCGGACCGGGGCGGCGTACGTACCGGTCGACGTGACCTACCCGGCGGACCGCGTCGCGGTGATGCTGGCCGACGCGCACCCCGTGCTGACCGTGGCCTCCCCTGAGACCGCCGCCCGGCTCCCCGGCCCAGACGCCGCCCCCGGCCCGGTGGTCACGCTGGAGGATCTCCTGTCTCCTCCCCCGCCCGCGCGGCCCGGGGATCGTCCCAGCGTCGACCCGAGGCATCCGGCGTACGTGATCTACACCTCGGGCTCCACGGGGAAGCCCAAGGGAGTCGTCGTCACGCATCACTCGGTGGTCAACCTGCTGCACTCCCACCGGGCGGACGTGATCGCCCGCGCCGAGGAGGCGGCGGGCGGGCACAGGCTGGCGATCGGGCACGCGGCGTCCTTCTCCTTCGACGCCTCCCTCGACCCGCTGCTGTGGATGCTGTCCGGGCACCGCCTGCACATCCTTTCCGACACGACGATGCGCGACCCTGAACTGCTGGCGCGCGCCGTCGCCGAGGACGGGCTGGACTACCTGGACGTGACCCCGTCGATGCTCGCCCAGCTTGTGCCCACCGGAGTCCTCGACGCCGAGCGGGACGGGCACCGGCCGCTCGTCGTGGCCGTCGGCGGCGAGGCGGTCCCCGCGCCGCTGTGGGAGCGGGTGACCGCCGTCCCCGGCGTGGTGGCGCGCGATCTGTACGGGCCGACCGAGTGCACGGTCGACGCCTACGCGCGCCGCGGCGACGGCACTGCGGCCCCGATCGCCAACACCCGCGTGTACGTGCTGGACGGCATGCTGCGTCCGGTCCCGGCCGGGGTCACCGGCGAGCTGTACATCGCCGGCGCCGGCCTGGCACGTGGCTACCTCGGGCGTCCCGGCCTGACGGCCGAACGGTTCGTCCCCGATCTGTTCGGGCCTGCGGGCCACCGCATGTACCGTACGGGCGATCTCGCCCGTTGGCGGGCGGACGGGACGCTGGAGTTCGCCGGCCGCGCCGACGGCCAGGTGAAGATCCGCGGCTTCCGCGTGGAGCTGGGCGAGGTGGAGTCCGCCTTGCTGTCGCACCCGGACGTGGCGGAAGCCGTCGCGGTCGTCCGCGAGGACCGCGACGGCGATCCCCGCCTGACCGCCTACGTCGTCCTCGCCGCACCCGACGTGGTCCGAACCGACACGACCGAAGCCTCGTCGTCCGGAGCCGGCGCGGCTGGAGCCGGCGCAATCCGAGCCGACGGGGTCGGGTTCGTGGCGGCTCGGGACAGCGCCGTCGAAGGGGAGTCGGTGGGGCTCGGTGCCGTGGGAAGTGAGGGAGACAGGCTGCGCGGCCGCCTCGCCGAGCGGCTGCCCGCTCCGATGGTGCCGGCCGCGATCGTCGTTCTGCCCGCCCTGCCACTGCTCCCCAACGGGAAGATCGACCGCGGAACCCTCCCTGTCCCCGCCCTGGGACCGGCGGCAGCCCGTGCCGGCCGTCCGCCTCGCGGACCGGTCGAGACGCGACTGCGCGAGCTGTTCGCCGAGGTCCTCGGCCTCGACCGGTCCGATGCGGTCCCCTCCCCCGGCGCCCACCCGGACCGTCGCATCGGCGACGCCGTGAGCGCCGACGACGACTTCTTCCGGCTCGGCGGGCATTCCCTGCTGGCCGCGCGGCTGGTCACCCGGGTCAGGGCGGAGCTGGGCTCGGCCATCGGCGTCCGGGACGTGTTCGAGGCCCCGACGGTGGCCGGCCTCGCCGCCCGGCTCGCGACCTCGCGGAGCGAGCGGCCCGCCCTCACCGCGCGTCCCCGGCCTGAACGGCTCCCGCTGTCGTACGCGCAGCGTCGCCTGTGGTTCCTGGACCGTCTTGAGGGGGCGGAGGCCGCCTACACCATGCCCGTGGCCCTGCGGCTGCGCGGCACGCTGGACGTCCCGGCCCTGACCGAGGCGCTGCGCGATGTCGTAACCCGGCACGAGGCCCTGCGCACGCTTATCGCCGAGCACGACGGCGAGCCGTGCCAGGTGGTCCTGCCCGCTGAGGAGGGCCGGCGCCTGCTCACCCTGCGGACCGTCGCCGACGACCAGGCCGCGGCGGGCGGCTCCCCTGAGGCGTTCGTGGCCGAGGCCGCGGGACGGCCGTTCGAGCTGTCCGCGGAGCTTCCGGTACGGGCGTGGTTGCTTCGCCCTCCGCCGGCCTCCGGGCGAGAGGGTCCGGAGCCGCACGTTCTGCTGCTGGTGTTCCATCACATCGCGGGGGACGAGTGGTCGATGCGCCCGCTGCTCGCCGACCTCGCCGCGGCGTACGCGGCGCGCGCCGGCGGCCGGGAGCCGTCCTTCGCACCGTTGCCCGTGCAGTACGCCGACTACACGCTGTGGCAGCGGGAGCTGCTCGGCGCGGGAGACGACCCGGCCGGCGTCCTCGCGCGCCTGCTCGCCTACTGGCGGCACGCGCTCGACGGCGTCCCCGAGGCGATCGCCCTGCCGGCCGACCGTCCACGCACCGCCCTTCCTTCGGGCAAGGGCGGCGTGGTGCACACCCGCCTCGGCGCGAGCACGCTCGCACGGGTCAAGGAGCTGGCTCGCAAGCGGGGGGCGACCTCGTTCATGGTGGCGCACGCGGCGGTGGCCGCCCTGCTGTCCAGACTGGGCGGCGGAACCGACATCCCGCTGGGGACGCCGGTCGCCGGACGCGACGACGAGGCGCTGGCGAACCTGGTCGGATTCTTCGTCAACACCGTGGTCCTGCGGGTCGGCACCGAAGGGGATCCGACTTTCGCCGAGCTGGTCGACCGGGTGCGCCGGGCGGATGTGGCGGCCTTCGAGCACGCCGAGGCGCCGTTCGAGGCGGTCGTGGAGACGGCCTGTGCGAACCGGGTGCCCGGCCTGCATCCGCTCTTCCAGGTCATGATCGCCTACACCCACGCGGCCGGGCCGGCGCCAATGCTTCCCGGCCTGACCGCCACCGTCGAGGAGGTGGACCAGGACGTCGCCAAGTTCGACCTGACCTTCTCCTTCACCGAGACAGGGAATACGGACGAGGAGAAAGGCGGAGCCAGAGGCAAGGCAGGGGACGAGGACGGAACCGGGGACAAGGACGGAGCCGGGGATGGGTTGACGATACAGGTGGAGTATCGGGCGGCCATGTTCGACCGATCGACCGCCGAGGCCCTGGCCGCCCGGCTCACCGCCCTGATCGAGCAGGCCGTGACGGACCCCGGCCGACGCGTCGCCGAACTGCGCGTCCCTCCCCTGGCCGCCCTGCGCACCGCGAACACCCGGCCGATCACGCCGACCCGAATCCACGCGAACCGTCCATCAGACCGCCTCACGGACCGCGCCACGAACCATCCGACAAACCACCCAGCAGACCGCCCCGCGAACCATCCGGCGGACCGCCCAGACCGCCCGGCTGACCACTCCGTGGACCGCTCGGCAGCGCCGTTGTCGGCGCCGTCGGACGACGGGCAGGCGACGGGGACCGGCGCGTCCGCTGTGTCGGCGAGCGGTGATTTCGAGGCCGAGCGGCTGATCCGCGGGTTGATCGCCGAACTGGTCGGCGTGCCGTCGGTCGAGCCGGACGACGACTTCTTCCGTCTGGGCGGTCATTCGCTGCTGGCCGTACGGCTCGTCGCGCGGATCCGTGCCACCTTGGACGCCGAAGTGGCGCTGCGCGACGTGTTCGAACACCCCACGGCGCGCGGCCTCGCCGCCGTGCTCACCGCGCCCGGCGGCGTGAACGAGCCGGAAACGGAGCGCGACCATGGACGGCGAACGGAGCCGGACCATGGACCGCGAGCTGAGCGAGACCCCGGGCCGCGAACTGAGCCGGATCATGGACCGCGAACGGGAACGGATGGGCAGGCGCCGGTGCGGCCGGAGCGTCCGCCGCTCTCGTTCGAGCAACGGCGGCTGTGGTTCCTGCACCGGTTGGAAGGACCATCCGCCACCTACAACGTCCCCTACGCGGTGCGCCTGCGCGGACCGCTGAACCCGGCGGCGCTGGCAGAGGCGCTGCGGGACGTGGTGGCCCGGCACGAGCCCCTGCGCACTCTGATCGCCGAGGAGGACGGGGAGCCGTACCAGGTCATCCTTGATCCGGCCGCCGCCCGCCGGCGGCTGAACCTGCACGCGGTGACACCGCCCGGGAACGAGGCTCTGTCGCCGGAGTGGATCTCGCCGGCGGACGCGCCCTCAGGCGACGACGCGTCGATGACGCGGTGGCAGGCGGAGGCGGCCGCATGCCACTTCGACCTGGCCCGCGACCTGCCCATCCGAGCATGGCTGCGCGGCCCGTCCGAGCCATCACGGGCACCCGAACCGTCCCGACGTCCGGAGCATGTGCTGCTGATCGTCATGCATCACATCGCCTGTGACGAAGGCTCGATGGAGCCGCTGCTCGCGGACCTGTCCGCCGCCTACGCCGCCCGCATCGAGGGGCGCGCCCCCTCCTTCGAGCCGCTGCCCCTCCAGTACGCCGATCACGCACTCCTGCGGCTGGGACGGCCGGCGTCCGCCGACCCGGCCTCGTCCGCCGCGCCGCGCGACGAGGATCTGGACTACTGGACCAGCACGCTGGAAGGGCTTCCCGAGCGGCTGAACCTGCCCGCCGACCAGCCGCGCGGCCGGGTCGCGGCCGGATCGGGCGGGACGTGCGCTTTCGGACTTCCCGCAGCGCTGCGCCGCGATCTCGCCGAGGTGGCGGCCGCACACGGTGTCACCATGTTCATGCTCACCCATGCCGCGACGGCCGCGCTGCTGACCAAGCTGGGCGCCGGCACCGACATCCCTCTGGGCACTCCGGTCGCCGGCCGGGACGATCCGGCGCTGGACGGGCTGGTCGGCTTCTTCGCCGGCACGTTGGTGCTGCGCACCGACACGGGGGGCGACCCGACGTTCGCCGAGTTGCTCGCCCGGGTGCGGCGCGCCGACCTCGCGGCGTTCGAGCGCGCCGGCGTGCCGTTCGAGCTGCTGGTCGAGACGTTGAACCCCGACCGCTCCTCCGGAGCCCATCCGCTGTTCCAGGTGATGGTCGCCTACCAGAACCGGCCGACGCCACTGCCTGAGCTGCCGGGCCTGATGGCGACTCCCGTCGAGGTGGGCAACACCACGGCCAAGTTCGACCTGACCTTCTCCCTGGCGGAGCAGGGGATCGAATCGGCCGGCTTGCCGCACCGACCGGACCGGCCGGACCGCCCCGGTGGCGGGCTGGACGGCCTGATCGAGTACCGGGCCGACCTGTTCACGCCGGGCGCCGTCGAACGGATCGCCGGATACTACGCGCGCCTGCTGCGCCAGGTGGCCGATGATCCTGGACGCCGCCTCTCGGAGCTGTCCATCCTGCCGGAGGAGGAACGGCGCCGGATCGTGACCGAGTGGAACGACACCGGTGACGAGGAACCGCTGGCGACGCTGCCTGACCTGTTCGAAGCACAGGCGGCGGCCACGCCGGACACCACGGCCGTCATCTGCGAGCGGCGATCGCTGACCTACCGGGAGCTGGACGGCGCGGCCGAGCGCCTGGCCCGGCTGCTCACCGCCCGGGGAGCCGCGCCGGAGACGGTCGTCGCGCTCGCGCTTCCCCGGGGCGTCGACATGGTGGCGGCCATGCTGGCCGTGTCGAAGTCGGGGGCCGCCTACCTGCCGGTGGACACGGCGTACCCGGCGGAGCGGATCTCCATGATGCTCCAGGACGCCGAACCGGTGCTGCTCATGGCCACTCGGGCCACCGTCCGCGCCCTTCCCGACACGCGTGTTCCGGTCCTGCTGCTGGACGGCGCCGACGCACCGTATCTGACCGACACTCAGCGCACCTCGGAGCCGGTGGACGGCGGGGACGTACCGGATCTGGCCGATCGGGGTGGTCGTGCCGCTCCGTCTCCCGTTCACGCCGGTGCCTCCGCCGGGCCTCGCGGTTCGCGGCACGTGAGCGGCGGGGTGCGGCCGGAGCCGCGTCATCCGGCGTACGTCATCTACACCTCGGGTTCCACCGGCAGGCCGAAGGGCGTCGTCCTGGAACACGCGGGTGTGCGGGCGCTGGTCGAGACGGCCAGGCGGCGCTTCGGCGTCGGTCCGGGGCGCCGGGTGCTCCAGTTCGCCTCCATCGCGTTCGACGTGGCGTTCTGGGAACTCACCATGGCGCTGTGCACGGGAGCGACGCTGGTGGTGGTGCCCGAGGAGCGCAGGGTGGCCGACCAGGAGCTGACGGACTACGCGACCGGCATGAACGTCACGCATCTGGCGCTGCCGCCCGCGCTGCTGTCCGCCCTTCCCGAGGAGCTGACGCTCCCCGAGGGGTCCACGCTGCTGGTCGGCACCGAGACGGTGACCCCGGACCTGGTGCGCCGCTGGTCGGCCCGGCACCGGGTCTTCGACTGCTACGGCCCGACGGAGGCGACCGTGAACTCCACCCTGTGGGAGGCGCGCGGCGACCTGGAAGAGCTGGCCGTCGTCCCGATCGGCCGCCCGGACGTGGGCAAGCGGGTGTACGTCCTGGACGCGGCGCTGTGCCCGCTGCCGCCGGGGGTGACCGGCGAGCTGTACGTCGCGGGTGCCGGCGTGGCACGCGGTTACCTGCGCCGTCCGGGTCTGACCGCCGAGCGTTTCGTCCCCGACCCGTTCGGCCCGCCCGGTTCGCGCATGTACCGGACGGGCGACCTGGCGCGCTGGCGCGCCAACGGCGAGGTGGAGTTCGCCGGCCGCGCCGACGGCCAGGTCAAGATCCGCGGGTTCCGCGTGGAGACGGGAGAGATCGAAGCCGTACTGGCGGAGCATCCCTCGGTGCGCAAGGCGGTCGTCCTGGCACGGGAGGACCGTCCGGGAGACCGGCGCCTCGCGGCCTACGTGACGACGCCGCCAGGAGTGAGCGAGCCGGAGGTCTCCGACCTGCGGGCGTTCCTCGCCGCCCGGCTGCCGAACTACATGGTGCCCGCCGCGTTCGTCGTGCTGGACTCCTTGCCGTTGACGGTCAGCGGCAAAGTCGACCATAAGGCACTCCCCGCGCCGGGCGTCCGCGCCGGTTCTCGCCCGCCGCGCACCTCCACCGAGCGGGCGCTGTGCGGGATCTTCTCCGAGATGCTCGGCCTTCCGGAGACCGGTGACGCCGGGAGCCCGACGGCGCGGGTCGGCATCGACGACGGGTTCTTCCAGCTCGGCGGGCACAGCCTGCTGGGCGTTCGCCTGGTGGCGCGGATCCGCGCGCGGTTCGGCGTGGAGATGCCGCTGCGCGCCTTGTTCGACCATCCGACGGTCGCCGAGATCGCCTCCCTGATCGACCGGGACGCGGCCGGCTCCGCGTCACCCCACGGCGAGCGCGGCACCGATCCGGCCGCATCCCCGGCGAACCCCACTAAGGCGCGCACGTCCGAGGGGCGCAGGCCCGAGGCGAACACGTCGGAGGTGGGCACATCCGAGGCGGGCACATCCGGGGAGGACACGTTCCGGGCGAACAGATCCGGAAGGCGCGCAGCCGAGGTCGACGCGTCTGGCGCGGACACGCCTGGGGCGTTCCGGTTTCGGGAGGGGGCGGAGGATGACTCGGTCTCAGCGCCGTTGTCGCATGCTCAGCGGCGGATGTGGCTGCTGCACCAGATGGAAGGACCCTCGGCCACCTACAACGTCCCCATCACCCTGCGCCTGA
>NZ_JBVJHR010000021.1:0-40248 GCF_055586705.1 Sphaerisporangium sp. NPDC049457 | reverse complement strand
ACCCTCGGCAATCCCACCGACCCCACCAGCCTCATCCACCGCCACACCACCCACTGGCAACACACCCTCGCCGACCTCCCCGAACAGATCCCGCTGCCCGCCGACGGGCCGCGGCGGGACGGCGCCGAGGGCGGCACGGCCGCGTTCACGCTGGACCGGGAGACGCGGGAGGCGCTGGCACGGCTGGCCCGCGCTCAGGGTGTGACGATGTTCATGGTGGTGCACGCCACGGTCGCCGCCCTGCTCACCCGCATGGGCGCCGGCACCGACATCCCCCTCGGCACCCCCACCGCAGGACGCGACCACGACACCCTCACCAACCTCGTCGGATTCTTCGCCAACACCCTCGTCCTCCGCACCACCACCCACCCCCACCACACCTTCACCCAACTCCTCCACCACACCCGCCACACCGACCTCACCGCCTTCGACCACGCCACCACCCCCTTCGACCACCTCGTCGAAACCCTCAACCCCCCACGCACCCCCGGACGCCACCCCCTCTTCCAAACCATGATCGCCTACCACCCGGGAGCAGCCCCGCTGCCCGCCCTGGGCGAGGTGACCATGGAGCCGTTGGAGACCGCCACCGGCACCGCGAAGTTCGACCTCGCCTTCGCCCTGGCAGAGGACGACCAGGACGGACGACCCGGAGGTCTCGCCGGATTCGTGGAGTACCGCGCCGATCTGTTCACCCCGGGTACCGCTCAGCGGATCGCGGACGCCCTCGCCGCGCTGCTCCGGCAGGTGGCCGCGAGCCCGGAGTTGCGCATCGCGGAGCTGGACCTGGACCTCGAAGGACTGCCGCCCGCACGCGTGGACGCCCCCGCCCCGGTCGAGGTCCGGCGCAGCGCGGCGGACCCCGAGACCGTCGACCGGCTGCGCGAACTGTTCGCGGAGGTGCTCGGCGTGCCGGAGGTGGGCTCCGACGAGGGGTTCTTCGAGCTCGGCGGGCATTCGCTGCTCGCCGCCAGACTGGTCGCCCGGCTGCGCGCCGAGATCTTCGTCCCGGCGGACGCCACGGGAACCCCCGCAGCGGACGCCGCGAAAACCCCCGCGACGGACGGCGAGCGAAGTCTGACCGTGCGGGCTCTGATGGAGGATCCCACCCCGGCGAGGCTCGCCGCCCGGCTGCGGCACGGCGCCGCGCAAGACGGGCGCACGGCCCTGGACGTGCTGCTGCCCATCCGGGAGGCCGGGGACGGGCCTCCCCTGTTCTGCGTGCATCCGCTGTTCGGGCTGAGCTGGTGCTTCACCGGCCTGGCCGGCCATCTGGACCGGCCGCTGTACGGGGTGCAGGCGGCCGGGCTGACCGACCCGGACGCGCGGCCGCGGACGCTGGAGGAGATGGCGGCGGGATACCTCGCCCACATCCGCCGGGTACGGCCGCGAGGCCCTTACCACCTGCTCGGCTGGTCGTTCGGCGGCGTGGTCGCGCACGCCATGGCCGCGCTGCTCCAGCAGCAGGGGGAACGGGTGGAGCTTCTGGCGATGCTGGACTCCTACCCGCTGCACCCCGGCGAGGAGCCGGAGGCCGGCGACGACGAGCGCGACGCGCTGCGCTTCCTGCTCCGGATGGCAGGCCTGGACATGGCCGAGCCTCCCGGCCGGGATGCCGTCGTGGACCTGCTGCGGCGGCGCGGAGGCCTGCCGGCCGGTCTGGAGCCGGGCACGGTGTCGGCGATGATCGACGTCGCGGTCCGGGCCGAGGACCTGATCCGGCCGGGGGTCCACCTGTTCTACCGGGGCGACCTGCTGTTCTTCACCGCGACCCGCGACAAGCCGGGGACCACGCTGAGCGCCGAACGCTGGCGGCCGTTCGTGGACGGGGTGATCGAAAACCACGACGTCGACTGCGAGCACTTCGAACTGGCCGACCCCGGCCCGCTCGCCGTCGTCGGGCAGGTGCTCCGCCGGTGGGACGTCCAGCACGGCCACCGGCCCCCGTCCAACGGCCGCCACACCGACCAGCACATCGACCACCACACCGACCAGCACACGAAGGAGTCACAGCCATGACGGCCACCAACCCGTTCGAGGACGCGGAGGGCACCTACCGCGTCGTGGTCAACGACGAGAACCAGCACGCACTGTGGCCATCGTGGGCCGCCGTACCCGCGGGCTGGTCGGGCGCGTACGGACCGGACGCGCGGGACGCCTGCCTGGCGTACGTGGAGGCCAACTGGACGGACATGCGCCCGGCGAGCCTGGCCGAGTCGATGCGCCGGACCGAGCCGCCCGCCGTGGACTGACACCTCGCAGTCCGCCGCGACGTCCCGCGACAGCGGCCCCGGCGCGGCACCCTGCTCACTCTCTCACCGGGTGCGGCTCCTCACCCGGTGTGACGGCGGACGCGAGCACCACCGGGCGAGCGCGGCGCAGAGCGGGAACGGCGGCGGCGACCGCGGCGACGCAGGCGACACAGGCCAGGCCGCCTCCGACGATGGCCGCGACCGGGGACGCCTGCCTGGCGACCAGCCCGGCCAGGACGTTGCCGACGGCGGGCCCGACCGTGGCCTGGGTGAGCCACAGCCCGCCGACCCTGCCGAGCAGGCGATCGGGCGTGCCGCCTTGCAGCAGCGCGCCGGCGAGCACCTCGGAGACCAGCTGCCCGACGCCGGACAGCGCGAGCAGCAAGAGGGCGACCGGCAGCGCGGTGCTCAGGCCGACCCCCACCATGGCCAGCCCCCACAGCAGGACGCCTCCGAGGAGCACCAGTCCGGGCCGCCGCACGCGGCCGGTCCATCCGCTGGTCATCGCCGCCAGGAAGGCTCCCGCCGCGGGCGCGCTGTAGAGGAGGCCGGTGACGGTCTCCGAGCCGCCGAAGCGGTCGGCGGCGAACTCGGGGAAGACGGCGTAGGGCATGGCGAACAGGCCGGCGCCGAGGTCGAGGGCCATCAGTCCGGCGATGAGCCGGTTGCCGCGCGCGAAGGCGAATCCCTCGGCGAGTGAGCGCAGCGGGTGCTGTGTCTCCGGAGTCTCCGAAGTCTCCGGATCCTCGTGGCCGCCCGCGGGACGCAGGGGCCGTACCCGGGCGAGCAGCACCGTGGTGACCACGGTGGTCGCGGTGGTCAGCGCGTAGCAGGCGGCCAGGCCGGGCCCTGCGATGATCAGTCCGCCCACCGAGGGGCCGACGACGGTGCCGAGCTGGGTGGTGACGGAGGTCAGCGCGGCCGCCGCGGCGAGCCGGTCACGGCCGACGAGGGACGGAGTGGCGGCCACGAGGGCGGTCTCGCTGATGCCGTCGGCCGCGCCGATGAGGGCCGCCGACAGGTAGATGACCCACAGGCGGGGCTCGGGCAGCACGGTGTTCAACGTGAGCGTCAGGAACCCGGCCGCCGCGGCCGAGCGCGACCAGACCAGGAGCCTGCGGCGGTCGAGCCGGTCGGCCAGCACACCGCCGAGCAGCGTGCAGACGAGCAGCGGTCCGGCCAGCGCCAGGCTGACCATGCTCACATGCAGCGACGACCGCGTCAGGCCGAAGATCTGGACGGCGAGCGCGACGCCGGTCACCCCGATGCCCGCCAGGGACACGAGGCGGGCGGCGAACACGTACCGGAAGTCACGGCTGGCCCGCAACGGGGTGATGTCGAGGGCGAACCGGGCTGGGGTCATGGGGGTTCCCTACACGAGTAAAAGTAAGGCAAGATTAACCTAATAAAGGTTAGCCTTACCTAACTTGATTGACGAGGAACATCCATGCCGAATCCAGGTCTCCGACCGACACGCCGCGACGTCCTCTCGGGAGGCGCCATGCTCACGCTCGGCGCCTTCCTGGCCGCCTGCGGCTCCGGCGGCAGCGGCGCGCCGGCGGCCGGGGGCAAGTCGTCCCCCGCGACCTCCGCCCCGCCGGCCGTGCCCTGGGAGTTCACCGACGACCGCGGCGCCAAGGCCACGGCCCCGGCCGTCCCCCAGCGCGTCGTGGCCTACGTCGGCGCCGCGGCCGCCCTGTGGGACTTCGGCGTCCGCTCCGTCGGCGTTTTCGGCTCCGCCACCCGCAAGGACGGTTCCAAGGACCCGCTGGCCGGCGACGTCGACCTGACCGCGGTGGAGTCGCTGGGCAGCGCGTACGGCGAGTTCAACGTGGAGAAGTACGCCTCGCTGCAGCCCGAGCTGCTCGTCACCACCGCCTTCAACGGCCTGGTCTGGTACGTCCCGGAGAAGTCGATGAAGGACATCGAGTCCCTCGCGCCGCTGGTGGCGGTCGAGGTGGCCAAGGACACCGGACTGCGCGAGATCGTCGCCAAGTTCGAGCGCCTGGCCGGGTCGCTCGGCGCCGACCTGAACGCTCCCGCGATCACCGGCGCGAAGGCGGCCTTCGAGGCGGCCTCGGCGAAGCTCGCCGGCACCGCCAAGACCAAGCCGGGGTTGAAGGTCGTGGCGATGGCGGGCGGACCCGACCAGCTCTGGGTCGCCCGGCCGGTGCCCGGCGGGTACGTCGACCTTGCCTACCTCGCCGAACTCGGCCTCGACCTGGTCAAGGGAGGCGGCGAGGACCCGATGTACGAGACGCTCAGCTGGGAGCAGGCGGGCAGGTACGAGGCCGACGTGATCCTCTACGACGCGCGCTCCCAGTGGCTGTCACTGGACGACATGAAGAAGAAGCCGACCTTCGCCGAGCTGCCGGCCGTGCGAGCGGGCCAGGTGATTCCCTGGCAGGTCGAGACGCCGTTCAGCTATCAGCGCCAGGCGGCGTGGCTCACCGCGCTCGACGCCCGCCTGTCCGCCGTCTCGGCTCTCTGACCCGCTCCGTCACCAGGTGATGACCGCCGTCATCGAGGGCGGGCACGGGCGAGCGACCACAGCAGGTACCCGCCGCCGACCGCCCCGGTGACGACCCCGGCGGGCAGTTGGGTGGGGGCCAGCAGTCGCTGCGCGGCCAGGTCGCTCACCGCCAGCAGCAGCGCCCCCAGCACGGCGCTGGACGCGATCGCGGGCCCGCTCGCGCGGGTCAGCCGCCGGGCGAGCTGCGGCGCGGTCAGCGCGACGAACAGGATCGGCCCGGTGGCGGCGACCGCGGTGGCGGTCAGGCCGACGGCGCCGGCCAGCGCGAGAAGGCGAGTGCGTTCGATGGGCAGACCGAGCGCGCGCGCCGCGTCGTCACCGAGTTCCAGCAGGGCGAGGCGCCGTCCGAGCAGCGCGAGAAGGGGAAGCATCGCCCCGCACGCCGCCGCGAGCGCGATCGCCTGCCCCCATCCGGCGCCGCCGAGGCTGCCCACCAGCCACACGGCCGCCTGGCCCGCGGCCCACAGATCGGCCCGGATGAGCAGGTAGGCGTTGACCGCGCCCAGCATGGCCGCCACGCCGATCCCGACGAGCACGAACCGGTCACCCCGGAGGCCGCCGCGGAACGCGAGCATGTACACCGCCACCAGGGCGACGACCTCGCCGGCGAAGGCGCCGCCCGCGACGAGCGTTCCCGAGCCGCCGAGCACGAGGATGGCGATCAGCGCGCCCGTGGCCGCTCCGCGGTCCAGCCCGATGATGTCGGGGCTGCCGAGCGGGTTGCGCGTGAGGCTCTGGGTGACGGCGCCCCCGGCCGCCAGGGCCGCTCCGGCGAGCAGGGCGGTCAGCAGGCGGGGCAGGCGCCGATGGAGGACGATGAACTCGGACGAGCGCGTCCCCTGCCCGGCCAGCGTCCGCACGACCTCGGCGGGTGACAGGACGTAGTCCCCGCTCCCCAGGCTCAGCACGGCCACGGCCAGTGCGGCCAGCAGGAGGACGGCCGTCACGGCGGCGGCGCGCGCCGGCACCCGGAACGACAGGCGCGCGGTGCGGAACAGCAGGGCGGTCACAGGCCACCCACCGTGCCGCGGCGGCGCACCAGGGCTATCAGCACCGGCGCGCCGGCGAAGGCGGTGACGACGCCGGCCTGGAGCTCCCCGGGACGCAACAGCACCCGGCCCAGGACGTCGCAGGCCACCAGCAGGATCGGGGCCAGAAGCATGGAGTAGGCGAGCAGCCATCGCCGGTCGGCGCCGCATATCGCGCGGGCCATGTGCGGCACGGCCAGGCCGAGGAACACGATCGGCCCCACGGCGGCGGTGGCGGCCCCGCACAGCAGCGTCACGGCGACCACGGCCATGACCCGTGCCCGGCCGACGCGCACGCCGAGCGAACGGGCGGCGTCGTCGCCGAGCGCCAAGGCGTTCAGCGCCGGGCCGAGGGCCAGCGCCGTGAGCGTGCCCGCCGCCAGGAACGGCCAGACGTGCTGGAACGTGGTCCAGTCGACGGCGGCCAGCGAGCCGACCGTCCAGAAGCGGAACCGGTGATAGGTGTCGGAGTCGGTCAGCAGGACGCCCCACACCACCGACAGCAGCGCGGCGTCGGCGGCGGCGCCCGCGAGGGCGAGCCGCACCGGCGTGGCGCCGCCCCTGCCCCGCGAGGCGAGCGCGTACACCAGGACGGCCGCCGCCGCCGCGCCCGCGAAGGCGAACCAGACCGATCCTCGCAGGTCGGTGAGCCCGAAGGCGGCGAAGGCGAGTGCGACTCCGGTGGAGGCGCCGGCGTTGACGCCGAGGATCCCGGGATCGGCGAGCGGGTTGCGCGTCAGCGACTGCATGACGGCTCCGGCCAGCCCGAGGGCCGCCCCGGCCGCCACGCCGACCAGGGTGCGCGGGATGCGCAGCTCCCAGATCACCGTGGCCTGACCGCCTCGGCCGAGCAGCGCGGCGGCGAGGACGGACGGGGACATCTCCGCCGATCCGAAGGCGACGCCGACCCCGGCGACCAGGACAAGGAGAAGCGCGCAAATGCCGAGCCCCACCCACCGCAACCCGGCCGGACGTGCCGACGACTTAACCCAGCGCGGCCCGGCGACCTGTGTCGGAGACTTCGCCCAGCGCCGGCCGACGGTGCTCTGGTCGGGACGCGGGGTGCCGTCCGGGCGGCTCTGGTCGGGACGCGGGGTGCCGTCCGGGCGGCTCTGGCCGGGGCGGCGGCGGTCGTCCGTCCCGCTCTGGTGGGGGTCACGGGTCATCTCAGTTGATCTCGGCGCGGCCCAGGCGCCAGTACCCCATGAACGCCACCGCGGCGCGGTCGACACCGAGCTCGCCCACCAGGTGACGACGCAGTTGCTTGACGACGCCCGCCTCCCCGGCCAGCCAGGCGTAGAAGCCGCCGGCGGCCGGGAGGTCGGAGTCGGGGACCTCCCAGAGGATGGCCGCGTCAACGTCCACATCGTCCAGCTCGTCCACATCGACCAGGTCGGGCAGGCCGTCCGGGTCGGCGGGCAGGTCGGGTGGGTCGTCTGAATCTCGCACGCCTTGCCGGTCTCGTACGCCGTTCGGGGCGGGGTCGGCGGGCGGGGGCGACAGGAAGGCGGCGGCGGCTTCGCGGACGGCGGCGGACAGGCGTTCGCCGTGGCCGTGTGCGCGCGTGCCCGCCGTGCCGCGCACCAGCCAGGTGACCCGCACACCGGCGGGCACCCTGACGGCGCGGATGTCCGCGGCGTCGGGCACCTCCATGACGACCTCCGCGCGGACGTGGCCGGGGATGGTCTCGGCGATCGCGCAGATCGCGGGCACGGCGGTCTCGTCTCCGGCCAGCAGCAGGCGGGTCGCGCCCGGCGGCGGGGCCCACTCGCGGCCGACGGCCGGGCCGCGATGGCGGGCGTCGGGGCCGATCACCACGAGCCGGTCCCCCGGCCGTGCCGAGGACGCCCACCGGGTGGCGGGGCCGTCGACGCCGTGCAGGACGAAGTCGACGTCCAGCTCGCGCGGGCCGTGACGTACGGCGCCGGCGGTGTAGGTGCGGACCGGGTTGCGGTCCTGCGGAGACAGGGTCCGCCAGTGCCGATACCAGTCCTCGCCCTCACGGAAGTGCGGGTATCCGCGGCCGGGGATCGGGAACACGAGCTTGATCCGCTGGTCGAGCCCGTGGTCGGCGAACAGGGCCAGGTCATCCCCGGTGAAGGTCACCCGGGTGAAGCTCGGGCCGATCTCCGTCACCCGTCTCACCCGCACGTGGAACGCCCGGTACGCGGGCACCTCTTCGGACTCGGCGTCTTCGAGGCGCTTCGCGGTGTTCCCGGACTCGTGACGCACCCAGGGGTCCTCGGGGTTCCCGGGATGGCGGCGCAGCCCCGAGTCCTCGGCGGCGCGAAGAACTTCGGGGCTCTCGGGATCCGCGGTCCGTTCGGTGCCGACGGGCATGGGTTGTCTCCTCCAGGTCTGCCTTTGACCTCAACTTAGCTTTGCCTAACCTAAGAACTCAACCCGGAGCGCTCCACCGCTCACCACTAAGGCCTTACGTCGGCGACCCCGACCGTTCACGACACCGACCGCTCATGAGTATCGGTGCGCGTGACGCAAAATTGCTGACTGCGCATCTTTTCTGATCGCGCATCTCTTGCTAGAGTCGTGCCGTGGACAGCGGACAGGACGGCGGCGCGGGGCTGCGAGAGCGCAAGAAGCGACAGACTCGCATCGCTCTGAGCTGGGCGGCCATCCGCCTCACCGTCGAGCGCGGGTGGGACGACGTCCGGGTGGAGGACATCGCCGCCGAGGTCGGGGTCTCCCCTCGCACGTTCAACAACTACTTCTCCAGCAAGGCCGAGGCGATCGCCTCACGGCATCTCGACCGCGCCCGGCTGATCGCGGAGGAGCTCCGCGCCCGGCCGGCGCACGAACCGCTGTGGGAGGCCGTCACCAACGCGGTGACGGCCCAGTTCGCCATGCAGGAGGGCACCACCAAGGTGGATGTGTCCCACGAACAGTGGATCGCCGGGCTCCGTCTCATGCTCGCCGAGCCGGCGGTGCAGGGTGAGTTCCTCAAGGCCGGCGCGGCCGCCGAGGCCGAGCTGGCCGCGGCGGTCGCCGAGCGCACGGGCACCGATCTCGACCGAGATCTCTACCCGCGCCTGGTGGCCCAGACGGTCGGGGCCGCGCTCACCGTGGCCATAGAGCACTTCATGCGCACCGATCCCCCCGTCCCGATGCTGTCACTGCTGCGCGACGTCATCGGGCAGCTCGCCGCAGGACTGCCCGTTCCCACCGCTCCGACCGTCTGATCCGTCTTCTTCGCACCACCTTCGCCGGCTCGGCCCGCTGAGCCGGTCGCTGATCCCGCACGCCCGGCCCCGTCCGGGTGACCGTTTCCACGGCGGCCGTCGGGCCGGACCCCACCGGTCCGCGCCCGCCATCGCCGCCCTCGGCGTCCCGTGGCGGTCTCCGGCAACCGCCCGGGGCCGGTGAGCGACGCCCGCACGCGCACAGAACGGCCGGTGCCACCGGCCTTGTTCGCCATGCCATCCGACCGCAAGGAGACTTCCATGTCCGAAGTTGTGCCAGAAACCGTGTCGCCGACGATGTCCGCGGATGTCGTCATCGCGGGAGCCGGCCCCAACGGGCTCATGCTCGCCTGCGAGCTGATCCTGGCCGGGGTACGGCCGCTGGTGCTGGAGCGGCTGCCCGAGCGCACCCTGGAGAACCGGGCCAACGGCCTGGTCGGCC
This sequence comes from Sphaerisporangium sp. NPDC049457, assembly GCF_055586705.1. Lineage (NCBI taxonomy): Bacteria > Bacillati > Actinomycetota > Actinomycetes > Streptosporangiales > Streptosporangiaceae > Sphaerisporangium > Sphaerisporangium sp. NPDC049457. The sequence goes on along the minus strand of NZ_JBVJHR010000021.1, from coordinate 30,796 downwards.
AGGTCGTGCGGATGCTCGACCGGCGGGGCCTGTACGAGCGGCTGGGCGGCGCGCGTCCGCCGCGGCCGCAGCCGGCCTTCGTGTTCGGCGCGCTGCCGCTCGACCTCTCCATGCTGGCCGAGCAGGACAATCCGCTGTACATCCTCCAGGTGCCGCAGCGCCGCGTCGAGCAGGTGCTGGAGGAGCGCGCCGTCGAGCTCGGCGTCGAGATCCGCCGCGGGCACGAGCTGACCGCGCTGTCGCAGGACGCCGACGGGGTCACCGCCGAGGTGGCGGGACCGGACTGCGCCTACCGTCTTTCCGCCCGTTACCTGGTCGGGGCGGACGGCGGGCGCAGCCTGACCCGCAAGCTGTCGGGCATCGAGTTCCCGGGCGTGAGCCAGGACGACCAGGTCTCGCGCACCGCGCACGTGACCGCACCCGCCGAGCTCGTCGACCCGGTGACCGGCGCTCTGAACGTCCCCGGCCACGGGATCATCCCGCCGTTCCGGCACTACCGCACCGAACGCGGTCTTTTCGTGTTCGCCCCGTTCCCCACGGGGGCGCTGGTGAGCACCATGGAGTGGGGCCAGCAGCCGGACGAGACCGCGGGCCTGCCTGCGCTCACCCTCGCGGAGCTGCGCGACAGCGTCCGCCGCGTGCTGGGGGCCGATGTGCCGTTCGGGCCCCCGGAGGGCGAGGGGCCGCACCTGATCCGGCGGCTGACCGGCGGCAACACCCGCCTGGCCGCCAGATTCCGCGACCGCCGGGTGCTGCTGGCGGGCGACGCCGCTCACGTGCACAGCGCGATCGGCGGGCCCGGCCTCAACCTGGGCCTGCAGGACACGATCAACCTGGGCTGGAAGCTGGCCGCCGAGATCCACGGCTGGGCGCCGCCCGGGCTGCTGGACAGTTACGAGGCCGAGCGGCGGCCCGCGGCCGAGCGGGTCGTCATGCACACCCAGGCGCAGTCCGCGCTGATCGCTCCGGGCGGCAACGTCACGGCGCTACGCGAGCTGTTCGGCGAGTTGCTCCGCGACCCGCGCAACGCCCGGCACATCGCGGACACGATGGCGGGCGCGGACATCCGCTACGACATGGGCACCGCGAACACCCGCGGGACGGACGCGACGGACGCGACCGGCGCGGGGACGGATGCGGAGGCCGGCGGGACGGACGCGAAAGCCGGCGAAGCGCACCCGCTGGTCGGCCGGTGGGCTCCGGACCTGGTGCTGGAGACCGAGACCGGCCTGGTCCGGCTCGCCGAGCTGACCGCGGGCGCCCGGCCGCTGCTGCTGGATCTGACCGAGGACGCCTGGCCGGCGGAGGACTCCTCACGCTGGCGCGACCGGGTGGACGTCGTCGCCGCGCGCCTGGCGGATCCGTCCCAGGCGGCCGCCGCGGGTCTCACCGCGGCGGACGCCGGCCCCGGCGACGGCGCTCCGTTCACCGCGCTGCTGCTGCGTCCGGACTGCTACGTGGCGTGGGCCACCCATGCCGCACGTCCGGGTGAGGACGAGAGGGATGCGCTGCGTGCCGCGCTGTCGCGCTGGTTCGGCGCGCCGGTGGGTTCGCCGCAGACGGCAGGCGCGCCGCACTGACGCACCGGATCGGCGCGCCTGCCGGTTCCCTCCCGGCGGCCGGCGCCGCGCTGACGGCGTCGCCCGCCGCCGGGTGGACTACCGCCGGGGGCTCACCAGCGGGTCCGCAGGGCGGCGGTGGCGGGCGAGCCGCGTCCGGCCGCCACCGGAGGGACGGACAGGCCCGCCGTGACCTGCGGCTCGGCGGCCTTTTCCACCTTTGCCGGAGCATCGGTGCGGGCGATGTCCCTGGACACCAGGGCGGCGAGCATGCCGAGGGCGTGCTCGGAGGGGGTGCCCGGCTCGGCCTGCAGGATGACCAGCCGCTGACCGGGCGCGCTGTTCACCGAGAACGACTCGTAGGCCAGGACGAGCTCCCCTACGTCGCGGTGCTGGAAGTGCTTCCATTCCCGGCCGCCGCTGAGCACGTCGTGGCGGGCCCACAGCCGGCGGAACTCCTCGCTGTGCGCGGACAGCTCCTCGACCAGCTTGGGCAGGAACGGGTCGTCGGGGTCGGCGCCCGCCGCGGCGCGCAGCATCGCGGCCTTGTTGAAGGCGGTCTGCTCCCAGTCGAAGAAGAACTCGCGCGCGGCGGGGTCGAGGAAGGTCATCCGCATGAGGTTGTCGCGGTGGCCGAGGCCGGCGTACAGCGCGTCGGCCATCGGGTTGGCGGCGAGGATGTCCATGTAGCGTCCGTGCACGAACGCCGGGGTGGCCTGCCAGCTGTGCAGAAGCCGCACCAGGTGGGGGCCGGCCGCCTCCCGGCGGGCGGGCGCGGCCCGGTGCCGCGTCCGGGGGCGCGCGAGCCGGTACAGGTGCTCGATGGCGTCCGCGTCCAGGTCGAGGGCGTCCGCCAGAGCCTCCAGCACCTGCTCGGACGGGCGGCGCTCGCGGCCCTGCTCCAGCCTGATGTAGTAGTCGGTGCTGACCCCGGCCAGCATCGCCATCTCTTCACGGCGCAACCCGGGCGTGCGGCGGCGGCCGACCCGCCTCAGCCCGACCTCCTCGACGGCCCTGGATTCACGCCGGGCGCGGAGGAAGTCCCCCAGAAGACGGTCACTGTCCATTTCGTCACGTTACGACATCATTGCGGCCTTAGGGGGGGAGTGTTACACCCAGCTTAAATTCTCCCGGGTAGAGCGCGTCCTGGCAGGTCAAGGCATGGCGAAGCAGGATGAACCCATGCCTTTCCGCCGAGCGACCCGGCTCCATGGCGTTCCTCGATCGCTTCACATCGGAGCGATGGACGATCGCCGCGGCGTCCGCGGCCGAAGTTGCATCACTGCGGGCCGTGCGTTCCTCCTGACCGCCTCGCATCACGGCCCTCCGCTCCGACAGGCGGGTAGTCGAGAGAAGAGAAGATCATGCAGTTGTACCTTTATTGTTTCGCACTGGACAACTCAGAAGTGCTGCTCGCCGGGTTCAGCGCCGTCCTGCTCTGTGCGGCGGTCATCGGCGGTTTCAAGGTCATACTGCACGACCCGCTCGCCGACATGGTTCCCGCGGACCGCTCCTGTGAGGAGGACGTGCTGTTCCGGAGGTTCGCCGAGGGCGAGATCGACGACGACGAGTACCGTCACCACCGCGAGGCCCTGCGCGGCGCGCCGCGACCGCCGGTCCCCTGCGCCGCCGGCGTGAAGCTCGATGACGCGTCGACCGGCCGTCATTGACCCCCGGCCTCCGTCACGCACGGCCGAGCGACGACCCCGGCTCATCGGGGTGCGCGATCGCGCACCCCGATGAGCCGTCTCCATTGCCTGTTCCGTCACCTCGTCCGTGGTTGCACGACCGCGGCGGCCCCTTGGGCCAGCCCCCGCCCGGCCGCGAAGGCGCCCGCTTCGGCGCCCCGGTAGCGCTGGACGACCGTGTCCAGCGCCCACGCGCCCGGCCCGAGCACCGCGATGAGCAGGAAGGCCCAGCAGAACATCGCCGCGGCCTCACCGCCGTTGTTCAGCGGGAGCAGGGCCTGCGGCTGGTGCACCATGAAGTACGCGTACGCCATGGAGCCCGATGACAGCAGCGCGCTGACCCGGGTGAACAGCCCCACGAGCACCAGTGCGCCGAAGACGAGCTGGATGAGCGCGGCCCACCATCCGGGCCAGGTCGCGAGGGGTATGGCATGGCCGGAGCCGCGGTTGCCGCCGAGGACGCCGAACACCGACGACAGCCCGTGGCACAGGAACAGCAGACCCGTCACCGCGCGGAACAGCGAGAGCACCGGTCCGGCGAACCTGTCAACGTTCATGAGTCACCTCTTGGTCTCTGTGGCCGCCGCGCCGCGCGCGCACAGGCACCGAAAGGCCATGCGGGAACGCGGCCGGAGCGGCCGGGGTGGGGAACGGTTCTCGTGGCATGCCTCGGAACGGCCCCGCGTCGCGCGCACGCGGCGGGGTCCCGTCCGTCCACGAGAATGGAGTTCAGGGGGCAGGCGTCGCACGCCTGCCTTTCCGCTTGCCTCTTAGGTATCCCGTCCTTGGACCTCGAGAGCCTCGTCCGGCGCCGTCCACGAGTGGACCGGCCGGGCGAGCGCCCACCCCAGAATCCGGCCCTGGGTATCCCCAGTCAACGCCGGCGGGACAAGCCGGCGGAGCCGACTCGTCGGCCCCGTCCGGCTCTGTCCCAGCCGCACCGGCCGTGACCTGCCGTTCTGTGATCACGCGTGCGAACCGGCGCACGGCCTCCGGTTTGCAACGCTGTGAAAGTTTCCGCGAGAGGAATTTCTCGCAGTACAGTAAATCGTTCCTCAGTCCGTTGAGGGCGCGAACGTCACCGTGCAGGGAACGCCGTTGAGACGGAACCCGGTCGGCCTGTCGTTGGCGCCGCTGTAGGAGGCGTTGAAGCCGAACCTGAAGGTCTGGCCGGGCGCGAGCACCGGCTGCCAGTCCGGGTTGACGAACGAGACCCACGGCGGCGACTGCGTCGCGGTCGCGTTCCAGACGGTGGTGACCTGCTGGTTACCCGAGAAGGCGAGCTTCAGGGTCCAGCCGCTGACCGGAAGCGTGCCGGCGTTGGTGACGCGCACGGTCGCCGAGAAGCCGGTGCCCCAGTCGACCGCCGAGTAGGTCACCCGGCAGGCGGGAACCGGCGTGGGCGTGGGCGTGGGGCTCGGCGTGGGGCTCGGGCTGGGCGGCGGCAGGCCCTGCTGGGGCCGGGCGCTGTACAGCGGGGACGGGACGCTCTGGTTGCCCGCCGCGTCCTTGGCGACCACGTAGAAGGTGTAGAGCCTGCCCTGCTCCAGCCCCGTCGCGGCGTAGTAGGGCCGGTCGGCGTTGTAGGAGGTGACCGGCACCGTGGCGACGCGGACGAACACGTCGCCCTGCAGCATGTAGACGTCGTAGGCGACGACCGCGACGTTGTCGGTGGACGGCCTCCAGCAGAACGGCACCGCGTCGGTGTAGTCCGCCACGCACTCCCAAAGGCCGGTCGGCTGGGACGGCGGCTGGGTGTCGGCGAAGGTGGGCGCGGGCGAGGGAGGTGGGACGGGCGCCGCCGCGGCGGGCGAGGAGACGAGCGCGGTGAGCAGCGCCGCCGCCACGGCGACCGCCCAGCGTTCGATCAAACGCATGGGTCACCTTTCTGGGTCGGAGGTACGCGGGACGGCGCACCGGGTCGCGGCGGGACCGCGGACCGGCGGCCGGTGAAGGGTGCGCGGGGAGGGGACGCGGCCGGAATCCCGTACGGCGCGACCGCCGCCGTCGCTCCCCCGATGTGCGAGCAGGGGGCGAGACCACCCCCGTCGCATCAACGCACCCGCGCCCGAGAGGGTCAACCCCTCGGGCGACGAGCGGCGCGGCGGCCGCGCGTTCCGCGAGGACCCGCTGTACACCGGGTGAAATTTTCAGCCCCGCCGCGCGGTCCCCGCGGCTTCCCGGCGACCGGTCCCATGACACGGCGGCGGCAGAAGGCGCGTTCCGCGGACATGCTCCGACGGGAAGGCGCGGGGGCGGGCGGGGCGGCGGGCGGTCACCCGCCCGGCGGGGCGATCTCACGTGCGGCGGCGTCCGCGCGGGGAGGCGGGCCCCGGTCAGGGCAGGGTGATCGCCGCGGGCGCGAGCAGGGACCAGCTGCGCTCGTCCGCCCAGGTCGAGGAGGGGTCCACATAGTCCCGCAGCAGCTCGGTGAGCTCGGCGTCACCCCGGTCGTTGAGCTCGTTCGAGGCGAGCTTGCGAGCCACCCCGGCCAGGAAGTCGGCCATCTGCACCCGCGGGTCGGACTGCGAGTCCACCAGCCGCAGGCCGGCCAGCAGGCCGGGTGGCCCGCCGCCGGAGCCGGAGCCGGGGCCGGGGCCGGAGCCGGAGCCGGGGCCGGGGCCGGGGACGAGGCGCGCGCCGAACATCGCCCTCAGATGGGCGACGCGCTTCTCGGTCAGCGAGTTCTGCTGGTCGTGGACGATGGACACCGGCGTGAGGCCGCCGCTCCAGTGCACGACGGCGCGGGCGATGGCCGGGATCAGCGGATCGAGCGCGGGCACCGCGGCCGGGTCGCCGGCGAGCCCCAGCCGGAACTCCTCCGCGCGCGGCCGGGCCCGCAGGAACACGTCGAGGACCTGCCGGACCTCGCCTGGCGCGCCGGCGCGGCGCAGCGCGCCCACCACGCCGTAGAACGCCTCGACGGGGTCGCCCGCGTCGCCGCGTCGCCGGGTGCGCATCAGGTCGTTGGACGCCGTCACGAAGCCCTGCCAGCGCTCGGGGCCGAACGCGCGCCGGCCCTGGCGATAGAGGGTGAGCGCCATGGCCGCGGCGGCCGGGTCACCGCCCGGCCCCTCGCCGGGGAGGGACGGCTCCTGCCCTGCGAGCAGGTCGGCGACCCTGCCGACGGCGAAGAACGCCTTGTCGGTCAGGTGGACGTGGGCGTTGCCGTGGATCGGCCCCCACGGGCCGAGCAGCCACGCGAGCACCGGCCGGTGCTTGCCGCGCAGCAGGTGGTTGGCCTTGTACTCGGTCGCGGGCGAGCGTATGCGGCCGCGGATCTCCTCGATGGCGTCCGCGGCCGTCCCGGCGTCCAGTCGCACGCTCGCGTGGGCGAACACGTCGGTGTTCCCGCCGGCGAGATTCTCCCCCTCGGAGCCGGACTCGTCGCAGGCGATCTCGAGGCTCACGCCGCCATCATCATCGATGCGCGCGCGATCCACCACAGGGTTTCCGCCGCCCGCCGTCGTCAGGACACGGGGTGCGGGCGGGACGCGTGCGCGAACCGTACGGTGATGGACAGGCCGCCTTCGGGCCGTGCGCCGGCGGCCAGGGTCGCGTGGTGAGCCTGCGTGACGGCGTTGACGATGGCGAGCCCGAGGCCGTAGCCGTCGCCGCGGTCGTGACGATCGGGCGCCAGCCTCTGGAAGGGCTGGAACAGGCGCTCGACCTGGTCGCCAGGGATGACCGGCCCGCTGTTGGCGACCGTCAGGTCCACCTGCGCGCCGAGGGTCCGGGTGCTGATCGTCACATGACCGTCCGGGTGGTTGTGGCGGACGGCGTTGTCGACGAGGTTGGCGATGAGGCTCTCGATCAGCCTCGGGTCCCCGGCCGTCACCGCGGGCGTCAGATCTTCGGCCAGATCGACGCCCTTCTCCCTGGCCTGACGACGGCGGGAGGCGAGCACTCCCCCGGCGATGTGGGCCAGGTCGAGGGTGTCCCAGCGGGTGACGCCGCGCTCGCTGGTGGCCAGGGCGAGCAGTGCCTGCACTAGCCGTTCCTGGTGTTCGCCGAGAACGAGGGCCTCCCGGCAGACCGAACGCAGCGTACCGGCGTCGGCGTCGGGGTCGGCGAGGGCGACTTCGAGGAGGGTGCGCAGCCCGGCGAGGGGGGTGCGCAGCTCGTGGGAGGCGTTCGCCACGAAGTGGCGCTGAGCGTCGAAGGAGGCCTGGAGGCGGGCGAACAGGTCGTCGAGGGTGTGGCCGAGCTCGGTCAGCTCGTCCGCGGGCTCGCCGAGGTCCAGGCGCTGGTGGAGGTTTCCGCTGGAGATGATCCTGGCGGTGGCGGTGATGGCGCGCAGCGGGCGGAGGAACCGTCCGGCGACGAACCAGCCGAGGGCCAGGGCGACCGGAATGAGCAGGACCAGCGCGGCCGCCGATCCGGTGAGCAGGACGGGCAGGCCGAGCCCGGGCCCGGTACCCGTGGTCACGCTCGATGCGGGGTGGCCCGCGGGCCCTGCCGCATCGACGCTCGCGAGCCCGACGCCGACGAAGACGAGCACGAACACCGCGGCGGCGTAGATGCCCACCGCGTAGGCGAGCCCGAGCCGCGCCTGCAGGGACCTTCTGGCGAGTCGCGGGGAGGTCATGACGATCCGATGCGGTAGCCGCCTTCGCGGACGGTCTCGATCACGGGCGGGTCGCCGAGCTTGGCCCGCAACCGGTGCACGGCGTGCTTGACCGCGCTGGTGAAGGGGTCTGCCGCCTCGTCCCAGACGCGTTCCAGCAGTTCCTCGGCGGAGATGACCAGGCCGGGAACCGCGAGCAGGCATTCGAGCAGGGCGAACTCCCTGGCGCTCAGCTCAAGGCGCCGGCCGGCGCGGAAGGCGGTGCGGCGGGCCGGATCGAGAGTGATGTCCCCGTACGTCAGGGTGGGCGGCAGCGGTGGAGTGGCGCGGCGGGCCAGCGCACGGACGCGGGCGACCAGCTCGGCGAACGCGAACGGCTTGGGCAGGTAGTCGTCGGCGCCGAGGCCGAGCCCGTCGACGCGGTCCTCGATCGTGCCGGAGGCGGTGAGCATCAGCACGCGGGTCTCACAGCGGCCGTGGGCGAGCCGCCGGCAGATTTCGTCCCCGTGGACGCCGGGCAGGTCGCGGTCGAGGACCACCACGTCGTAGCGGGTGGCGGCCAGGCGTTCGAGGGCCGCGGTGCCGTCCAGCACGACGTCGACGGCCATGCCCTCGCGGCGCAGCCCGGTTCCGAGGGAGCGGGCGAGGATCTCGAAATCCTCCACTACGAGAACTCTCACCGCCGCTCACCGCCGGTCGTCGTGCGGGCGGGGCGGTCGCCGGGTCGAAAAGGCATGCTCCGACGATGCCAGATGCGAGGTCGCGGCCAGGTCGCGACCGCCGCGACCCGGCTGGAACCGGGTGCCGCGTACAACCGTCGGCATGATTCCATTCCGAACCGGGAGCACGCCGCGATGAGCGCCCCAGGGATCGTCGTCTCCGGGCTGCGCAAGCGGTACGGGCAGACGTCAGCCCTCGACGGCATGTCCTTCTCCGTACGTCCGGGGGTGGTGACCGGGTTCGTCGGGCCGAACGGGGCCGGGAAGTCCACCACGATGCGGGTCATCCTCGGCCTGACCACGGTCGACGAGGGCACCGCGCTGATCGAGGGCCGGCCCTACCGCGACCTTCGGCGTCCGCTGTGCCACGTCGGCTCACTGCTGGACGCATCGGCGCTGCACCCCGGCCGCAGCGGGCGTGACCACCTGCTGTGGCTGGCGCGTTCACAGGGCATGGCCGTGCGGCGGGTGGACCAGGTGATCGAGCAGGTCGGCCTGACCCCGGCGGCACGGCGCAAGGCCGGCGGCTACTCGCTCGGCATGCGGCAGCGGCTCGGGATCGCCGCGGCCCTGCTGGGCGACCCGCCGATCATCATGCTCGATGAGCCGTTCAACGGCATGGACCCCGACGGCATCATCTGGATGCGCGGATTCCTGCGCTCGCTGGCGGCGCAGGGCCGCGCGGTGCTGGTCTCCAGCCATCTGATGAGCGAGATGCAGGACATGGCCGATCATCTCGTCGTGGTGGGGCGCGGCAGGGCCATCGCCGACGCCGGCGTGGCCGAACTGATCGCGGCCGCGTCCGGGAACCGGGTGTCCCTGCGGACCACGGCCGGGACGCGGGCCATGAGGGTGCTGGCGCACGCCGGCGCGACCGTGGCGGCCACCGGACGGGACGCCGTCACCGTCTCCGGCCTGCCCGCGGACCGCATCGTGGCGCTGCTCGGCGAGAACGCGGTGCCGTTCTCCGAGGTGTCGGCGCACCGGGTCACCCTTGAGGACGTCTATCTGCAGCTCACCCGCGAGGCGGTCGAGTTCCGCGCCGCGCCGCCTGCGGAGGTGCCGCGGTGACCGCCGCCGGCACGCCGCACCGGCCCGGCCCACGAGCCGGGCGGGACGGCTTCCTGCCGGTGCTGCGCGCGGAATGGACCAAGTTCCGGACGGTCTCGGGGTGGGTGACCGGCATGGTGTCGGCCGCGCTGATGGTGGTGCTGTTCGCCCTGCTCGCCGGGGCCAGTAGCGACCACAAGGGCTCGCCGCCCGTTCCGATCGGACCGGGCGGCGAACCGGTCACCGACAGCTTCTACTTCGTGCACCGGCCGCTGACCGGGGACGGCAGCGTCACCGTCACCGTCTCCGCGCTCGACAGCGGCATTACCGATGGTCCAGGGAACCTGCGGGCCCGCATCGTGCCGTGGGCGAAGGCCGGGCTCGTCGTCAAGGAGAGCCTCCGCCAGGGATCGCCCTACGCGGCGATCATGGTCACCGGCGGCCACGGCGTGCGGATGCAGAACAACTACGTCAACGACACGGCCGGCCCCCCAGGCCCGGTCTCCGCCGCGTCCGTCCGCCGGCTGCGGCTGGACCGCTCGGGCGACACGATCACCGGCTACGCCTCCGCCGACGGCGCGCACTGGACCAAGGTGGGCACCGCGCTCGTGCGCGGGCTCGGGCCGACCGTGCGGGCCGGGCTGTTCGTCGCGTCCCCGCCCGCCGTGGACGGCATGGGCACGCGCGGCAGCGTGTCCACGGCCGCCTTCGGGGATCTTCGCGTCCAGGGAGGCTGGACCGGCGGCGAGTGGACCGGCGAGCAGGTCGGAGCCGAGTCCCCCGGCTTCGCCGGTTACCCCGACGGCGCGTCGGGGTCGTTCACCGAATCCGGCGGCAGGCTCACGGTGACCGGCGCCGGCGACATGGCGCCCGCCGTTCGCGAGATCCTGCCGACCGCCGGCACCCTCCGGGAGATCCTCACCGGCACGTTCGCCGCGCTGATCGCGGTGGTCGTCGTCGGAGCGCTGTTCATCACCACGGAGTACACGACGAACCTGATCCACGTCACGCTGGCCGCCCGCCCGAAACGCAGCCAGGTGCTGCTGGCCAAGGCGGTCGTGCTGGGGAGCGTCACCTTCGCCGCCGGGCTGGCGGGGGCGGTCGTCGCGGGTCCGCTCGGCGAGCGGCTCGCCCGGGCCAACGGCGTCTACATCTTCCCGGTCGCGACCTCGACCGGACTGCGGGTGGCGCTCGGGACCGCGGCGCTGCTCGCGACCGCCTCGATCTTGGCCCTGTCGGTCGGCGCCGTCATCCGGCACAGCGCCGGAGCGGTCACCACCGTCATCGTGGCCATCGTGCTGCCCTACATCCTGACGGCCAACCCGTTCATGCCCGCGAGCGTGTCGAACTGGCTCGCCCGGGTGACCCCGGGCGCGGCCTTCGCCATCCAGCAGACGCTCGTGCGGTACGACCACGTCAGCAGCATCTACACGCCGTACGAAGGCTACTACCCACTGGCCCCGTGGGCCGGCTTCGCCGTCCTGGCCGCCTACACGACGGCAACCCTGACCCTGGCCCTCGTACTCCTCCACAGGAGAGACGCATGAGACCGCCCCTGCACACAGCGGCGAACCAGGCCGCGGCCCTCGTACTTACCCGCAGGAGGGAGGCATGAGATCGGCCCTGCGCGCCGAATGGACGAAGACGCGGACCATCACGAGTCCTCTATGGCTGCTGTTCGGCTCCGTCGTGTCGACAGTGGCCCTGAGCGCCGGGGCGGCTTCGGTGGTGAACTGCACGTCCACCGGCTGCGGCGGCGACACGACCAAGCTCAGCCTGATGGGCGTGTACCTCGGCCAGGCACCGATCACCATCCTGGCGGTGCTGGCCATCAGCGGCGAGTACGGCTCCGGCATGATCCGCACCACCCTGACGGCGGTGCCCCGGCGGGCCACCGTCCTCGCGGCCAAGGCCGTCACGCTCACCGGCGTCGTGGCCGCCGGCGGTACCGTCGCGGTCCTCGGGTCGCTGCTCGCCGGGTGGCTCATCGTGCCGGGCCCCGGCCACCGGGCCCTGTCCCTGACCGACGGACCGACCCTGCGAGCGGCCGCCGGAACGGTCCTGTACCTGATCCTGATCGCCCTGCTCAGCCTCGGCATCGCGACCACGGTACGGGACTCCGCCACCAGCATCGGGGTCGTCCTCGGCCTGCTCTACATCGTCCCCATCGTCTCCCTGACCATCGGCGATCCGGACTGGCAGCGCCTGCTCCAGAAGATCGCCCCGATGAGCGCCGGACTCGCCGTCCAGGCCACCACCGACCTGCGCGACCTCCCCATCGCCCCCTGGCCCGGCCTCGCCGTAACCGCCGCCTGGGCCATCGCATCCCTATCAGCCGGCCTCCTACGACTACACACACGCGACGCCTAGCGCCTTCGCCGCCGGAGATTCCCGGGTGGCCTGCCATCACGACCGCATTCAAGCCAGGGCAGCGCCGGCGGACGGCCCACGTCCATGGAATCAGCGAGGAAGATCGGGCGGTCAGCGGCGGCTCGTCCGGGGGCGTCCCCGAAGGGCGTACGTGAGGGCTGACCGTCGGCGGTGGTGGTGGGGTGAACGGCAGAAGACCCGCAGGCTTGGTGTTCGCCTGCGGGTCTTCGGGGTGGTGGGCGATACTGGGATCGAACCAGTGACCTCTTCGGTGTGAACGAAGCGCTCTCCCGCTGAGCTAATCGCCCCCGTGTGGCGTGGCCCGCCTGGGCCTTGCCGACGGGGAAAACCATACCTCACTCCAGGGGGTCCTGGCGAAGCGAGGGGGAGATCCGATCGCGAAAGGTTCCCCGGAGTCCGGCGGCGTGGCGCCCTGTTGTCATAGCATCGTCATGCCCCATACTCATCCGAATCGCACCACTTATGATCTTTACTCCGACACACGTGCAGATGCCCAGTAGGACGGCCGGACGACAGCTAAAACCCTCGCAAACACGCACCTCTAAGCGATGTTTGACCAGGTAGAGGCGCAAATGTCGCGCTGTGATATGCGTTACAGAAGGGCCCAGGAGCGGAATCTCTCCTGCAGGTCTCTTCGTTCCGCAGACACAGCTCCGGACGAAGTCCTTCAGAGCACCGCAACCCGAGCCCCGCGCAGGGGACCCACCGACGAAAGGCATGGCTGACGATGAACGCCACCGTCTCTGCCGAGCTGGGCCTTCGACTTGTGGTCCCCGACCGTACGACCGTCCCCCTGCTCGCCGGCCTGAGCTACACGGCCGACGACCCCTACGCCATCAGGATGGCCTTCCACGTGGGGAACGACGAACCGGTCGAGTGGATCTTCGCCCGCGAACTGCTGACCGTCGGCATCGTCAGGCGGGTGGGCGACGGAGACGTCCAGGTGTGGCCGGCGCGGGCCGACGGCGAGCGGACGCTCAACATCAGCCTCACCTCGCCCTTCGGCCAGGCCCTGTTCGAGGTCCCGCTGCCGCCGCTGACCGAGTTCCTGCACCGCACCTACGAGCTGGTGTCCGCCGGCCGCGAGACCGACTTCATGGACCTCGACGAGGAGCTGACGAACATGCTGTGGAGCTCCTGACCTCCGGCTGTTCGCCGTACTCCATCCCGTCGGCGCCCGTCCCGGGCACCGGAGCCGCCGCCGACCGGCCACGGTGGCCGCGCGCCGCGGCGCCGTACCGGGCACCGCGCACCGCAGCCGGCCGCGAGGCGGCCTCCTAGCGTGCCAGCGCTCGCATTCTGAGGATCTCCACGCGCTGCCCCGACGCCATGTCCTGGGCCATCTTGCGCATGATCTGGTCGGTGCCGCCCGCCAGTTCCTCCCCCGCCATCTTCACCGCGCCCTCGTGGTGCCTGATCATCAGGCGCAGGAACAGCGCGTCGAAGGCGGCCCCTCGCGCGGCGCGCAGCCGGTTCATCTCCGCCAGGCTCGCCATTCCGTACGCGTCAGGGCCCGCGGAGGCGCCGTGGCCGTCGTGGGCCGCCGCGGGCCGGCGGCCGAGGGCCCGCAGCCAGCGCGTCATCACGTCGATCTCGGGCCGCTGGGCCGCCGAGATGCGTCCGGCGAGGCGACGCACGCCGGGGTCCGCGGCGCGCGAGGGGGCGAGGCCGGCCATCTCCAGGGCCTGCCTGTGGTGCGGGACCATGCGCTCGGTGAAGCGGACGTCGGCGGCGGAGGCGCCCTTGGCCGGGCGGCCGACCTGCTCGCCGGGCTCGGCCGTGCGGCCGCCCTCTCCGGGCGCGCCCGGGACGATCACCGGCGCCCCGGTTCCGGCGACCAGGGGCCTGCCCGCGTCCGGCGTCTCGCTCGCGCAGGCGGTCGTCATGGAAGCAAGTCCGGATGCCAGCGCAACCGTTACAAAAACCTTGCACGCACGGCTCCGGTTCGACATAGCTTCCATACTGCGACACATTCCCATATGCGATACGAAACACGGGGGGCATTGTGGGCAGGCGGCGGTTCGGCATGTTCGCGTCCATGGCGGGCGCGGTCCTGCTGCTCGGGGCGTGCGCCGGCGAGGGGGCGGCGCCGTCCGCCGCGCCGGCGACCACCGGCCCCGCCGCCACGGCATCCTCCGCCGCTCCCGGCGGCGACCGGCACAGTCCGAACGCCAGGCTCCTGGCCCGCGTCCCGCTGTCCGCGCCGTTCGACGGCGAGGAGGCCTGGGGCACCGACCTGGCGTTCCAGGGCGACTACGCCTACGTCGGCAACTACGAGGGCTTCACGATCCACGACATCAGCGACCCGGCCAAGCCGAAGGTCGTGAACCGGGTCGTGTGCCCCGGCGGGCAGAACGACATCTCGGTCAGCGGCAACCTGCTGTTCCTGTCGGTGGACGACCCGCGCGACGGCGACAAGTGCGACAGCGGGCGCGGCGACCCGCTCGGCGGCTGGGAGGGCATCCGGATCTTCGACATCTCGGACAAGACCCACCCGCGCTACGTCAAGGCGCTGGCCACGGCGTGCGGCTCGCACACCCACACGCTGGTGCCGGCCAAGGACGATCCCAGCAAGGTCTACCTGTACGTGTCCTCGTTCGGGCCGGACGAGAACTCCACGACGTGCAAGCCTCCGCACGACACGATCGCGATCGTCGAGGTGCCGGTCGCCGCGCCCGCGCAGGCGAGGATCGTCGCCGAGCCGCTGCTGTTCGACGACGGGCCGGACGACGACGACAGCCGGCCGGGCGCGACCAGCGGCTGCCACGACATCACGGTCTATCCCGAGAAGGACCTGGCCGCGGGCGCGTGCATCGGCAACGGCATCCTGATGGACATCTCCGACCGGACGCGGCCGAAGGTGCTGCAGCAGATCACCGACACCGACAACTTCTCCATCTGGCACTCGGCGACGTTCAGCAACGACGGCAGCCGGGTGATCTTCTCCGACGAGCTGGGCGGCGGCGTGGCCCCGACCTGCGACGCCAAGACCGGCCCGGACAAGGGCGCGGACGCGGTGTACGAGATCACCAAGGACCGCAAGCTGGAGCGCAGGGCGTACTTCAAGATCCCCCGGTACCAGACGGCGTCGGAGAACTGCGTGGCGCACAACGGCTCGCTGCTGCCCGTCCCAGGCAAGACGATCATGGTGCAGGCCTGGTACCAGGGCGGCGTGTCGGTGGTCGACCTCACCGACGCCGACCACCCCAAGGAGATCGCCTACGTCGACCCGGCGCCGCTCACCGCCCCGGGCGACCACCCCGAACTGGGCGGGTCATGGTCGGCGTACTACTACAACGGCTACATCTACTCCAGCGACATCACCAAGGGCCTGGACGTCATCGCGCTCGACGACCCGCTGACCGACCCGGCCAAGAAGGTCAAGCTGACCGAGCTGAACGCCCAGACCCAGGTGTCGTATCCGGAGTGATCACCGGCTCGCGGTGATCAGGGGTCGATGTCGGCCGCGCTGCGCTCGGCGAACACGCGCATCGCCTTGGCCGTGATCGGGCCGGGCGCGGCGGGGAGCACGGTGTCGTCCACCAGCCGGATGGGCTGCACGTCGCGGGTGGTGGAGGTCAGGAAGGCCTCCTCGGCCTCGTACAGCGCGGAGATCGGCACGTCGGTCTCCTCACCGCCGTGCCATTCGAGCACCAGCGCGCGGGTCACGCCGGCCAGGCACCCGGAGGCGAGGGTGGGCGTGATCAGCGTGCCGTCGCGGACGATGAAGATGTTGCTGCCGGTGCCCTCGCACAGGTGGCCGGCGAGGTTGGCGAAGATGGCCTCCTGGCCGCCGCGCTCCTTGGCGTAGGCGAGGGCCTTGGCGTTGTCGCCGTAGGAGGTGCTCTTGATCCCGGCGAGCGCGCCGCGCTCGTTGCGCGGCCACGGCACCACCGTGACGGTGGCGCTCTCGGGGAACGGCGCCTGGGCGCCCACGATGACAACGGCGGTGGTGCCCTGGTTGCCGCGGTCGGAGCCGAGCGGGCCGTTGCCGCTGGTGTAGGTGACACGGATACGGCCGAGCGGCCACGGCGGGGCGGCCGCCAGGCAGGCGCGCACGCCGTCGGCGATCGCGTCCACGTCCGGCTCGGGCAGGCCGAGGCGCTCGGCCGAAAGCTTGAGCCGGTCCAGGTGCCGGGTGAGGGCGAACGACTCGCCGTTCATGCATTTGATCGTCTCGAACACGCCGTCGCCGACCATCAGCCCGTGGTCGAAGACGGAAACGCTGGCCTGCGCGGGGTCGAGCAGTTCGCCGTTGACCCAGACCGGAACGTTCATCTGTCCAAACTCCATTCTTGCTTCGTCAAGGCCCTCCCGGAGGCGAGCGCGATGAGACGGGAGGCCTTCAGCTCGGTCTCGCGCCACTCGCGCCGCGGGTCGGAACCCCACGTGATGCCGGCCCCCGTGCCGAATCGGATGAGGTCGTGCTCGACCCAGAACGTGCGGATGCCCACGGCCAGCGCGGCCCGGCGCCGGTCGGCGTCGACCCAGCCCACTGCCCCACAGTACGGCCCCCGTGGCTCAGGTTCGAGTTCATTGATGATTCGAACCGCGGAGGACTTCGGCGCGCCGGTCACCGAGCCGGGAGGGAAGGTGGCGGCGAACAGCTCCGGCCAGCCCTGCCCGGGCGCGAGTTCGGCGCGGACGGTGGAGACCAGGTGGACCAGGCCGGGGTGCCGCTCGATCTCGCACAGGGCGGGGACTGTGACCGAACCCACTCGGGCGACCCTGCCGAGGTCGTTGCGCACCAGGTCGACGATCATGACGTTCTCGGCGCGGTCCTTGTCGAGCAGGTCGCCGGCGGTGACGCCGGTCCCCTTGATCGGCCGGGATTCGACGACGTCGCCGTCACGGGACAGGTACAGCTCCGGCGAGGCCGACACGACGGTCAGCCCCGGCACGCGGACGGCGGCGGCGTACGGCGCGGGGTTGCCGCGCGCCAGCCGCCCGGCCAGCACCAGCGGGTCGGACTCGGGCGGCAGTTCGGCGGTCAGCACGCGGCACAGGTTGGCCTGGTACACCTCGCCCTGCTCGATGTAGGCGCGGATCCGCCGGACGCCGTCCTCGTACCCGTGCCGGTCCAGCGAGCCGGTCCATTCCAGGGACGCCGGCCAGGGGCCGGTCGGGGCGGGCAGCGGCGCCCGTCCGACCTGGTCGAAGCGTGCGCAGGTGACCTTGCCTTCGTAGGTCACCACGACGGCCCACCAGCCGGCTCCGTCCAGGGCGCCGAGGTCGGTGGTCACATCGCGCAGCCCGGTGGCCAGACGGCCGCCGACGTGGGCGAAATACACCTGTCCATTCTCCCGCGTGTGCCGGGCGGCCGGGGAGGCGCGTCTCAGGCGAGCGGGCCGGTCACCGACTCGGCGGCCGCGAGGACGGCGCCGTCGGCCACCAGGCGGGCCACCGACTCGATCTCGGGGGCCATGAACCGGTCGGGGCCGGGGCCGGCGACCTCCTGGCGCAGGGCGGCGACCACGGCGCCGGTCGCGGGGGCGGGCGTCAGCGGCCGGCGCAGGTCGAGGGCGCGGGCGGCGCTGAGCACCTCGACGGCGAGCACCCGCGTGAGCCCTTCGACCGAGCGGCGCAGCTTGCGGCCCGCCGACCAGCCCATGGAGACGTGGTCCTCCTGCATGGCCGAGCTGGGGATGGAGTCGACGCTGGCGGGCACGGCCAGGCGCTTGAGCTCCGAGACGATGGCCGCCTGCGTGTACTGGGCGATCATGTGCCCGGAGTCGACGCCCGGGTCGTCGGCCAGGAACGCGGGCAGGCCGTGGCTGCGGGCGACGTCGAGCATGCGGTCGGTCCGCCGCTCGGCCATGGACGCGACGTCGGCGACGGCGATCGCCAGGAAGTCGAGTACGTACCCGACGGGGGCGCCGTGGAAGTTGCCGTTGGACTCCACCCGGCCGTCGGCCAGCACGACGGGGTTGTCGACGGCCGAGGCCAGTTCGCGGCCGGCCACGGCGGCGGCGTGGGCCATCGTGTCGCGGGCGGCGCCGGCGACCTGCGGGGCGCAGCGCAGCGAGTAGGCGTCCTGGACCCGGGTGCAGGTGTCGTCGCGGTGCGAGGCCATGATCGCCGAGTCGCGCAGCAGGGCGCACAGGTTGGCGGCCGAGGCGGCCTGGCCGGGGTGGGGACGCAGCGCCTGCAGCTCGGGGGCGAACACCCGGTCGGTGCCGAGCAGGGCCTCCACGCTCATGGCCGCACTGATGTCGGCGGTCTTGAGCAGCCGGGTGAGGTCGTGCAGCGCCAGCACGAGCATGCCGAGCATGCCGTCGGTGCCGTTGATCAGGGCGAGGCCCTCTTTGGCGGCCAGCTCGACCGGCTCGAGGCCGGCCCGCTTCAGCGCCTCGGCTGCGGTCCGCTGCTCGCCGTCGCGGTCGCGGACCGGCCCCTCCCCCATCAGGGCGAGGGCGACGTGGGACAGCGGGGCCAGGTCGCCGGAGCAGCCGAGGCTGCCGTACTCGTGCACCACGGGGGTGATGCCCGCGCTGAGCATCCCGGCCAGGGCCTGGGCGGTGGACGGCCGCACGCCGGTGTGCCCGGTGGCCAGGGTGTGCAGGCGCAGCAGCATCATCGCCCGGACGACCTCGTTCTCCACCTCCGGCCCCGACCCGGCGGCGTGCGAGCGGACCAGGGAACGCTGCAGCTGGGCGCGCAGCGCGGGGTCGATGTGACGGGTGGCCAGCGCGCCGAAGCCGGTCGAGACACCGTAGGCGGGGACGGGGCTCTCGGCGAGCTCGTCGACCCGCGCCCGGGCCCTGGCCATCGCCGCGACCGCCCCGTCGGTGAGGCGGACGGCGGCGCCGTCGCGGGCGACCGCGACGATGTCGGCGAAGCTCAGCGGTTCCGGGCCGATCTCCACGACCTCGTTGTCGCGCATGGTGTCACTCTCTCGCATAGGTAACTGGCGTATTGGATGTTAGCCCCTTACAGGGGAACATCGCGGCCAGCCCCTTCCTGCCCAGGTCGGTCAGCTCCAGCAGGCGCCGGGCCGCCCCGCGCCGGTACCAGTCGCGCTCCAGCAGCGCCCCGGTGATCGCCGCGCCGAGCGCGCCACCGAGGTGGGGGCGGCGCTCGGTCCAGTCCACGCACGCGGGCGCGAACCTGCGGCGGGCGGCCCGCGCGGCGGCGACGTCGGCGCCCAGCTCGGCCAGGGCCGCCTCGCCCCGCGCGGTGACCTCGTAGGAGTCGAGACCGGCCAGATGCCCGGCCTCCAGCATGGCCGCCAGCAGCTCCACCCCGGCCCGCCCGGCCAGGTGGTCGTAACAGGTGCGCGCCTCCCGCAGCAGGCGGGCCTGCCGGGACTGGCGCAGCGACCGCACCGGCCGGGAAGGGCTGACCCGCGCCAGGACCTCCAGCACCTCGGCCACCTCGGGCCCCGACAGCCGGTAGTAGCGGTGGCGGCCCTGGCTGACCACGGTGACCAGCCCGCCGGCCAGCAGGCGGGCCAGGTGGGCGCTCGCCGTTGCCGGGCTCACCCCGGACAGCCGTGCCAGCTCACCGGCCGCGAGCGCCCGGCCGTCCAGCAGGGCGGTGAGCACGGCCGCACGGGTGGGGTCGGCGATCAGCGAGGCGACCGCCGCGATGTCGGCGTCGCACGCGACGTACTCCGCAACCATGTTCCGACCGTAGCCCAGCGATGCTTCCACCAGCGTCGAAGCATGACCGCCCCGAACGCCGCGGCGCGGGGCACATGGCCGGGCACATGGCCGGGCGCGTGGCCGGGATCACCTGGTGCGCCTGGCGGATCGGCGCGCTTCGGTTTGGGGAGTTGGCCCCTGATTCGCTAGAGTTCTCTGCGTGAGGCCGGGTGTTCACCGGCCGATCACGCGGACGTGGCTCAGCTGGTAGAGCATCACCTTGCCAAGGTGAGGGTCGCGGGTTCGAATCCCGTCGTCCGCTCGGAGAGGCCTTGCCGCGACGAGGCCTCGCCCGGTGGAGTGGCCGAGAGGCGAGGCAGCGGCCTGCAAAGCCGCGTACACGGGTTCAAATCCCGTCTCCACCTCTGCTTCATGTGACACGGGCGATTAGCTCAGTGGGAGAGCGCTACCTTGACACGGTAGAGGCCACTGGTTCAATCCCAGTATCGCCCACCATCGAAAGATCCCCAGGCCCACGGCCTGGGGATCTTCGTTTTTCCCGATCGCCGGGCACTCCGGCGGGGAGCACGCGCCCCTCATGGCGCCCCGCCACCTGCCCCATCCCCTGCCTCGCCGGCTCGCGCGTCCCATCCCGATCACGCGGCCCGCCATGCAGAGGCTCGGTTCGACGTACGGCTCCGCTCGCCACATTCCGGCCATTCTCCGCACCCAGGCGGGACGCGGAGGGAGCATGGGATGTCCCCGTCAACGAGATGGACAGGTGGAGTACGTCATGGACGAGCGAGTCGATCTGACCGAGTGGATTCGAAGCCTCAAAGAGCAGCTCACGGCGGCCGAACGGAACACCGGCCGGAACAACCCTCCCCTGTTCGCGGTCGGGTCGATCGAGCTTCAGCTGTCCGTGACCACCACCCGCGACGTGGAGGGGCACGCGGGCCTGAAGTTCTGGGTGGTGGAGGCGGAGGCGGCCGCGAAGGCGGGCAGCGGCACATTTCAGCAGATGACGCTGACGCTCACGCCCCTTCGCGAGATCAGCGTCTCGGATCCCGTCAACGAGTTCGACGAGTAGGCCGCTCCATGACGCCCCCCGGGCCGCGTCTCGACGCGGTCGTCGAGCTCCTCGTGTCCTGGCCGGACGGTGATCGGTGCCAGGCCAGCGGTCATCGCGTCGGCGATCGCCACGTGCTCACGGCCCGCCACGTGGTGACCGCCGGCCCTGATTCGGCGGAGAAGGTGAACGTGCGCTTCGGCGCGACCGGCGACGGGCGGCTTCATCCGGCGCGGCCGGTGTGGTCGAGCCAGGCTCCCTATGGCGATCTGGCACTGCTCGAATTCGAAGATCCGCTGCTCCCGCCGCCGTCCGGCCCCGTGCCGCTGGCCAAGGTGACGCCGACGCATCCGAGGCGGCCGCGTTGCGAGATCATCGGCTTCCCCCGGCATGCCAGGCGCGCCCACCCCTCCGGCAGGGGCGGCTATCGGGAAGGCGTGGTCGTGGAGAGCACCGTCTCCACGACCGGCGCCAAGCGCGGACTGCTGGAGATCCCGCTGGACAACAAGCAGTTCGAGGACATGAACGAATGGACGGGCATCTCGGGCGCCGGCGTCTTCGTCGAAGGATCGCTCGTGGGCATCGTGGTCAGGGTGGATCCAGCACGGCGGATGCTGCTGGCCGACCAACTCGGGGTCGCCACCGGTGACATCCGCGTCTCCATCCCCGGCTGCGCCGAGCCGGCCGCCAGCGCCCGCAGCCTGCGCCGGCTGCTGGCGGGCGACGCGTTCGACCTGCCTCCCGCGCGCAGACGGGCCGCTTACCTCGACCGGGTGGAGGCCGTGGCCGCGCGATGCCCGCGGCTTGTGGACCGGGAACGCGAGAAGGAGACGCTGCGGAGCTTCCAAGGGTCCTATCTGCTGTGCGGCGGGGTCCCCTGGTCCGGCAAGACGAGCCTCGCCGCCTCCTTCGCCGCCGGGCCCGGGCCGGGGATCGACGTGGTGTCCTTCTTCGCGTCCCGCCCGGAAGGGCAACAGGAGAATGAGCTGTGGGCGGCCGTGACGGATCAGCTGGCGGCCATCGCCTACGAACCGCCGCCCGCTGATCCCAAGGGCGCATTCGACGGCCTGTGGCGGCGGGCCGCCGAAGTGGCACGATCGAACCAGCGCACCCTGATCCTGCTGCTGGACGGCCTGGACGAACTCGACGAGGATTCCTCGGGATCGGGACCCATCGGCGCGCGCCTGCCCCAGTTCGTCCCGGACGCCGCCCGGGTGATCCTTTTCAGCCGCCCGAATCCGCGGGCCGGCGACCACGTCTCCCCCGACCATCCTCTGCGCACGGACGCGACGACGGCGGAGCTCGAACCCAGCGAACATGCCGGGAAAGCCCGTGACCGCGCCACCGCGGACCTGTCCAGGCTGCTGACCGCGGAGGACGGACTGCCCCGGCTCGTGCTGGGCCTGGTCACCGTGACCGGTCCCCTGTCCGCGGCGGAGGGCGCCGGCCTGCTGCGGGAACAGGGCATCGACGCGGACAGAGGGGACGTACAGCGGGTGTTCGACCGCGCGGTGTCCGGACGTGTGCTCCTGCACGCCGGCACCGACGACGGCGGACGCTACGCGTTCTCCCATGACGCGCTCCGTCAGGAGACCGAGCTCGGGGTGGATCGCCACCTGCTGGATCGGCACCTGACGGCCGTCCGGACCTGGGGCGACCGATACCAGCGGGCCGGCTGGCCGGAGGACACGCCGCGATGCCTGGCGGACGAGTACGGACGGACGCTGATCCGCGCGGGCGACAGGGACCGTCTCGTCCGACTGCTCACCTCGCCGGAGCGTCTGGATCTGCTCCGCCGGGTCACCGGATCGGACCTGCGGGCGATGGAGGACCTGCGCCAGGGACTCGGGATGCTCCTCCGGCCGGGCGACGACGACCTGCGCCAGGCCATACGGGCCGCCTCCATCGTGGACGTGATCCGCCGGGGAGACCGCGACGTGCCCCTCGATCTCGTACGCGCCCACGCGCACGCGGGGGCATGGGCTCGCGCCGAACATCTGGCCCGCCTGTGCGAAGGCGTGAGGGGCGCCGAAGCCCTGGTCGCCGTCATCGAGATCGCTCTGGACGCGGGGCACGCCGCCCGTTGCCGGCCGATGCTCGAACTGGCCCGCGAAAGGCTGGGGCACATCGACTGGGACGTTCAGCAGGAGAGCATCGACGACATCGAAGCGATACGCTCCCTCGTCGCCGGCATCAACCGATCGGACCGGCCGCCGCACGAGGATCCGGACGCCGCGCCGCCGAGGAACCGGCTGGAGCACGTCGAGTCGGCGGGGCTCCTCGCGCGCATGGTCACCTCGGCCGTGCGCCTGCACGGCTTCGCGACGGCCCGGTCGCTGGCGGCCCGCATGTGGGAACACGTCCACGAGGTGGCGCTGATCGACTCCTACTGTTTCGCGGCGTTGTCGCATGCCGCCTTCGCCGCCACGATGACCGGGGAGACCGACCGGGCCCGCGCGCTCCTGCGACGCCTGCACCGGTCGGTCGACGACGCCGTTCCCGCCGGTCACGGGCAGGCCGCGTTGCGGCGCGCCGCCGAGGCCGCGACCCTGGCCGGCATGGACGAGGCCCGGCACGCCTTCGCGCGCGCCATCGTCGTCCACCCGCCGGGTGTCCCCGTCGCGGTGGACGTCGACGAGACTCTCCGGCGGGCCGCCGGTTTGTCGGCCGAGCCGGCGAACATCCTGCACAGCAACGAGCATGACGACTTCCTGATAGGACAGGCGCATCTGTGCGTCGCAGCGGAGGACATGGAAGGGGCCGCGCGGCTCATCGGCGCCATCGCTTCGGCCGGCCCCATCTTCTCCTACGAGGCCCAGGTGGCCGGCGTGGCCCTCGCCGCCGCGAAGAAGGCACGCGAACCGGGGTCTCGTCACGTGCTGCCCGCCGCCGACGCGTACGTCCGCCGAACACGGATGAGGCGAACGCACAAGGACTGGAGCTCCGACCACCGGTCGGTCGCCGCGATCACCACCGCCGCCCTGTGCCATGAGCGGATCCAGGGCGAGGTCGAGCGGCGGACTGGCCACCTGGAGACGGACGTACGAGGCCGGCTGCTCTCCGCGATCGCTCTGGGAGCGGGAAAGGCCGGGGACGTACCGTGGGCGTTCTCTCTGTTGAACGGCCTGAGCGACTTCGACACGCAGGCGGTCCTGGATCTCGCCAGGTTCCTCGCCCGGACGGTCTTCTGGCCGCGAGCGCTGGCCCTGGTCTCCCAATTCCCGAAGTCCTCCTGGGCGGCCTCCGAGGTCGTGTGGTCCGCCGTCGAACCGGCCGTCCGGCTCGGAGACCACGGCAGGATCGTCGAACTGCTGAACGCCTACCCGGGAAATCCGTTCTGGCCCGGAACCGATGACCTGCTCCGTCATGTCGTCGCCACTTCGGCGCGGCTCGGATCCTTCGACCTCGCCCGGTCCGTCCTGCCCGAGATCGAGGGAAGGTTCGCACGCCTCGTCGCGCTCACCTCCGTGATCGCCGCGACGTCCGGCGACGGCCTCGAAGAGGATCTTCCCGCCTGGCTGGACGCGGTGGACCATCTGGCGCTGCATCTGTCCGGGCCGTTCCACCGCACCATCGCCTACGGCCACGTCGCGAAGGCGGCACTGGCCATGAACGACCGCCGGAGGTTCGAGCGGGCGCTCGGCCTGGCTCGCCGATGCTCCCGGCGGGTGAGGGGAAAGAGCAGAAGGATCACCGTGTTCCTCACCCTGGCCCAGGTCATGGCCGAGGCCGGCAGGCGGGCGGAGGCCGGCGGTCTCCTCTCGCGGGCGATGTCGGAGACCCGCTCCTGGAGCGACGGCGACTCGCGACGGGCCGGGGCGGCCGAGATCGCGTCCCTCTACTACTCCATCGGCCGGGCCGATCGCGCCCGCGACGCGGCGGCCGAGCTGCTCGATCCCGAACACCGGTACGGCGGCAACCGGTCATACGCGCTGATCGAAGCCGCGATGTCCGCGGGCGACGAGAAGACCGCCCGGCTCCTCGCCGAAGGATTGATCGACGATTTTCGCCGATCCCGGTTCCCGCCGGCAAAACAGTTCGCCGAGTTCCGGGTGGCGAAGGCGGCCACGTTCGCGGAGGCGGGGTTCTGGGATCTCGCCGACCGCGTGGCGCGGATCGCGCATCCCGGCACGAAACCCGAGATTCTGGCGGGCTTGGCCGTCGCCTCGGCTCGACGTGATCCGTCAATGGCGCGCAGGTGGCTGACCGAGGCACTCGCCGAGCATTTCTCCCCGGCCGCGCTGGCCGCCGCGTGCGCGCTCGACAGCGTGTCCGGCCCGGCGGCCCTGGACGAGGTCCTCCTGCGCGTCGGCGCGGACGCCCCTCCGGCGGCGAGGCCTACCGCGAAACGGTGAAAAACCGCCGGTCCAGACTCGGGCGTTCGCGGGTGACCGGGCGGTGGTCCGAGGCGGGACGGGAGCGGTGTGCTCCCGTCCCGCCTCGGGTTTCCGCCAGGAGGTGCGGGTCACCCTGCCGGCGCCATCGCGTTCCGGGTGGCGGGCTCGGGCTGGGGCAGTGGCCTTGCGTAGCGGGCGGGCGGGGCGGCGGGGCGGGCGCGGGTGTCGTCCACGGCGACGAAGCGCAGCTCCGAGGTGTAACGGTTGCCCTGGTCGTCGGTGAGCCAGGTCTGCTCGGGCGTGGGTTGCATCTCACTGATGGTGATCCGGCCCTGCGGGTCGTCGCGCAGCAGGCGGCGCACCGCCTTGGCGAAGATGTTCACGTAGACGGGGCTGTGGAAGTCCACGTAGAAGGGCCGCGGCTCGGTGGGCGACACCACGAACACGAAACGCGGCAGCTCCTGCGCCGTGCGCCACCGGCCGGCCCCGACGAACCGCCTGGCCTCGCTCTTGTCGTTCGCGAAGTCCATCGTCGCCGGGTCGAACCGCCAGGTCTCCCGCGCCACCGTCATCCGGTCGATCGTCACGCGCGGGAAGTGGTCGACGTCCTCGGGGACGATCCTGAACATGTCGAGCACCATCATGGTCAGGGCCTGCGAGAAGATGTCCACCAGGTCGAACACGCCTCCGTCGGGCAGCACGGCGACGAGCCGGCCGTCCTGGTCGCGGACGACGACGTCGGCGCTCGCGATCGTGCGCGGCCGGCGCGGGTCGGCGCTGGCGTCCGCCAGCGCGACGCAGTAGTCCTGGTCCCGGACGAGCGAGTACCTGGTGCGGGCGGACAGCCGTGCGCGGTGCTCCTTGGGCTGCAGCGGCATCAGGCGCGGCCCCGGGTGGTCGAGGTCGGTGAGCGCCAGCAGCTCGCCCTTGTCGGGGTGCTGGTTGACGAAGAGGGACGCGCCGAGCGTGTTGATGGCCAGGTGCAGCTCGCCGAGGGCCAGTTCGAACTCGCCGCGGCCGATCGCGTCCGCGTCCTCCGCCACGACGAGCACGTCCGGGCAGGCGTAGCGTGCCGTGGCCCATCCCGGCTCGGGCGCGCCGAACGCCTCGCGCACCCGGCCGGCGATGTCCGCGCTGGTCATCCGCACCCGCCGCGCGCCGGGCGGCAGGCGCAGGATGGACTCCCAGCGCTCGGCGAACTCCCGCTTGACGTCGGCCGCGTCGGCGACGGCGCCGCTGTGCAGCAGCGGGATGCACGCGAACCAGAAAGTGGCCAGGTCGAGCGGCGTCTGGCCGCGGCCCGCGGTCTGCTCGGCGTACACCTGGCGGGCGCGGCGCATGACCCGCTCGGCCAGGGTGGAGGTCAGCCAGGCGCCGCCGGACAGCAGCAGGTCCAGCGGAGCCAGGGCGTCGATCAGCTCGGTGCCGACCCGGACGCGGGCGGCGCGCATGCTGTCGGAGTAGATCAGCGCCCGGCACGGGGCGGCGCCGCCGCCCTTCTGGCGCTGCGCCGCGACCTGGGTGAGCTCGGTGAAGTCGGCCTCCAGCGCCTCGAGGGCCGCCACGAGCGCCTCGGGGTCGCCGGCCGCGTCACGGACCCGGTCGCGGCCTCGTTCCAGGACGCGCAGCTTGGCCAGGGCCCGCTCCCGGACGGCGGTGTCGCCGATCCGGTCGAGGAGCTCGCGCAGCCGCCGTTCCGGATAGGTGTCCGCGGGCACGTCGAGCCGCCACACGATCCACCGCCGCTTGACGAGCGCCTCCAGCACGGCGCGCACGTCGACGCCCGCGCCGAGCTCCCGCTGGATGTCGCGGGCCGCCCGGACGCCGTCGCACAGCCGGAGCACCTCCCACTCGTCGGAGCCGATCCGCGCCGGGGGCAGGCCGGGGACGCTCACCTCGGCGCCGGCCGCCCGGACGAACGGCATCCGCCGTGGCGCGAGCCATTCCCGGACGCCGGGGTCCTCGCTGACGCATCGCGCCACCGCGTCGACGGCCCAGCTCGCGAAGTACACGCCCGACTCGGCGACCAGCCCTTCGCCCGGCTCGACGGCCACGCCACGCGTCGACCGGTCCCAGGTGCCCCAGCCGACCGGGCCGAAGAAGCCGATCGTGTCGTTCTTCACGCAGAACCGCTGCCAGTAGTGGGCCACCAGTTCCTCACGCTGCCGCGCCATGCTCGGCCGCTTGCCCTCCGGCGTCCAGCGCAGGAACGGGCCGATCCCCGACGACAGGACCGTGCGGTTCTGCCAGGCCACCGCCGACTGGAACAGCGGCTGCCCGGCGATCTCCTGCAGCGTCCGCGACACCGACAGCGCGGCGGCGCCGAACCGCTCCTCGAAGTCGTCCCACTGGGGCCCGGACAGTTCCCCCGCCTGGCCGAACTTGTCCGCCGCCTCCGCCAGGCCCTCCGGTGCCAGCCGCAGGACGCCCGACGCGGGGAAGCCCGGTCCGCGCACTGAGATCTGGTTCCACAACCGCCACTGGCCGACGTGCGGCGCCGATGCGTCCTTCATGGTGGTGCTCTCCGTTCAGTTGAGGCCGGCGGCGTCGTCCGGGCCGCCGTCGCGGCAGATGTCCGCGACGGCGGCGGCGAGGTCGGCGGGCGTGGGGCAGGCGAACACCAGGGCGACGGGGACGTCGACATCGAGCGCGGCGCGCAGCCGCGCGATGATCTGGAAGGCGGTCATGGAGTCCCCGCCCTCCTCGTAGAAGTCGCTGTCGGGGCCGAGGCCGTCGTGGCGCATCGTCTCCCGGTACACGCCCACGATGAGCTCGGTCAGGTCGGTGGTCAGGTCAGGGGTGAGATCGGTGCGGGTCAGGTCGTCATTGGTCGTTGTCATGGTTCGCGCCCTTCCAAGGCCGGCGAGCTGAGACGGCGGGTGTGCTGGTGAGGATGGACGTCCTGTCCGGACGGTCCTGTTCTGACGGCGGCCGCGGGTGCGGCCTGCGCGGAGGGTGGTGGGAGGTGCGGCGTTCTCTGCGGGGTGGGCCGCGGGTCAGGCGTCCGGGACGCCGCGGGCGGGAGCGAGCGCCGTGAGCGCGGTCCGGTCGGCCTTGCCGCTGTGGGTGGTGGGGATGCCCTCGACGCGGTGGAACCGCCGTGGCATCAGGTGGGGTGGCAGCGTCCGCGCCAGATGCGCGCGCAGCGCGGCGTCCGTGACGCCGGCCGGCACGCCCGTGACATGGGCGACGAGGTGGACCCGGCCGCGCTCGTCGGCGGCGGAGGTGACCACCGCCCCGGTCACGGCCGGATGGGTCAGCAGGGCGCCTTCGACCTCGGCCGGCTCCACGCGGTAGCCGCGGATCTTGACCTGCCGGTCGGTGCGGCCGAGGAACTCAAGGACGCCGTCGGAGCGGCGCCGGGCCAGGTCACCGGTCCGGTACAGGCGGGCCCCGGGCGGCCCGTAGGGGTCAGGGACGAACCGGCGGGCAGTGAGGGCCGGCCGGCCGCCGTAGCCGCGCGCCACGCCCGCGCCGCCGATGAAGATCTCGCCGACCGCGCCGTCGGGGACCGCGAGCAGGTTCTCATCCAGCAGGCGGACCGTGACGCCGTCGATCGGCGTGCCGATCAGGTCGGCCTCGGTGTCCGGCTGCGCGGGAACGTCGTAGCAGGTGGAGGTGATCGTGCACTCGGTCGGCCCGTAGTGGTTGACCAGCCGGCCCGCGGCCAGCCGCCTGCCCCCGGCCGCGAGGAAGGGGCGCAGCGACTCCCCGGCGCAGAGGATCACCTCGATGCCGCGCAGCCGCGCGGCGACGCCCTCCTCCTGGGCCAGAGCGGTCAGCAGCGTGGGGGTGCTGCTCAAGACGGCGTTCACGCCGTAGGCCCGCACCGCGTCGGCCAGGGCGGCCGGACGCAGCAGCGTGGAACGAGGCGCCAGGACCAGGCGACCGCCCGCGGCCAGCGGCGCGAAGACACCCCGGATGGAGGCGTCGTAACCGAACGGGGCGAGCTGCAGCGCCACGGTGCGCGGGCCCAGCCCGCAGGCGGCGACGATGGACCGCAGGTACGCGAGCAGCCCGCCGTGTTCGATCATGACCGGGTTGGGGGTGCCCGTCGACCCGGAGGTGTGGCTGATGTAGGCGAGGGAACGCGGCGGGACGAGGTCCGGGAGCGCGTGCGCCGGCCGGTCGCCCAAGTCGTCGATCATGATGGTGGGGCCGTCGACGGGCAAAGCGAGCCGTTCCGCGAGCGCGGCGGTGGTGACCAGGAAACCGGCGTCCACGCCTTCGACCATCGCCCGAAGGCGCTGGACCGGCTGCCCGGGATCGAGGGTGAGGAACGCTCCGCCGGCGCGCATCACGGCGGCCATCGCGATCACGACGTCGACGCCCTCTTCGGTGACGACGGCGCAGCGGCTCTCGGCGCCGACCCCGGCGGCCGCCAGCGTCCGGGCCAGGCGGTCGATCCGGTCGGCGAGGGTCCCGTAGGTCATGACGGCGTGCGGCGTCACGACCGCGGGCGCGTCCGGGTCACGGGTGGCGTGGCCGCGGATGTCGTCGACGACGGTTCCCTGAGCGGCCCGGTTCTCCGGAGAACTCTGGACGGCGTGGTGCGCCGAAAGTCTCCGGGTCGCCTGGTGCGCAGAAAGCAGCCTTTTCATGTCGCAGAACGTAGGACGGCGCCGGCGAATAACGCAATCACCGCGCGGCGGAAATGGGCGGCACGCGCATTAGCGCGGGCCCGTTCGCCGAGGTCATCCGGCATGGGCGCATTCGCTGGGCAGAAGTGGCCACGGGGAGATGGTTGCAACTGCCCAGCTGGCAGCGGGCGGACCGGCTGGCAGGCTGGCGATTGTTCGATATGAACCGCAGCAGCCCGTGGACATGATGGGTAGGGCCCGATGGCGAATATCAAGTCAGCGGATGAATCGCGAATCCTTCACATCCGGCGAGACGTATTCGCCACGGATCGCGTCGAGAAAGACCGCGAATTCGGCGCCGCCGCCACTTCGGCGAGCGGCCGCGAAGCCACGTCGGCGTCCCGGGGCGATACCGCCTCGGCGGCCGGCCGGGAGGCCGTGAGCCTGCTTCGGAACGCCGACCGCGACACCGGCCGGAAGGCCGGTCGGAACGCCGGGCGGCAGGGGCCGCGGCCGATGGCGCGAGGCGGCCGGATCCCGTTGTCGTCCGCGCAGCGGCGCCTGTGGTTCCTGGACCAGCTGGAGCCCGGCGGCAACGAGTACCTGATCCGGGTCGCGTTGCGTCTGGTCGGGGCGGTGGACGTGGCGGCGTTGCGGCAGGCGCTGTCAGCACTGGTGGCACGACACGAAGTACTGCGCACCCGGTTCGCCGCCGACGACACCGGCCAGCCCTACCAGCTGATCGACCCACCCGCCCCCGTCGACCTGCCCATCACCGACCTCACCGGGCACGACCAGGACGACATCACCCGCCACCTCAACACCATCGCCGCCACCCCCTTCGACCTGGCCACCGGACCACTCCTGCGAGCGGCACTGCTGCGCACCGCACCCGACCAGACCATCCTGATCATCTGCCTGCACCACATCATCTTCGACGGCTGGTCGGAAACCATCTTCGCCCGCGAACTGAGCCGGCTCTACACCGCCGCCACCGACACCGGCACAGCCATCGGACCAGCCGGACCAGCCCAGCCGAACGGACTTCACAAGCCGCCTGAGCCGACCGAGCCGGACAAATTGTCCTGTCTGTCTGATCTGTCCGAGCTATCGAGGCGGGCCGGGCTGGGTGAGGTGCCGGTGCAGTACGCCGACTATGCCGCCTGGCAGCACCACCAGCTCACCACCGACCAGCACCAACGCGACCTGGACTACTGGCGCACCCAACTCACCGGACTACAACCCCTCCAACT
>NZ_JBVJHR010000020.1:0-207198 GCF_055586705.1 Sphaerisporangium sp. NPDC049457 | reverse complement strand
ATTTCATATACGCAACACGGGCGGTAGTGTCGTGTTGTGTGGTTGCAGGGAAGCCATCCGGTATCCGGGTGGCTTTCCTGCGTTTCAGGACCCTTTTCTCGCGGTCCCCTCTTCTGCCCCGGCGCCTCTTTCCCTCTCGGCCCTCCTTTTTTTCTTCTTAGGGCCTGTGGGATCGGAGCTGCTGGGGTTGGGTTCGCCGGGGCTGGGGGCACCGTCGGGACGCGGTCACGTCTGTGAACTACGGCTGGAGATGGGTGGTCATGGCGTTGTGGACTGCGGTCAGGAGGGTGGCGGCTCTTGGGTCCGGTACGCCTTCCTGGATGTGGTTCATGACATAGCCGAACGCCAGACCGGTCGCCGGGTCGGCGAAGCCGAGCGATCCGCCGTAGCCGGGGAATCCGAACGCGGTAGGGCTGTACCAGAACGCGTCGGGAGTGGGCAGACCGAAGCCGGTGCCGATCCGGACGGGTATGCGCAGCACGCGGTCGATGCCGTTGGCCTGTTCTCTGGTCGCTGCGGCCAAGGTCTCGGACGAGAGGATGCGATGCCCGTCGACCTCGCCGATGAGCGCGGCGTAGAAGCGGGCCAGCGCGCGGGCGGTGCAGATGCCGTTGGTCGAGGGCATCTCGGCGGACTGCTCGTCGGGATCGTTGTGGTTCAGCGGCGGCGCGACGGTGGTGATCGCCCGCATGGTCAGTGACGTCGGGTCGGCGTAGGCCCTCATCACCTCGCGCGCGGGTTCGGGAAGGGCGTCCAAATCAATACGCGCGAATGCGCTCAGGTCGATCGGGGCGGCGATGATCCGGCTGACTCGGTGCCGTTCTGCTTCTGGCAACCCGATCCAGAGATCCAGGCCGAGAGGTGCGGCGATCTCCTCGGCGAGAAACGCTCCGAGACTGCGGCCGGTCACTCGGCGGACGACTTCGCCCACCAGCCAGCCGTAGGTGTGCGCATGGTAACCGTGGTCGGTGCCCGGTTCCCAGAATGGACGCTGGGCGGCCAGTGCGGTCACCATCGGATCCCAGACGATCGCCTCGGCAGGGGTGATGGGGTGGTCGATCGCGGGCAGTCCGGCCTGGTGGGTGAGCAGCCAGCGGACCGGGATGCGGTCCTTGCCGTTCGCCGCGAACTCCGGCCAGTAATGGGCGACGGGCGCGTCCAGGTCCAGTTCGCCTCGCTGCGACAGCAGGTGCGCGCAGGCGGCGGTGACGCCCTTGGTGGTGGAGAACACGACCTGCAGCGTGTCGCGTTCCCAGCGGCGGCCGGTCTCCGGATCGGCGATGCCGCCCCACAGGTCGACGACCTTGCGACCGTGTAGGTAGACGCCGACTGCGGCGCCGATCTCCTGTTCGCCGGCCAGATTGGCCGCGAACGCTTCCCGTACTCCTTCGAATCCTGGTGCGGTGTGCCCACCGATTTCGGGCATGCGTCATCGCCTTTCGTATGGCTTCGTGTTGCGGGGAGGCGTCGGCCGGCGGGAGAAGGATCAGCCGCGCCAGTGCGAGATGAGCCAGGCGCAGATCTCCGGCTCGGTCTTCTCCGGGAACTCCTCGGTGAGGGTGACGAGCGCGCGCAGCGCTTCGTCCCGTTCCATGCCACGCGCCGCCGCTTCCCTGAGGTATTCCTGACGTGCGGCTGAAGGACGGCCGCCGCCTGCGCCGCGGCCCGGCAGGCCGTTGCGCCATTGGATGATCTCCTCCAGGCGATCGGCCCGCCAGCCGGGAGCCCCGTCGATCTCGACGTCAGGCTCGGGGAACGGGTGACTCGAATCGCCGGGGTATCGCGAGCGCCACTTGTGCACCGCGTGCCGACTCACACCCAGCGCCTCGCCGATGCCGAGAACGCCGAGGTAGCGCTCGGTCATGGTGCACCAACTTCGTCTGTACGGCCTCCTCCGCGGATCATTACTACCACGCTCAATGACGGGCTCCGGCATCGACGGCGACCCGTTGAACGTTGTCTCGGACAGAGACGACGCTAATGCCGATCTCAGATTGACGTCAACAGAAGAGACGAAGTTTCCTGGATCGGCCGGCGCTGCCGGGTGGAAGGAGCTCAGCGTGCTGGGCCGGCCGGTGTGGCCTCGTACTGCCGCTCGATCGTCTCCTTCATCTCGGCCGCGCCTCGTTGGACGCGGATCCGGATCTCGGTGGCCAGCGAGTGCGGCAGCACGTCTGTGGTCCAGACGACCCGGCCCGCCCCGTCACCCTCGGCGTGGACTTCGAAGGAGGCATGGTGATGCCGGGTAGACGGCCGAGCGCCCTCGACGACGGAGTAGGCCAGGCGGCGGGCTTCGTCGTCGATCGCGACGAGCAACTCGCGGACCACATGTCCGTCGGGGAAGGTCAGATACCGCTGGTCGCCCTCGATGCGGGTGTCGGCAACGCGGCCGGGCAGCAGGCGCTCGTGGACGGCCCCTACGTCGCGCAGCGTGTCCCAGATGTACTCGGGGGACGCGTCGATCACGAATTCATGGCGGATGGAGGCCATGGCTACAAGACTCCTCTCAGAGCAGTCACTCCACGACACCTCTCTTATGGCAGGGCGGGACGTGCCCGTGCGGGGAAGCTGTCGGCAATGTTCTGTTACGTCCGCGGCAGACTTGCGCAGGGCCCGTTCGCCGCTCACAGAGTGGCTGACCCAGTGATCATCGCACTGATCGTCCGGGGGCGTAGGTCGAGGTGCATGAAGCGCATCGGGCCGCGTGGCGATTCTCGAATCCCCTCATCTCCGCGCGGTGACGCTTCTCGCCTGGTTCTCATTGCGGACATGCCGGCTTTGCGGCTGTCGAGGAGGGCTCGCTTGCGTAGCCCGGGAAATCGTTCGGCGACGTCGGAGCGGCCGGAAAGGCCGATCCGGCGGGTGGGCGGTCCCGCGCTCTTCGGGTGAATGGATGGTTGGGGGGTAGGGGCTTGCTAGGCTGGACGGAGCCGGGCCACCCCACCACGGGTGGCCTTCGTCGCGTAAGGCGCCAAGGGCGGGCAGCGACAGAGTGAACGGGCCTTGGGGCCCGCGGCCGAGATGGCCCGTCCCCTCCGCACACGGTCGGCGCTACAGATGAACGCCGATCACGGCGGACGCGGTGAGCGAGCAACGAAGGACAGAAGTGAACAGAGATAACGGACGTGAGGACTCGGGCCGTCCCGAAGATGGTGGGAACCGCTCGGGCGAGGGGTCCGGGGGATCCCGCAGTGACCGCCCTGAGAGGCCCAGGGGAGACCGGCCGGCCGACGGCTACCGCGCCGGAGCCCGTGGAGAGAGGCGCCCAGGGGACGGCCCACGCTACGGCGAGCGGCGCGAAGGCCGTCCCGGCGGTTCGTACGGGTCCCGCGACCGTGATTCTCGCGGAGGACGACCGTTCCAGCGCGACGACCGTGGTGGCCGGCCGTACGGCGGTGAGGGCAGGGGCGCGTCCGGCGGTGGTCAGGGCTTCGGCCGCGACGACCGGCGAGAGGGCTCCGGCCGTTCCTTCGACCGCGGCGACCGTGGGGACCGCACTGATCGGCCGGGTCGTTCGTTCGATCGTGGCGACCGGCCTGCCCGTTCCTTTGACCGTGGCGACCGTGGCGACCGTCAAGGCCGTTCCTTCGAGGGCAACGAGCGTCCGGAGGGTTCCTTCGAGCGCCGTGAGCGCGGTGGCTACCAAGATCGTCCGGGTGGCAGTGGCGACGGCTCTGAGCGTGCGGGTCGTTCCTTCAACCGGGACGACCGTGACGACCGTCGCGGTGGCGGCGGTGACCGCTCCTACGGCCGCGACGACCGGGGCGGCGCTCCCCGCAGTGGCCAGGGGTTCCAGGGGCCGCGCGGTGACCGCTCCTATGGCGGCCGGCCCGACTCCCGCGCCGGGGATCGGCGTGGGGCGGGCGCCGGAGGTTCGTCCGGCTGGCGTGATCGTGACGACCGTGGCGGTCGTCCTTCCGGTCCTGGCCGCGGCGACCGCGAAGGCCGTCCGTTCCAGCGGGATGACCGCGGCGGCTCGGGCCCGCGTCCGTTCAATCGTGAAGGCCGTGAAGGCCACGAGGGCCGTGACAGGCGCGATGATCGCGGCGGCCCCGGCACCCGGCCGTACAACCGTGACGACCGTGGCGACCGCCAGGCCCGGCCGTCCTACCGGGACGACCGCGGCGGCTCCGGTGGGCGCCCGTACGACCGTGGCGGCTCCTCCGGGATGAGCGGCGAGCGTCCTCAGCGCGAGGGCGACCGGCCGGGCTCCGGTTACGGGGACCGGCGTGAGGGCCGGCCCGCCGAGTCCTCGGGCTGGCGTGACCGCGGTGACCGTGGTGGACGTTCGTTGGAGCGGAATGACCGTGGTGGGCGCCCGTTCGAGCGGGACGATCGTGGTGGGCGCTCGTTCGACCGCGGAGACCGCGGCGGGCGTCCGTACGACCGTGACGACCGAGGCGCCCGTCCTTCGGGTCCAGGTGAGCGCGGTGGACGGCCGTTCCAGCGAGATGACCGCCGCGGGCCGGGAGCACGCTCGTTCGACGGTGAAGGCCGCCAGGGCCGCGACGACCGCGGTGGCCGTCCGTACGGCGGCGGTGACCGGCCCTACGGCCGTGACAGTCGTGGACAGGGCGCCGAGCGTCCGTTCCCGCGGGATGAGCGCTCCGGTTCCGGGCCACGCCCGTTCAGCCGTGAGGGCCGCGACGACCGGGGGCCCCGCGAGGACCGCCCGTCCACCGGTGACCGCGGTGGCAGGTCTTACGGCGACCGCGACAGGGACGGCTACGCATCAAGAGGCGACCGGGGCGGGTACGGCTCCAGGGACGACCGAAGCGGGCACGGTTCCTCCGGAGGCGACCGGGGCGGCGCTGGTCGTGGCGAGCACGAAGGCTCCCGCGGCCGTTACGGACGCGACACTGGCCGCCCCTTCGGGCGCGACACCGAGCACGGCTCCCGCGACGGGCGCCCGCGCCGCGACGAGCAGGTCGCGGTGCCGGAGCTGGCTCCGGACATCACGCCCGAGGAACTGGAGAAGGAGGTCAGGGACGAGCTCCGCTCCCTGCCCAACGACCTCGCGAACATGATCGCCTGCCACCTGGTGGCCGCCGAGCGTGCGCTCGGTGACGACGACGCGGAGCTGGCGTACGAGCACGCGAAGGTCGCTCGCCGGTTCGCCGCGCGCATCGGCGTCGTCCGCGAGGCGGTGGGTCTGACGGCCTACCGTGCCGGACACTACGCCGAGGCGCTCAGCGATCTGCGCGCCGCGCGCAGGATGACGGGCTTGGATGAGTTCCTGCCGATCATGGCGGACTGCGAGCGCGGGCTCGGCCGTCCTGAGCGTGCGCTGGACCTGATCCGTTCCCCCGAGGCCGAGCGTCTGGACCGTGCGGGTCGCATCGAGCTGGCCATCGTGGAGTCCGGCGCGCGCCGGGATCTCGGTCAGCACGACGCGGCCGTCATCGCCCTTCAGCGGGTGCCCGAGCTGCGCAACCAGGAGCCGCACCCCTGGTCTGCCCGCCTGACGTTCGCCTACGCCGACGCCCTGGCGGAGGCCGGCCACGAGAGCGCGGCCACCGACTGGTTCGAGCGGGCCATGATGTTCGACGAGGACGGAGAGACGGACGCGGCCGAGCGGTACGCGCAGCTCACCGGAGCCGTCATCGAGGACATCGAGGAGGACGAGGACGAGGAGGACGGCGACTTCGTCCTGGACGGCGACGACGAGGCCGGCACGGACCTCGACGGCGAACTCGGCGCGGACGCCGACGGCGACGAGTTGGACGAGGACGAAGACGAGGAAGTCTCCGAGTCCGCCGTCGACGCGGTCGGCGGGTCTGCCGTAACCCTGGATGACAGAAGCGGTGCCGACGTCCGGGATGAGCCGGTCGCCGGCGCCGAGCAGGAGGCCGGGGACGACGTTGCCGAGGGCCTCGGCACGCAGGCTGCCCAGACGCCGGACCGGCAGGCGGTGCCCGGGCAGGGTGTGCAGGCACCCGGCGCGGCCATCGGTGAGGTGGCCGTCCCGTCCGGGGCGGCCGTGCCGTCCGAAGCGCCGGAGGAGACCGAAGCCCCTGAGGACGAGGGCTCCGTCAAGCTCGAAACCGATGCCGGAGAGCCGGCCCGTGGAGCTCAGAGCGTCGATGGCGCCGAAGCCGCCGAAGCCGCCGGCGTCCAGTCGCCGAGCGACCGGAGCCGTGTGGAATCCGATGGCGTCGCACCTGAATCGCCCGCGGCCGGAAGCGGCCCGGCGGGCACCGGTGTGCGGGAGGCGGACGCCCCCGTGATGGAGGCTCCGCGCATGGAGATCGGCATGGCGCCGGCCTTCATCGAACCGGATTTCGGTGTTTCGGCGAGGCCGGTTCCGGGGGATGTTCTGGACGACGAAGACGAGGACGACGTTCAGGCGCACAAGCCGGATCGGCGTGATGCCTGAGGCGCGCATGGGCTGACGAGGGGTGGTGGGCGCCGACGAACTCGAGGCGTGCGGCGCCCGCCACTCATCGTTCCCCCGTTGGCTGAAATCTAAGCCTGCCCGGCACAGAACCGTGCCCGCCCGAAAAGCAGGCACGCACGTACGCGGTATATTTCCGGCCTTTCGGTGAACAGTGGCGTTCTTCGCCAACCACTTTGGCCGGGTCACCATAGAGCCCCGCTCGACGGAAGGATCGACGAGAGAGTCGATTCGACGAGCGAGCTGCCCAATGGATGCGCAAGCTCAATGAGTGCGACGGCTCAATGAGACAGCATGCTTCGCCGAGAGGCCGTAATCGCCGAAATCGATGATAATCGTCGAAAGCGGCCTCAGCCTGCGGCGGGGCGAGAGCGGTTGAGCCAGTGCATGATGCCCGCCACGTTGGACGGAGCCCCGCTGAGCATCTCGAACTGCCGCACCGTTTCGGCGTCTTCCAGGGCAGGGGCGCCATAGCGTTCACGCGTCTTCTCGCGCACCATCGCCACGGCGTGGTCGAGGTCCATGCCCTGCGTGTGGGCTTGGCGGGTCAGATCCACCCAGATGCGCAGTTCCTCGGCGGAACGTGCCAGGATCTCCGGAACGTCGGAGACCGGCCCGTAGTGGCTGAACAGCAGTCGCTGAGGGCCGAGGTCGTTGAACAGGGTCAGCGAGTTCAGCGCGGTCTGCAGGTCGAAGTCCGGGGGAGGCGTGGCCGGCCGCAGGTCGCCAGTCTGCGGCAGGTACACCCCGGCGGCGTCGCCGACGTACAGGTCGCCGGTCGCCGAGTCCAGCAGGCCTACGTGGTGCTTGGCGTGCCCCGGGGAGTAGTGGCTGGCCAGCGTCCGGCCGCCGCCGAGGTCGATCGAGTCGGTGTCGTCCAGGGCGCGAATGCGGGCCGCCTCGGTGGGCGACAGCGCTCCGAAGATCGAGTCGAGCTTGTCCCCCCAGACCATTTTCGCGCTGGCCATGAGAACGGTGGGGTCGGCGAGGTGCCGTGCGCCCTTCTGGTGGACGACGATCTCGGCGGAGGGGTAGAAACCGGCGATATCGCCAACGCCCCCCGCGTGGTCCAGGTGGATGTGCGTGACCACCACCGTGGCGAGATCGTCCCGGCCGACTCCGAGAGACGTGAGCGCGTCGCGGACGACGGGCGCCGACGTGGACGTGCCGGTCTCGACGAGGCACGGCCGGTCCCCGAGGATCAGATAGCCCGCGGTGATCCCGGAGTACCCCGCCATGCGCGTGTCGATCTCGTAGACATCTCCGCCGAGCGGCGTGACGTTGTCCACAGGCTGCTCCTTCGTTCCCCCGGGCGCGCGCCGTGCCCGTGGTCCCTATGTTCGTACCACCTGGGCGATTCCCAGGGCGAACCGCGGGCATGACTCCGCCTTCGCGACGTCCATGTGCCAGGCACTCGCGCCGTTTTCCACAGAGCGACGTTCGGTCCTCGCGGGAGCAGACCTGCCGCCGGAAGATGGGCCCGTCATGGACAGGACGTGACATGGCAGGAAGGGGTTTCCCATGCACCGCAACGAGGTGACGCTGGTCGGACGGCTGTCCAAGCCGCCGAGGCGCAAGGAGCTGCCCAGCGGAGACGTCATGACGATGTGGGGGCTCGCGGTCCGTCGGCCCCCCGAGCACGCGAGTGGAAAGAAGGCCGACGGCATCGCGTGCGTCACCTTCGACGCCGAGGTCGGCGCACAGGTGGCCGGGTGGACGGTCGATGACGTCGTCACGGTCGAGGGAGCGCTGCACCAGAGATATCGGGGCGGGGCCGGTGGGGGGGTGAGCACCTATGAGGTCGAGGTACACCAGGCGAGTCGTCTGCGGGCACGAGATCGACGACGGAGGGAAACCGCCGCCGCCATCGACTCCGGCGGCCCAGCGAACGGTGACGCTCCAATGGGCGCGCAGCGTCCGCGCGATCGCGACACGTCGGAGCACGAGCACGGGCACGGGCATCAGCACGGGCACGAGCACAAGCACGGGTGCGGGCAAGGGGCGTCGAGCGAGAGTCTTCACGCTGCGATGGCTTCGTGCCCGGGGCTGCTCACCTGATGAGGAGGGGGATGGTCGGGGCGGGTTCGTCGCGGGTGTGGGGTCTGCGACGGGGGTTCGGGGGTCAGTCGGTGGCGAAGGTGCGAAGGATCAGGCCGGTGCGGGGTTTGGGGCCGAACGAGGTGGACTTGCGGGGCACCCGCTCGCCTCCCGCCGCGATGGCAAGTACGTTCTCGACGGTCAGCGGCGGGACGATCACCGCCGTCCCCGACTCGCTGCGGGCCATCTGCGCGGCCCGGAACGGGTCGTGATGGACGATGCGCACCGTCTGCTCATCGTCGTGCATGCCCCAGACCTTCGGCAGGAGGAACTCCGAGAGGATCGACGTGACGAGGGACTTCCAGGCGTCCGTGCGGCCCGTCGGCATGGCGTGCTGCAGCTGCACAGGGTCGGGGCCGGTGAGCAGGTGGCTGGGCCCCTCGCCCGCCAGGACGAACGCCGGGCCCGTCGATGTGGCGAGCGCTTCCAGCGCCTCCTCCAGGTGGGCGAACTCATGCACCTGCCAGGCTCCCTTGGCCCGCGCCGCCGCCTCGTCCAGGGGCAGCCCGGGGATGACCCGGTGGATGGCCTTGAGATCGGGCGGGTAGGCCCTCGAGTCGACCAGCAGGGCCAGGCCGAAGTCCCACGGGCCGGGGCCACGCCCTTCGGCGTGGTAGTCGCGCTGCAGGGCGAGGTAGGTGGCGTACCGGTGGTGGCCGTCGGCGATGAGCGCCTGGCGCTCATGAAGCGCCTCCGCCACGGTCTGCTGCTCGGCCGGTTCGGTGAGGGCCCACAACCGATGGGTGATGCCGTCGTCGGTGCGGACGTCCACCAGCGGCGCCCGAGTCGAGGCCACCTCGTCGACCAGGCTGGAGGCGGCGGCGCCGTCGCCCTCGTACAGCAGGAAGATGGGCTCCAGGTTGCTCTCGGTCGTCTTCATCAGCGCCAAGCGGTCGGCCACCGTCGCGGGCATGACGTTCTCGTGCGGCAGCACGATGCCCTTCTCCGGCTCAGAGAGGCCGAGGTCGCCGATCAGACCGCGCAGCAGCAGACCCGGCCCGCTCTGTTCGTAGACGTAAAGCGCAGGGAGATCATCTACGGCGAGTACGCCCGAATTGAGCCACGATCCGAGCGTTTCGCGAGCTTCGGCGTAACGATGCTGGTCGGCGCCGGGAAGGATCAGCCGCACGACGTTGTTGGGGTGGGCATCGAGCAAACTGTGGACGTCTTCCCGCGAGACGACATCGTACGGTGGGGAGGTGACCGCAGCCAGGTCGTCCACTGCGAAGCGCACACCCCGGAACGGGCGCAATACCAGTCCGTCAGGCGACGGCAGTTCAGAGATGGCCATACCGGGCATGGTGCCATAAAGGCCTGAGTCGCTCAGAGACAGCCCCGATGTCGTAGCGCTGCCCGGCTCGTCAGGAAGCCGGGATGACTTGTCCTCTGAAGGAGGCCTCAAAAGATGGTGCAGGGACGAAGCGGGCCGGAGCCCGCTGACTTTCAGCCGAACTCACACGTCTACGAGTCGAACGCTCCTGCCGGTGATGTCTATGAGTCGAACGCTCCAGCGGGCGATGTCTACGAGTGGTTTCAACGCGGGGTCAAGCTGCTGAAGGACGGCAGCCCGGCCGCCGCGGCGGCCGTCCTGGCGCGTGCGGCCGACGCCGAGCCCGGCTCGCGCAGCATTCGGGAGGCTCTGGCCAGAGCCCAGTTCAATTCGCGCCGCTACGAGGAGGCCGCCGACAGTTTCCGCTGGATCGTCTCCGCCGACCCTACGGAGGACTACGCCTATTTCGGCCTCGGCATGGCGCTGTGGCGCACGGGCGACATGAAGGCCGCCCAGGAGCACCTGGCCATGGCCGTGGCGATGCGCCCCGACCTCCGTGACTACGTCTCGGCGCTGAAGCAGGTCCGCGCCACCTTGCGCGCCCGACAGGCGTGAACAACCCGTCCCAGCCGTGCCCGTGTCCGGTGACTGTCACCACGCCTGCTCGGTCCATGGTGGTGTCGGGGTGAGCATGGTTGTTTCGGGGTGCCTCTGTGGGCTCGGTTCGGTTTGATTTGGTGGGGTTGCGGGTGGGGCGTTGCCTGGGTGTCCGGGGCGGGGCGTGACCACGGAGCCGGGGGGCGAGGTGCTGTCGGCGGGTTCGCCGTGCTCGTCGCCGCCGAGGAGGCCGGGGCGGGAATGGTGAGCAGGGCGGCAAGGGTGTGCCCGGGTCATGGGGGTGTCTTGGCATCGGAAATAGTGGGGCCATGCAGACCACGCTGATCGACCTCTACGACACCTTGCTGCTCGATCTCGATGGAGTCGTCTACCTCGGCCGCCAGGCGGTCGAGGGTGCGCCCGAGGCGCTGACCCGAGCCCGTGACACCGGGGTGCGGCTCGCGTACGTGACCAACAACGCCTCCCGCACGCCGGCCGCGATCGCCGAGCATCTGGTGTCCATCGGGGTGCCGGCCACGCCGGACGACGTGGTGACCTCGGCGCAGGCCGCGGCGCGCATGATCGCCGAACGGGTGCCCTCAGGCGCGGCCGTGCTCGTGGTCGGCGGCATGGGGCTGCGTTCCGCGTTGCGGGCCCAGGGGCTGCGCCCGGTGACGACCGCGGCCGATTCCCCCGTGGCGGTCGTGCAAGGGATTTCGCCTGATCTGTCCTACGCCCTGCTGAGCGAGGGCGCGCTCGCCGTTCGGCGGGGGGCCTGGTTCGTCGCCGCCAACGGCGACACGACCATGCCGACGAATCGCGGCGTACTGCCCGGCAACGGATCGATGACCCGCGTGATCGCGACCGCTACGGGGGTGGAGCCCGTGTCGGCGGGCAAGCCCGAACCGCCGCTGCACAAGGAGTCCATGCTGCGGACCGGCGCCGAAAGGCCGCTCATCGTAGGAGACAGGCTGGACACCGACGTGGAGGCCGCCACCCGGGCGGGCGTCGACAGCCTGCTGGTGCTGAGCGGGGTCACCGGCCCGCTGGATCTTCTCACCGCGCCGCCCGAGCATCGCCCGACGCACATCGCCGCCGACGTCTCCGCCGTGCACCTGCCGCCGGCGCCGGTGGCGAGCGAGGCCGACGAGTGGACCCGCGAGGGCTGGGTGGCTCGATGGGAGGACGGAGAGCTGCGCCTGAAGGGCGAGGGCGACCCTCTGGACGGGCTCCGTGTGGCCTGCGCGGCGTCCTGGGCCCATGCGGGCGACGGTCGCACAGACGAGGCCGCCCTCACTCAGGTCATGGCGGCCCTGGTCCTCTGACCGCCCTTGTCCTCGGCGGGTCGCGGCCCGCCGACCGTCCTGGTCGAGTCACCTGGGTTCAGAGATGTTCCGACCGCTCTGGTCGTGTTCTCCCGGGGTCAGGGATGTTCCGACCGTCCTGGCCGGGTCTATCTCCCGGCGGGCTCAGGGTGCGCGACCGCTCTGGTCGCGTCTCCTGGGTGCGGGGATGTCGGACCGTGCTGGTCGGATCTGCCGGGTTAAGGGATGTGCGACCGCTCTGGTTGCGTCCCTGGGTGCAGGGGCGTTCGATCGTTTCGGTCGGGCCTTTCGGGTTCGGGGGTGTTCGGCCGCGCCGGTGGCGTACGACGGACGGACGGGGGCCGAGCGGGGGCCGAGCGGGGGCCTCTGTGGAGGTCAGAGGAGTTTGCGCAGGCGCAGCAGGTCACCCAGGCTGGCGTCGATCTTGACGCGACCCCCCAGCAGCGCCCGCGCCATGTCCAGCTCGCCGTTCACCATGGACAGCAGATCGTCACTGGAGATGCGGATGCGCACCTCGGCCGGACGCCCTCCAGCCGGAGGGACGTCGGTGAACGGCTCAAGCCCGTCCTGATGGATGCGCCCGTAGAAGGTGACGTCCAGGTCGGTGATGCGGCAGCTGAGGCTCCTGTCCACCACATGCTTGGTGCGCGTCTCCGAATCAAGCTCGGCGAACTGCTCGGCGAGCTTGTCCAAAGCCGCCCTGCACTCGTCGACGGTCGCCATGCGCGGTACTCCTTCTCGTCCCCGAAGACCCTCTGACCTACGGAAGGTAGCGTTTCACTTGAGTACTACGCGAAATCCGGCGCGCGGGGGCGGCCTGGGAAGAGAAGGGCATCACACTGATGGCCGCTTCCGATACGGTCAGGGTCTACGGCCGTCGCGCAGGCGGCGGTGACCTCGGCGCGCGATCATTTCATCATGTCCCTGAGCGGCGCCGCGACCAAGGGGCGTACCGCGAGTCGGCGGGACGCGGGCGGACCGACACGCCGCACGGGACGACAGACGCGCAGAACGGGTGGAGACGACGCATGACGGAGAGCGGCGAGGCCAGGGTGGCCGCCGCCCTGGCCAGGCTGGGCGGCCTGGGCGAGCTTCCCGTCCGGGAGCACGTCCCGGTGTTCGAGGAGGTCCTGGGCGACCTGGAGGCTACCCTCGCCTCCATGGACGACGCCTCCCCGGCTCAGGGGGACGGCGCGCCCTGATGACCGGACGGCGGCCGCCGAAGACGGTGAGTTGCTCGATGACGGGGGGACGACAGGTCATGACGGCGACAAGCCCGGCCATGACGGCCGGGTGGCGTTTCGCGACGAGAGCGATGCGCGGCCGAAAGGCCGATGCGCGGGGTCTGTGGGGAAGGGCGGATGCCGGGGGGTGGGCGCAGTGAGCCGCCGCATGCGCCTGGACAGCGAGCTGGTCCGCCGAGGCCTAGCCCGCTCCAGAGAGCAGGCCGCCGAACTCATCTCCGGCGGCAGGGTCAGCGTCGGCGGCCGTACGGCGGCCAAACCCGCGACCCAGGTGGACACGGCCGCGGCCATCGTGGTCGCCGAGGCCGCCGAGGGTCCCGACTACGTGTCGCGGGGCGCCCACAAGCTGGTCGGCGCGCTTGAGGCGTTCGGGCCGCGCGGCCTGACCGTCGAGGGGCGCCGCTGTCTGGACGCCGGCGCCTCGACCGGCGGTTTCACCGACGTGCTGCTGCGCCGCGGTGCCCGGCAGGTCCTCGCGGTCGACGTCGGGTACGGCCAGCTCGCCTGGTCGCTGCGCACCGACGAGCGGGTCACGGTGATGGAGCGGGTCAACGTGCGAGACCTGACAGCCGGCATGCTCGGCGAGCCGCCCACACTGGTCGTCGGCGACCTGTCGTTCATCTCGCTGCGCCTGGTCCTGCCGGCCCTCTCGGCCTGCGCGGCTCCCGAGGCGGACTTCGTGATGCTGGTGAAGCCGCAGTTCGAGGTGGGAAAGGACCGCGTGGGGGCCGGAGGCGTCGTACGCGACCCCGGCCTGCGGGCCGGAGCCGTCCGGGACGTCGCGGCGGCGGCGGCCGCGCTGTCGCTGACCGTGCGCGGCGTGACGGCGAGCCCGCTGCCGGGCCCGTCGGGCAATGTCGAATACCTGCTCTGGCTCGGCAAGGGGCCGGGACCCGCCCCGGTCGCCGACCTGGACGCCGAGATCGAACGCGCGGTCACGGAGGGTCCCCAGTAGTGCCAGATGTACCCGGCGGACGAGCGGAGCCGACCATGGACAGCGCGAAGCGCACGGTGCTGATCACCGCCCACACGGGGCGTGAGCCGGCGGTCGAGAGCGCGCGGCTGGTGATCCAGCGGTTCCTCGGCGAGGGGTTCACCGTCCGCGTCATGGCGCCGGAGGCCGAGGAGATCGGCGCGCTC
This sequence comes from Sphaerisporangium sp. NPDC049457, assembly GCF_055586705.1. Lineage (NCBI taxonomy): Bacteria > Bacillati > Actinomycetota > Actinomycetes > Streptosporangiales > Streptosporangiaceae > Sphaerisporangium > Sphaerisporangium sp. NPDC049457. The sequence goes on along the minus strand of NZ_JBVJHR010000020.1, from coordinate 193,131 downwards.
GGCGTGGAGGTGGTGCCGGCGAGTCCCGCCGCCGCCGAGGACGCCGAGATGTTCCTGGTGCTGGGCGGCGATGGCACGCTGTTGCGGGCGGCCGAGCTCGCCCGTCCGGTCCGCGCCCCGCTGCTCGGCATCAACCTCGGCCACGTCGGCTTCCTTGCCGAGGCCGAGATGGCGCACCTGGCCGAGGCCGTGGATCACGTCGTGACCAGCCGCTACACCGTCGAAGAGCGGATGACCCTGGACGTGAGGGTCCGCGCGAACGGCGAGCAACTGGCGTCCACCTGGGCGTTGAACGAGGCCAGCGTCGAGAAGCGCGACCGCATGCTGGAGGTCGTCGCCGAGATCGACGGCCGGCCGCTGTCCCGGTGGGGATGCGATGGGGTGATCTGCGCCACCCCGACCGGTTCGACGGCCTACGCGTTCTCGGCGGGCGGACCGGTCGTGTGGCCGGAGGTCGAGGCGCTGCTGCTGGTGCCCAACAGCGCCCACGCGCTGTTCGCCCGCCCCCTGGTGGTCTCGCCGCGTTCGAACATCGCCATCGAGATCCTTCCCGGCACGTCCGGGGGAGTCCTGTGGTGCGACGGACGGCGCCGTTTCGACCTGCCGCCGGGGGTGCGGGTGGAGGTGCGGCGCTCGGACCTGCCGGTGCGGCTGGCGAGGCTGCACGATCCCGCGACCACCGGGGCGCCGTTCACCGACCGCCTCGTCGCCAAGTTCGACCTGCCCGTCCAGGGCTGGCGCGGCCGCGTCCGTCACTGACCGCCCCGCCTGCGCGGCCGGCGGCGAAAACGGCCGATCCGATGCGCTCTCGCGGGGGGCGGAGACTCCGGTCATCGAAAACCTTGGCGATTTCCGCGTAGGATCGACCCCGCACGGAGAGGTGACCGAGCCAAGCCCCACACGGTCCGGCGAGGTGCCCGAGCGAGGCGGCGCGGCGAAACGGCGGGAGGGACCCAGTGCGGCCACGGGTCGATGAGGTCCGGATCAAAGGGCTCGGGGTGATCGACGAGGCTGTCCTGGAGCTCTCGTCGGGCTTCACCGTCGTCACCGGCGAGACCGGCGCGGGCAAGACGATGGTCGTGACAGGGCTCGGGCTCCTGTTCGGCGGACGGGCCGACCCCGCCCGCGTCCGTCCCGGCGCCGACCGCGCCACGGTCGAGGGCACGCTCGTCATCGAGCCCGGCGGCCGCGTCGCCCAGCAGGTGGAGGACACCGGCGGCGAGATCGAGGACGGCGAGCTCATCATCGCGAGGACGGTCTCCACCGAGGGAAGGTCCCGCGCGTGGCTCGGCGGCAGGTCCGTGCCGGTCGGCACGCTCACCTACCTCGCCGAGGATCTCGTGGCCGTCCACGGCCAGATGGACCAGCAGCGGCTGCTCCAGCCGGGGCGCCAGCGCGCCGCTCTCGACCGCTACGCCGGTGAGGAGCTCGTCAAGCCTCTGCGCGCCTACACCCAGGCGTACAAACGCCACAAAGAGGTCGGCGAGACGCTGGAGGAGCTCACGACCAGGGCGCGCGAGCGGGCACAGGAGGCCGATCACCTGCGCTTCGGGCTTGAGGAGGTCGAGAAGGCCGACCCCAGGCCGGGCGAGGAGGTCGAGCTCAAGCAGGAGGAGGAGCGCCTCGCGCACGCCGACGCGCTGAAGAACGCCGCCGTCAGCGCCCACTCGGCCCTGCTCGGCGACCCCATGGCGAGCGCCCAGGGGCTTCAGGACGCCGTCTCGCTGCTCGGGCTGGCGCGGGCGGCGGTCGAGGCCGTCCGCGAGTACGACGCCGCGCTGGCGGGCATCGGTGACCGGCTGGCCGAGGCCGGGTACCTGGTGTCGGACGTGGCCACCGAGCTGGCCGCCTACGCCGAGTCGGTCGACGCCGACCCGGGCAGGCTGGCCGCGGTGCAAGAACGCCGCGCGCTGCTGAACGGCCTGATCAGGAAGTACGGCACGGACACCGAGGCGGTCCTGGCGTGGGCGAGGACCGCGGCGGCCCGCGTCGGCGAGCTGGCGGGCGACGACGACCGCATCGCCGAGCTCACCCGCGAGCACGAGGAGCTGACGGCGCGACTCACCGAGCTGGCCGCCCAGGTAACCGCGATCCGCACCGCCGCAGCCGAGCGTTTCGGCGAGGCCGTGACCGCCGAGCTGGCCGCCCTGGCCATGCCGCACGCCAAGGTCGTCGTGGTGATCACTCCGAGCGGCCAGTTCGGCCCCGACGGCGCCGACGAGATCGAGCTGCGCATGATGTCCCACCCTGGGGCGCCCGCGCTGCCGCTCAACAAGGGCGCCTCCGGCGGTGAGCTGAGCCGCGTCATGCTGGCGATCGAGGTCGTGTTCGCCGGCGCCGACCCTGTGCCGACGTTCGTGTTCGACGAGGTCGACGCGGGCGTGGGCGGCAAGGCCGCGGTGGAGATCGGCCGGCGCCTCGCCATACTGGCCCGCACCGCACAGGTCATCGTGGTGACCCACCTGCCGCAGGTCGCCGCGTTCGCCGACCAGCACCTGGTCGTCGAGAAGGCCAGCGACGGCAGGGTCGTGCGCAGCGGCGTCACCGCCCTCGACCAGGAGGGCCGCGCGCGGGAGCTGGCGCGCATGCTGGCCGGCCTGGAGGACTCCGAGCTGGGCCGTGCCCACGCCGAGGAACTGCTGTCCATCGCCGCGGCCGACAAGGCCGCGGGCACGGCCCCCTCCGGGACAGGAGGGGCCGCCTCGACGGGCAAACCGGCCCCGGGTTCCCGCCGGGCCGCCGCCGCGGCCCGCGGATCCTCCGGCACGGCGGGCCGGCCGCCCGGCCGGCCATGAAATCACGCCAGACGCCGCTCATACCGACCGGACCGTTCATGTCGGCCGGACCGTTCATGCCTGCCGGACTACTACTCATGCCGCCTGGACCGCTCATGCCGAGCGGACCGCGCATGCCTGCCGGACCACTGCCCATGCCGTCTGGACCGCTCATGCCTGGACATGCCACGTATGTCGATCATGCCGGGCGAACGGCTCATCTCGCTCGCGCGGGTCGTGCCCTTCATGCCGGACGAGTCGCTCACGCCGGATCTGTTGGCCGTGCTGGATCTGTCGGCCGTGCCGGACGAGTGGGCCGTGCCGCTTATGCCCCTTATGCGGGATGTGTCGGTCGGCATGCGTGCGGGGCGTCTGGTGGGGTAGCCGAGGTGGGCTGAGAGACCTCGGCCACGGGTGGTGCGCCCACAGTGCGCCCTCAGCGCGCCCACAGTGACATATCTGACACGCCGTGATGCGGACCCATCTTGGTCGCACGCTCTGGCAGGATGGTTCGTGATGAAGGTGCCGACCTTGAAAGTGCAGGGCCTCCGCCGCAGGAATGTCTCAGACCTTCCCGGGGTGACGGCAGTGGCGAGGATCGATCGGCGGACCAAGACGCTGACCAAGCGCCTCAGGGCCGGCGAGATCGCGATCATCGATCATGTCGACGTCGACCGGGTGAGCGCGGAGGCTCTTGTCGCGTGCGGCGTCTCGGTCGTGCTCAACGTCGCCTCCGGCATCAGCGGCCGCTACCCGAACCTCGGCCCGCAGATCCTGCTCAACGCCGGCGTCACCCTCGTCGACAACGTCACCCCCGAGGTGTTCGACCGCGTCCGCGACGGCGACCTGGTGCGCGTCCACGAGGGCCAGGTCTACCTGGAGGACGAGCTCGTCGGGAAGGGCGAGATCGCCACCCCCGAGTCCGTCGAGGCCGCCATGGCGGAGGCGCGGGCGGGCCTGTCGGTCCAGATCGAGGACTTCGCCATCAACACGATGGAGTACATCCGCCGCGAGCGCGACCTGCTGATCGACGGCGTGGGCGTCCCCGACATCCGCACCTCCATGGAGGACAAGCACGTCCTGGTCGTGGTGCGTGGTTACCACTACAAGGAGGACATCGCCACCCTCCGCCCCTACATCCGCGAGTACCGCCCGATCCTGATCGGCGTGGACGGCGGCGCCGACGCGCTGCTGGATGCGGGCTACATGCCCGACATCATCGTCGGAGACTTCGACTCGGTGTCCGAGCGGGCGCTGTGCTGCGGGGCCGAGCTCATCGTGCACGCCTACCGCGACGGCCGCGCGCCCGGTCTCGAGCGGGTCCAGCAGCTCGGGCAGGAGGCCGTGGTGTTCCCCGCCACCGGCACCAGCGAGGACATCGCGATGCTGCTGGCCGACGACAAGGGCGCCAGCCTGATCGTTGCGGTCGGCACCCACGGCACGCTGGTGGAGTTCCTGGACAAGGGCCGCTCGGGCATGGCGAGCACCTTCCTGACCCGGCTGCGGGTCGGCGGCAAGCTGGTGGACGCCAAGGGCGTGAGCCGGCTCTACCGCAGCCGCATCTCGATCGGCTCGCTGCTGCTGCTGGTGGCGACGGCCCTGGTCACGGTGGGCGTGGTCCTGTGGCGCTCGCCGATGGGCAACGTCTGGCTGAACGGACTTCGTGACGCCTGGAACGGTTTCATCTTCTGGTTGGTCGGACTTTTCTCGTGATCGATTTCCGTTATCACCTCGTCTCCATCGTCGCGATCTTCCTCGCGCTGGCGATCGGCATCGTCCTCGGCAGCACGGTGCTGAACGCCCCGCTGGTCAAATCCGCCGAGGCGATCACCGCGCAGCTGTACGCCCGCAACAACGAGCTGCAGGTGCAGGTCAGCGGCGCGCAGGCCAGGGAAGGCGCGAGCGACTCCTTCATCGCCGACCGGCTCCCGCAGCTCGTCCAGGGCGCCCTGACCGGCGAGCGGGTCCTGATCGTCGAGGCTCCCGGCGCCGACTCCAAGCTGCGCGACCGCATCGAGCACGTGATCACGGCGGCCGGAGCGGCGGTGAGCGGACGCGTCACCCTCAGCGAGAAGTACCTCAACGCCGAGCAGGCCGCCGTACTCGACGAGCGGGCGACGGCGTCCAAGCCCGCCGCCCTGGAGTTCACCCTCACCGCCACCCCGTACGACAAGGCGGCCGCGGTGCTCGCGAACGCGCTGCTGACCACGGACAAGGCGCAGGCCGGCAAGGACGAGCCGACCGCCACCGGCGTGCTCGACTCCTTCGTGAGCGACGGCCTGCTGACGGTGGAGGGCGAGCCCGGCAAGCGGGCGACGCTGGCGCTGATCATGGCCCCCGCCGCCCCGTCCGAGGGCGACGGCGCCGAGGCGCAGAACGCCGCCCTCGTGTCGCTGGCCACCGGCCTCGACGCGACCGGCGAGGGCGCCGTCGTCGTCGGCGCGGTGCCCCCCTCGACCGCGGCCGGCGTCATCGCGGCCCTGCGCGCCGAGAGCGACGCGGCGGCGAAGGTCTCCTCCGTCGACAACCCCGATATGGCCTTCGGTCAGGCCGCCGTGGTCTACGCTCTGCGGGAGCAGGCGGCCGGGGAGGCCGGGCAGTACGGCCTCGGCTCCGACGCCACGGCCGCCGAGCCGGCCCCCATGGCCACCTCCACGCCCACCCCCTCGGCGGGCGCGGGCGGCTGACCGGCCGCTTCGCCCGGCTCGTCGGCGCGCCGCTCCTCGCGGTGGCCGTCCCGCCTCGCGGCGGGCGGGTGAGCGCTCCGCGACGCGGGCCGGGGAACCGGCCGGCACTGAAGACCATGCTCTCCGGCGTCCGCGCCGGGTGCTCCTGACGAAGAGGGATCTGCTGTGGCCCATCGCACCTGGCTCGGCGCCCTGGCGGGCGCGGCCCTCGGCGCCGTCGCCGCCCGCGCCGCCTACTCGGCGTTCTCCCGGCGTCCGCCGATCGGCGAAGAGAAGACCTGGACGCGCACCAACCACCGCGGCGAGCCGATCACGCTGCTGGAGGGGCCGGCGTTCGTGGCGGGAGCGGGCGCCGCCGCCGCCCTGGCCCCGGGCCTGCCCGCGCGCGCCCGCGCGGCGGCCGTGCTGGCCACCGTGGGCAGCGGCGCCCTCGGCGCGTACGACGACCTGTGGGGGGCCACTTCCTCCAAGGGGTTCAAGGGCCACCTGACCGCCCTGGCGCGCGGTGAGGTGACGAGCGGCGCGGTGAAGATCCTCGGCATCGGCGCGGCGGGACTGGCCGCCGCCGCGCTCCTGCCCCGCCACCCCGCCGAGGCGCGTCGCGGCGCGGTGGCCTCCGCCGTGGGCACGCTGGCCGACGGCGCGCTGATCGCCGCGAGCGCCAACCTGGCCAACCTGTTCGACCTGCGCCCCGGGCGCGCCATCAAGGTGGGGCTGCTGACCGGCGGTCCCCTGCTGGCGGCGTCGCTCGCCAGGGGCTCCGGCGGTGTCACCGGTGGAGGCTCCACCGGAGCCACCGCAGCCGGGACGGCCGCCTTGGCCGCGGTGCCGCTCGGCGCGGGCCTGGCCCTGCTGCCGGAGGACCTCGGCGAACGCGCGATGCTCGGCGACGCGGGCGCCAACGCCCTCGGGGCGCTGCTCGGCGTCGCCGCCGTCGCCGGGCTGCGCCGCCCGTCCCGGCTGGCGCTGCTCGGCACGGTCGCGGCGCTCACCGCCGCCTCCGAGAAGGTGAGCTTCACCAAGGTCATCGCCGGGAACCCGGTGCTGAACCGGCTCGACATGCTGGGCCGCCGCCCCGCATGACCGCACGGGTGGGCCGGGGCCTCGCCGCCGCGGCGGCGCTCATCGCGGCCGTCACGATGCTGGCGCGGGTGGTCGGCTTCGCCAAGCAGGTCGTCCTGGCCCGCACGGTCGGCACCAACTGCCTGGCCACGGCGTACTTCACCGCCAACCAGGTGCCCAACATCGTGTTCGAGGTGGTCGTCGGCGGTGCGCTCGCCGGAATGGTAGTCCCCGTGCTCGCCGGGGCGGCCTCCCGCTCCTCGGCGCCGGTCCCCGCCGGGGCGCGCGTCCCGGCGCGGTCCGCCAAGGCGGCCGGAGCGCACGACGCGGCGTCGGGCTTCGCGGCGGCCGGCTCGTACGAGGCGGGTCTGGTCGGGACGGCCGAGACGGCCGAGCAGGCCCGCGCGCGGGTGGGGTGGATCACCTCGGCGCTGCTGAGCTGGGTGCTGGTCCTGCTGGTGCCGCTCGGCGTCCTCACCGCCCTCGTGGCCCGTCCCGTGATCGAGTTGTTCGCCGGGCAGGTGCAGGGGTGCGCCACCGGGCATCTGCTGGACACCGCGACCCGAATGCTCGTGGTCTTCGCCCCGCAGATCCCGCTGTACGGACTGGCGGTGGTGCTGTACGGGGTGCTGCAGGCCCACCGGCGCTTCGCCGGCCCCGCGCTGGCGCCGCTGGTGTCCAGTCTGGTGGTCATCGTCGCCTACCTGCTGTTCGTGCCGCTCAGCCAAGACGTCACCGCGCCGCTGGCCGCGGTGCCGCGCCCGGCCGAGCTGGCCCTGTCGGTGGGCACCACCCTCGGCGTGCTGGCCCTGGTGGTCACGGTGATCGGCCCGTCCTCACGGCTGGGCCTGCGTCTGCGGCCGACCCTGCGCTTCCCTGAAGGCGTGGCGGCACGGGTGCGCCGCCTGGCGGCGGCCGGGCTCAGCGCCCTGGTCGCCCAGCAGGCGGCCACGGCGCTCGTGGTGTGGCTCGCCAACCGCCACGTCGGCGCCGGAGGGCTGGCCGGCTACAACTACGCGTGGGCGATCTACCAGGTGCCCTACGCCGTCCTGGCGGTGCCCATCGCCACCAGCGCCTTCCCAGCGCTGTCCTCGCGCGCCGAGGGAGGCGACGGCGCCGGGTTCGCCGCCCTGTCGGCGCGGACGACCCGGGCGGTCGTACTGGTGTCCGGGCTGGCCGCCGGTGCGCTGGCCGCCGTGGCGGCGCCGGTGGCCGCGGTGTTCGTCAGCGGCATGGACAGCCAGGTGGACGCGGCCGAGCTGGCGCGGGCCATCGCCCTGTTCGCCCCGGGCCTGGTGGGATACGGGCTGGTCGCCCACCTCGGCCGCGTCCTGTACGCCCAGGGGAAGGGGAGGGCCGCCGCGGCCGGCACCGTCGCCGGCTGGCTGGTGGTCATGGCGGCGCAGACGGCGTTCACCGTGGCCTTCCCCCCCGGGTGGAAGCTCGGCGGCCTGGCGCTCGGCGGCGCCGTCGGCATGACGGCGGGCGGCGCGCTGCTGATGGCCGCCGTGGCTCACGGCGCGGGCAGGGCCGCCCTGGCGGGCGTGGCGCGCGCCGCGCTCACCGCGGTGCTCGGCGGTGGGGCTGGTTTCCTCGCCGGCGCGTGGATCGGCTCGCTGCCGCCCGTCCACGGGCCGGTGGCCGGCGCGGGTGTCGCGGCGCTGGCGGGGACGGCGGCAGTGGCGGTGTCCGTGGCCGTCGCGCTGGCGGTGGACAGGCGCGATCTGATGTCGGCGCTGTCTCGCGCCCGGGGCGGCGGCGGGGAAGGGGCCGATGAAGGGGCCCGTGAAACGACCCGTGAAGGGACAGGTGGAGGGGCTGGTGGAGATGGCTGAGACGGCGCGGCGCGTGGTCCTGGTCCTCGGGACGAGCACGGGCGGAGTGGGACGGCACGTGCGCATGCTCGCCGGAGGGTTCGCCCGGGAAGGACGCCAGGTCGTGGTGGCCGGTCCGGCGAGCACCGACGCGGCGTTCGGCTTCTCCGCCGTGGCCCGGTTCGCCGAGGTCCCCATCTCCAGCCGGCCGCGCCCGGCGGCCGACGCGCGCGCCGTGGCACGCCTGCGGACGCTGGTGGCGGGCGCGGACGTGGTGCACGCGCACGGCCTGCGCGCGGGAGCGCTGGTGGCCCTGGCGCTCACCGGCCGCCGTACCGGTCTGGTGGTCACCTTGCACAACGCGCTGACCACCGGCGGCGCGGTCGGCGCGGTGTTCGGCGTCTTGGAGCGCATTGTCGCGAGAAAAGCTGATCAGGTGCTGGTCGTGGCTCCCGACCTGGGTGAGCGGATGACGGCCCTCGGCGCGCGCCACGTCGCCCCGGCGGTCGTGCCCGCGCCGCCGCTGCCGCCCGCGACCAGGACGGCCGCCGAAGTCCGCGGCGAACTGCTGAAGGCCGCCGCGGCCGTGCCGCTGGACACCGCCGACCCTGCGCCGGCCGCCGGGCGGGATCCGGACGGCGGCGTGCCGATCTTGCTGACCATCGCACGGCTGGCGCAGCAGAAGGGCCTGGAGACGCTTCTGGACGCCGCGCGCGGGCCGTACGCCGAGGGGGCCGCCCCGCTGTTCGTGATCGCGGGAGATGGGCCGCTGCTCGGCGCACTGCGGGCGCGCGTCGAGGCCGAGGGACTCCCCGTCCTGCTGCTCGGGCACCGCGCCGACGTGGCCGACCTGCTCCAGGCCGCCGACGCCGTGGTGGTGCCGAGCCGCTGGGAAGGGCAGCCGCTGAGCGTGCAGGAGGCGCTCAGGGCCGGCAGGCCGGTCGTCGCGACCGCCGTCGGCGGGGTTCCCTCGATGGCGGAGGACGCCGCCCTGCTCGTCCCGCCGGGGGACGCGGCGGCCCTGCGAGCGCAGATCGCCCGCTTGCTCGGCGACCCCGAGCTGGCCGCCCGTCTGTCGGCGGCCGCCGCGGCACGCCCGCTGCCGGACGAGCACGACGCGCTGCGGTCGGCAACCACGGCGTACGAGGCCGCCCGGCGCCGCTGAGCGCGGGCGGGTGGGAAGGGCGTACCGGGGGCGTGGGGGCGCCGGCATGAAGCGTTCCGATCGGGGTCGGCGGCCTTGTTGATCAGCGGGTTCGCCGCCGCGCGCCGCGGGCGACGGCCACGCCCGCGTAAACGCTGATTAGGTACGGCTTATGCGCTCGCCTATACTCCTCGGCGAGGGGGGGAGTATCCCTTCGCGACAGCCTCGTCATCACGGTACGTCCCTTACGGCGCGCCCGGGGCTGCCGGTCCGCGCCAGTGGCGCGGGCGGGAGAGACCTCCGGCACTTTGACGCGGGCCGGAGGTTTCTGTCTTGGACGTTTCCGTGTGGGCATGGGCGGCGGTCATCGGCGGTCTGCTGGTGGTCCTGGCGTTCGATCTGTGGATCGTCGACAGAGGCGAGCCCCGTGAGTTCTCGTTGCGGCAGGCGGGTTTCTGGGTCAGCTTCTATGTCACGCTGGCCGTCTTGTTCGGCATCGGCCTGTGGGTCTTCGCAGGAGCCGACAAGGCCGGGGAGTTCTTCGCCGGCTATCTGACCGAGTACAGCCTGAGCGTCGACAACCTGTTCGTCTTCTACATCATCATGGGCCGTTTCGCGGTGCCGAAGATGTACCAGCACAAGGTGCTGCTGGTCGGCGTGCTGATGGCCCTGGTGATGCGCGGGGCCTTCATCTTGGTCGGCGCGGCAGCGCTGGAGCGTTTCAGCTGGCTGTTCTACGTGTTCGGCGCGTTCCTCGTGTACACCGCGGTGAACATGCTGCGCGGCCACGACGAGGAAGAGTTCAAGGAGAACCTGCTGCTGCGCTGGGTGCGCCGCGTCTTCCCGACCACCGACGGCTTCGTCGGCTCGAAGGTCACCGCCAGGGTGGGCGGGCGCCGCATGGTGACCCCCATGCTGATCGTCATGATCGCGATCGGCACCACCGACCTGCTGTTCGCGCTGGACTCGATCCCCGCGATCTTCGGGCTCACCCAGGACGCCTTCATCGTCTTCACCGCGAACGCGTTCGCCCTGATGGGGCTGCGTCAGCTGTACTTCCTCCTCGGTGGCCTGCTGCAGCGGTTGGTCTACATCAGCTACGGTCTGTCGTTCATTCTGGCCTTCATCGGGGTTAAGCTCTTCATGGACGCCTTGCACAAAAGTGGCGTCTCCTGGGCGCCCGAAGTGCCGATCTCGGTCTCCCTTTCGGTCATCGGCGTCACGATGGTGGTCACCACCGTGGCCAGCCTCATCAAGGCCAGGCGCGACAGGCGGTCCGGCGACACCACTGCCCCGGCGAAGGTGTCTCAGGGGTAGCGAATTAGTGCATGAGGCGATTTGCTTGTCTCGTATCGCTATGCAACGGCGGTCGGATGGGTAACATTCGGCGACAAGTCACGAACCGGTCTCTGGCCGCAAACATCACATAAGGTTCCCCGTGTCCAACGATTCGCCAAGCCACAGTCGCCGCCGCGTGCGGCTGGCACGTGGCGTCTCCCCCTGGCTGGCCCCAACCGCAGCCGCGGCCGCCGCCTCGGTGGCCCTGGCCCGGCGGTCGCGCCCGTGGGTGCTCGCGGCGGCTCCGCTGACCGCCCTCACCGGCGCCATGCTGTGGTTCTTCCGCGACCCCGACCGAGAGCCGGGCGCCGGGCTGGTGCTGAGCCCCGCCGACGGCGTCGTGCAGAGCATCGACCCGTGGCCGGACGGGCGCACCCGCGTGGCGATCTTCATGAGCCCGCTGGACGTCCATGTGAACCGGGCGCCGCTCGACGGCACGGTGACCATGGTCCGCCACGTGGCGGGGGGCTTCCGCCCGGCGTTCAACAAGGACAGCGACCAGAACGAGCGGGTCGTGTGGCACTTCGACACCGAGATCGGCGACCTGGAGCTCGTGCAGATCGCCGGGGCCGTGGCGCGCCGCATCGTGCCGTACGTCGGCACGGGGGCCAAGGTCGCGCGGGGTGAGCGCATCGGGCTCATCCGGTTCGGCTCGCGCGTGGACATCTACCTTCCAGAAGGGATCGCCCCTGCGGTCAGCGTGGGGGAGCGGACGACGGCAGGAGTGACTCGCATTGACCGCGGCTGACGCAGGCTGGTCCATGGAGGGCGTGGACGACGACGAAGAACCCCGGGGACCGGTCGGCAAGGCCTTCCGGCTGTCGGCGGCCGACTCGCTGTCCCTCGGCAACGCGGTGTGCGGCTTCCTCGCGGTGTGCGTGCTGGCGTGGTCGGCGATCACCCAGCTGCAGTCGCAGGGCGAGTTCCAGTCCGACCCGCGCTACTTCGCCACCGCCGTGGTGCTGCTGCTCATCGGCGCCACGTGCGACCTGTTCGACGGCCTGGTCGCGCGGAAGTTCCGCGCCTCGGCCATGGGCGCCGAGCTGGACAACCTCGCCGACGTGATCAGCTTCGGGTTCGCCCCGGCGTTCATGGTGGTGGCCTGGGCCGGCTTCTCGCACAAGCTCCCGCTGTGGCTGGTGCTCTGCGCGGCCGTCTCGGTGCTGGTGGCCGGCGTCGTCCGGCTCGCCCGGTTCGCCTGTGTCAAGACCAAGAGCGGCGACTTCATGGGCCTGCCCATCCCGATGGGCGCCATGACCGTGGTGTCCATCGTGCTGCTGTTCCAGCCTTCGTACGCCACCCTGCTCGGCATCTTCGCGGTGGCCTGGCTCATGGTCAGCCGCATCGAGTACCCAAAGCCCAAGGGCAACCTCGCGGCCGTCGTCCTCGGCTGGATCATGATCAACGTGGCCTGCCTCATCGTCTGGGCGGCCGATCTGTCCGGTGGCGACCTGCTCATCCAGGTCGGCGCCTGCATGCAGATCGCCCTGGTGTCGGCCATCCCGCTGCGCGTGCTCATGTTCAAGCGCGAGCAGCGCAAGGAGCGCAAGGACACCGAGTCCGCGGTCCGGTAGCCGCCCCTGGGCGGCCCGCGTGAACGTGCGGACGGCCCGGCCCCTCGACACCGAGGGGCCGGGCCGTTTCGCGTGCGGAGCCGTTCGGCGGCGGGGTCACCAGCCGCGGGCGCGCCACTCGGGCAGGGACGGGCGCTCGGCGCCGAGGGTGGTGTCCTTGCCGTGGCCGGGGTAGACCCACGTCTCGTCGGGCAGCCGGTCGAAGACGCGCTGCACCACATCGGTGTAGAGCTGCTCGAACCGGGCCGGGTCGCGCTCGGTGTTGCCGACCCCGCCGGGGAACAGCGAGTCGCCGGTGAACAGGTGGCCGTCCTGGAACAGCAGCGCGATGGAGCCGGGGGTGTGACCGCGCAGGTGGATCACATCGAGGGTGACCACGCCGACGGTGACCTTGTCGCCGTGCTCCACCGGCCGGGTCACCGGCACCGGCAGATACGGGGCGTCCAGCGGGTGGGCGACGGTCTCGGCCCCGGTGGCCTTGGCCACCTCGGCCAGCGCCAGCCAGTGGTCCTGGTGGCGATGCGTGGTGACGATCTTGCTGATGGGCAGCTCGCCGATCAACTCCAGGAGCCTGCCCGGCTCGGCGGCGGCGTCGACGAGCACGCCGTCGCCGGTCTCGCGGCAGCGCAGCAGGTAGGCGTTGTTGCCGAAGTCGCCCACCTCGATCTTGCTGATCGTCAGGTCGGGCAACTCCCGTACATCGGCGGGGCCGCCGGCGGTCACATCACCGGTGTAGCTCATGGATACTCCTCAGGTGGCGTCGCCGGCAGGCCGGGAGGTGCCGTCGTCGGCCACCGCGGCGCCGCCGGAGGCTTTCCCGCCAGCCTAAGCCCCTCGGGCGCAGGTTGATCGCCACCCTGCGGCGGTGCGGGCGGGCGCGCCACCACCGCCGGTTCGCCGGGAGCCAGGCGGCCGGTCACCCAGGCGAGGACGGCCGCCGGCGGGCCCTGCACCGTGGGGCCCTCGCCCAGATCGGCCCAGCGCCGGCCGCCCGCGTGGACGGCCCCGACCGGGCTCTGGCCGCGGGGCCAGGTGGCCATGGCGTCGTGCAGCTCGCGCCACACGAAGGCCTCGGGCCAGCCCGCCCAGGTCTGGCCGGCGTCGAGGTCGACGTGGTGGATCTCGACCTCCCTGATCCTGCGCACGAGGATGTACCAGGCAGGGTGCTCGCCGCCGTTCAGGCCGCCCACGGTTGCGGCCCAGGCCTCCTCGGGCATCGACGCGATGGCGGCCTCCAGGCGCGCGGCGCTCTCGGCGATGTCCGCGTGCTGCTCATCGGCGGGCCTCGCGGCTCCTTGGGCTATCTGGGTCTCTCTGGCCTCGTGCGTTGGGTACTGTGGTGTGTACACACCCGTCTTGGCCCACGTCACGAGGTTGACGTGGCTGTCGGCATTGCGCGCGATGTGGGTCAGCACGTGGCCGCGCGTCCAGCCCGCGAGCAGGGAGGGAGCCGTGACGTCCGTGCCGGACAACGCGGCCGTGGTGGCGAGCAGACGGTTCGTGGCCGAAGTAAGTTCGGCCCGGAGGGCGCCCATAACGGTCATGCGACACATCATTTCTCCTAACTCCTCCGCCGGCGCGACGTTCCGCGACCGCCCGACGCCCGGTGCTCCGAACGTCCCTCGCCGGAGCGCGGGAAAACTGTCGGACCCCGTCGTTACAGTGGCGGCGACTAGTCAAAGGTGGCCTTCCGCGGCCGCCGTGGATCGCAACCCCAACATGAGAGATCTGCTGTGGCCGACCGCTTGATCGTTCGTGGCGCGCGCGAACACAACCTCAAAGACGTCTCGCTCGACCTGCCGCGAGACGCCCTTATCGTCTTCACCGGGCTGTCCGGCTCGGGCAAGTCCAGCCTGGCCTTCGACACCATCTTCGCCGAGGGCCAGCGGCGGTACGTCGAGTCGCTCTCGGCGTACGCCCGGCAGTTCCTCGGGCAGATGGACAAGCCCGACGTCGACTTCATCGAGGGCTTGTCGCCGGCCGTCTCGATCGACCAGAAGTCCACCTCCCGCAACCCCCGGTCCACGGTCGGCACCATCACCGAGGTCTACGACTACCTGCGCCTGCTGTGGGCCCGCATCGGCAAGCCCCACTGCCCCGTCTGCGGCCGCCCCATCGCTCGGCAGACCCCGCAGCAGATCGTCGACCGCGTGCTCGAGCTTGAGGAGGGCACGCGCTTCCAGGTCATGGCCCCGGTCATCCGCGGGCGCAAGGGCGAGTACGCCGAGCTGTTCCGCGAGCTGCAGACCAAGGGCTTCGCGCGGGCGCGGGTCGACGGCACGATCGTCCGGCTGGAAGAGCCGCCAATCCTGAAGAAGTACGAGAAGCACGACATCGAGGTCGTCGTCGACCGTCTTTCCGTGAAGGACGGCGCGCGCCGCCGCCTCACCGACTCGGTGGAGACCGCGCTGCAGCTGTCCGGCGGCACGATCACCCTCGACTTCGTCGACCTCCCCGAAGGCGACCCCGGGCGCGAGCGGTTCTACTCCGAGCACCTCTACTGCCCCTACGACGACCTGTCGTTCGAGGAGCTCGAGCCCCGGTCGTTCTCGTTCAACTCGCCGTTCGGCGCCTGCCCCGACTGCACCGGCCTCGGCACGCGCATGGAGGTCGACCCCGACCTGGTGGTGCCCGACCCCGAGAAGTCCCTCGGCGACGGCGCGCTGTCCCCGTGGGCCGGCGGCCACACCAGCGACTACTTCATCCGCCTGGTCGAGGCCCTCGGCCACGCCATGGGCTTCGACCTTGACACCGCCTGGGAGCGGCTGCCCAAGCAGGCGCAGAAGGCCCTGCTGCGCGGTCACGACGAGCAGGTCCACGTCCGCTACAGCAACCGCTACGGCAGACAGCGCTCCTACTACACCACCTTCGAGGGCGTGATCCCCTGGGTGCAGCGGCGGCACGCCGAGGCCGAGAGCGACGCCTCGCGCGAGCGCTACGAGGGCTTCATGCGCGAGATCCCCTGCCCCACGTGCAAGGGGGCGCGCCTCAAGCCCGTCTCGCTCGCGGTGACGGTCAGCGACCGCTCCATCGCCCAGGTGTCGTCCATGTCCATCGGCGAGTGCGCCAAGTTCCTCGGCGGGCTCACCCTGTCCGAGCGCGACATGCACATCGCCGAGCGGGTCGTCAAAGAGATCAACGCGCGGCTGGGCTTCCTGCTCGACGTGGGCCTCGACTACCTCACCCTCGACCGCGCGGCCGGCACCCTCGCCGGCGGCGAGGCCCAGCGCATCCGCCTGGCCACCCAGATCGGTTCCGGCCTGGTCGGCGTGCTCTACGTCCTGGACGAGCCGTCGATCGGCCTGCACCAGCGCGACAACCAGCGCCTGCTCGACACGCTGATCCGCCTGCGCGACATGGGCAACACGCTCATCGTCGTCGAGCACGACGAGGACACCATCGCCGCGGCCGACTGGGTCGTCGACATCGGGCCCGGCGCGGGCGAGCACGGCGGCCAGGTCGTCGTGTCCGGCACCGTGCAAGACCTGCTCGCCAGCGAGCACTCCCTCACCGGCGCCTATCTTTCCGGCCGCAGGAGCATCGACGTGCCCGCCGCCCGGCGCAAGCGCGACTCCAAGCGCAAGCTGGTGGTCAAGGGCGCCCGCGAGCACAACCTCAAGGGCGTCGACGTCGAGTTCCCGCTCGGCGTGTTCACCGCGGTGACCGGCGTCTCGGGGTCGGGCAAGTCCACCCTGGTCAACGACATCCTGTACAACGCCCTGGCCAAGGAGCTCAACGGCGCCAAGACCGTGCCGGGCAGGCACTCGCGGGTCACCGGCACCGACCAGGTCGACAAGGTCGTGCACGTCGACCAGAGCCCTATCGGCCGCACCCCCCGGTCCAACCCGGCCACCTACACCGGGGTGTTCGACCACGTCCGCAAGCTGTTCGCCCAGACCACCGAGGCGAAGATCCGCGGTTACCAGCCGGGCCGGTTCAGCTTCAACGTCAAGGGCGGGCGTTGCGAGGCGTGCTCCGGCGACGGCACCATCAAGATCGAGATGAACTTCCTGCCGGACGTCTACGTCCCGTGCGAGGTCTGCCACGGCGCCCGCTACAACCGCGAGACCCTTGAGGTGCACTACAAGGGCAAGACGATCTCCGAGGTCCTCGACATGCCGATCGAGGAGGCCCTGGAGTTCTTCGACGCCATCCCCCCGATCAAGCGCCACCTCAAGACGCTCAACGACGTCGGCCTGGGGTACGTCCGTCTCGGCCAGCCCGCCACCACGCTGTCCGGCGGCGAGGCCCAGCGGGTGAAGCTCGCCTCCGAGCTGCAGCGCCGCTCCACCGGCCGCACGGTCTACGTGCTGGACGAGCCGACCACCGGTCTGCACTTCGAGGACATCCGCAAGCTGCTCGGTGTCCTCGGCCGCCTGGTGGACGGCGGGAACACCGTCATCGTGATCGAGCACAACCTCGACGTCATCAAGACCGCCGACTGGCTCATCGACATGGGTCCCGAGGGCGGCTCCCGGGGCGGCGTGGTGCTGGCCACCGGCACCCCCGAGCAGGTCGCGCGCATCGAAGACAGCCACACCGGCCGCTTCCTCAGCAAGGTCCTGGGCGGCTGAGCCGTCCCGGCGACGGCTCACCGAAGGCCACCCGCGCCCGCACAGTGCTGCGGGTGGCCCGGCGCTGCCCGGTGCCGGGCGAAAAGCCGCAGCTCAGGACGCTCCGGCCGCCGGGAGCAGGGCGTTCGCGACAGGCCAGAGGGCCGTTCACCGGCTGGGACGTCCGCTGTGCGGCGTGCCGGAGGGCGAGGGCCGTTCACCGGCCGGGACGTCCGCCGCGGGACGTGCCGGAGGGCGAGCGCCGTTCACCGGCCGGACGCGTCCGCCGTGCGGCGCGGGCCGGGGGGCGATCGTGGCCGGTCGCGATGGTCGTTCGCTCGGCGGGGAGATCTAGGGCGAGCGGTGGGGTGGAGCTGACCTGGCTCTTATGCGTAATTGTTCATACTTCCTGAGTTACGTGTGCCCCATGCTGAACCAAGTCGAGGCGCAAGCCGTAGCAGAGATGACGAAACATGAGGAAGGCGAATATGACCGAGACGGATACGACACGGCGTGCGGTGATGCTCGGCGCGAGTGGCGCGGGGCTGGCCGTCGTGCTGACCGCTTGCGGGGGATATGGGACGTCGGCCTCGACCGACAGCGGAGACTCCTCGTCGTCGGACCCGGCGCCGGCGTCCTCGTCGGGCGATGCCGGGGCCGGCTCCGGCTCTGGCGGCGGTGGCGACGCCCTGGCCAAGACGAGTGACATCCCCAAGGGCGGTGGCAAGATCTTCAAGGATGAGAAGATCGTCATCACCCAGCCGAGCGACGGTGAGTTCAAGGCGTTCAGCGCCATCTGCACCCACCAGGGATGCCCGGTCGGCTCGGTGTCCGGTGGAACGATCAACTGTCCCTGCCACGGCAGCAAGTTCAAGATCGCCGATGGGTCCGTGGCCGACGGCCCGGCGAGCCGGCCGCTTGAGGAGAAGCAGATCAAGGTCGACGGCGACTCCATCACGCTGGCCTGACACCACCGCGAGACAACCGCGAGCGGGCGGGGGTGGAGGGAGCACCTCCACCCCCGCCCGCGGCGTATGCGCCGGACGCCCGCGCGGGGCGGATCACGCGTGGGCGGATCCGCGACCGATCTGGGCGGCTATGCCGTCGAGGAGGTACTCCAGGCCGAGGGTGAACGCCTCGTCCCAGTCTTCGCCGACCAGGTGGCCGTGCGCCGCGAGCGTGGGATAGCGCTCGCGCTCGGCCCGCAGTCGCTCGTCGGCGGCCCGCCGCGCCTCGGCCTCGTCGCGTGACCGCCAGGCGGCCTGCATCATGGCCGAGCCGATGACGTAGTTGGCCAGCCCGTAAGCGGCCGCGGTCAGATGAGGGTCGCGCAGCCCCGCGCCGACCAGCGCCGCGTGCAGGAACTCCGTGCGCGCCAGGACGTTCGGTCCCATGAGGGGGCGGCCGAGCACGGTGGCCGACCAGGGGTGTCTCAGCAGCGCCGCGCGCCATTCGCCGGCCAGCGCGCGGGCGTCCGCCCGCCAGTCGCCCGAATGCTCCGCCGGCAGTGCGACCTCTGCGAACACGGCGTCGAGGGCGAGGTCGAGCACGTCATCCTTGGTGTCGACGTGCCAGTACAGCGTGGTGGAGCCGGTGCCGAGGCGCTCGGCCAGACGGCGCATGGTCAGTCGGGCCTCGCCCTCTTCGTCCAGCAACGCCACGGCCTCCGCGACGATGCGGTCGCGGGTCAGCGGCGGCGCCTGGCGGGGCGCCCGCGGCGGCCGCAGCCACACCTCTCCGGCGCCTCCGCCGCTCCGTGAGGACTTCCGGCCCGATCCCGCCCCACCCGCCGCGCTCGATTCCATGTCCTCGATCCTAGTATGGTGGACGAGCACCGGATCGTTGGTCCAGTACTCGACCCATGATCCGGTCGAGCGAGGTGAAGGAGGCGCCGATGGGCCACATCGAGGTGAGCGAGCTGACCTACGCCCTGCCGGACGGGCGGCTCCTGCTCGACAAGGTGTCGTTCCGCGTCGGCGATGGCGTCAAGGCCGCCCTCGTGGGCCCGAACGGCGCCGGAAAGACGACCTTGCTCCGCCTGATCGCCGGGGACGTCGCGCCGGCCGGCGGGCGCGTGGCCCGCTCGGGCGGCCTTGGCGTGATGCGGCAGTTCATCGGCGGGGTGCGCGACGGCCGCACCGTGCACGACCTGCTGCTGTCGGTGGCGCCGCAGCGCGTGCGTGCGGCGGCCGCCGCCGTCGGGCGCGCCGCGTCCGTCCTGGAGCGCGCGGACGAGGAGCCGGCTCAACTCGCCTACGCCCAGGCGCTGGCCGACTTCGCCGACGCCGGCGGCTATGAGGCGGAGGTCGTGTGGGACACCTGCGCGACCGCGGCCCTCGGCCTGTCCTACGACCAGGTCAGGGACCGGCCGGTGAACACCCTGTCAGGCGGCGAGCAGAAGCGGCTGGTCCTGGAGGCCCTGCTGCGCGGGCCCGACGAGGTCCTGCTGCTGGACGAGCCGGACAACTATCTGGACGTGCCCGGCAAGCAGTGGCTGGAGGAGCGCCTGCGCGCCGCGGCCAAGACCGTCCTGCTGGTCTCACATGACCGGCAGCTCCTGGCGAACACCGCCGATCGCATCCTCACCGTGGAGGGGCGGGGGGTGTGGGTCCACGGCGGCGGCTTCGCCTCCTACGCCCAAGCCCGGCTCGACCGGATCGAGCGCCTGGGCGAGCTGAAGCGCCGGTGGGAGGAGGAGCACACCCGCCTCAGGCATCTAACGCACACCCTGCGCCAGACCGCGGCGAACAACGACGCGGTGGCCTCGGCCTATCGCGCCGCCCGCACGCGGCTGCTGAGGTTCGAAGAGGCCGGCCCGCCGGAGCGGGCGCCGCGACGGCAGAACGTTCGGATGCGGCTGCGCGGCGGACGCACCGGCAAGCGCGCCGTCGTCTGTGAGTCCCTGGAGTTGATCGGCCTGGTGCGGCCGTTCGACCTGGAGGTCTGGCACGGTGAGCGGGTCGCGGTCCTCGGGTCGAACGGGTCCGGCAAATCCAGCTTCCTCCGGGTGCTCGCCGGGGCCGGATCCGGCGGGTCGGACCTTGGACCCGGCGGATCCCTGCCGGGGTCCGGCATGCGGCACGGCGGGGCCGTCCGGCTCGGAGCCCGGGTCGTTCCCGGTCACTTCGTGCAGACGCACGCCCGCCCCGACCTGCACGGGCGCGCCGCGGCCGACCTGGTGACCGCCGGCCACGGGCTGACGCTGAACGAGGCCATGGCGGCGCTGGCCCGCTACGAGCTCGCGTCCGCGGCCCGCCGGCCGTTCGAGACGTTGTCGGGCGGGCAGCAGGCCCGCCTGCAGATCCTGCTCCTGGAACTGTCGGGAGCCACCCTGCTGCTTCTGGACGAGCCCACCGACAATCTCGACCTGGCCAGTGCCGAGGCGCTGCAGCAGGGGCTCGCCGCCTTCGAGGGCACGGTGCTCGCCGTCACCCATGACCGCTGGTTCGCCGCTGACTTCGACCGTTTCCTGATCTTCGGCGCGGACGGTCGCGTGCGCGAGGCTCCCGAGCCGGTCTGGGGTCCGCGCGAAGTCGGATAGCCCTGTTCTGTCGGCGGGTCCGGATAGGCTTTCGGGTGTGGTGAGACCCGCGAACAGCCCCCTGAGCTTCCGTCCCGAGCCGGGGTCGATCCCTGAGTCACCAGGGGTGTACCGCTTCAGGGACGCCCACGGCCGGGTCATCTACGTGGGCAAGGCCAAGAGCCTGCGGCAGCGGCTCAACTCCTACTTCGCCGACTTCGCCGGGCTCCACCCGCGCACCCAGACCATGCTCACCACGGCCGCGGGCGTCGACTGGACCGTCGTCGGCACCGAGGTCGAGGCGCTCCAGCTCGAATACTCCTGGATCAAAGAGTTCGACCCGCGGTTCAACGTCAAATACCGCGACGACAAGTCCTATCCCTTCCTCGCCGTGACCATGGGCGAGGACTTCCCCCGCGTGCAGGTGCTGCGCGGCGCCAAGCGCAAGGGCACCCGCTACTTCGGGCCCTACTCCCACGCCTGGGCCATCAGAGAGACCGTCGACCTGCTGCTGCGCGTGTTCCCGGTGCGCACCTGCTCGGCGGGGGTGTTCAAACGGGCCGGGCAGATCGGCCGGCCGTGCCTGCTGGGCTACATCGACAAGTGCTCGGCCCCCTGCGTCGGCAAGGTCACCCCCGAGCAGCATCGCCAGCTGGCCGAGGATTTCTGCGACTTCATGGCGGGCAACACCGGCCGGTTCATCAAGCGGCTCGAACGGGCCATGCGCGAGGCCGCCGCCGCCGAAGAGTACGAGAGGGCCGCCCGCCTCCGCGACGACGTCCAGGCCCTGCAACGCGCCCTCGAGAAGCAGGCCGTGGTGCTCGGCGAGGGCATCGACTGCGACGTGATCGCCTTGTGTGAAGACCCGCTGGAAGCCGCGGTCCAGGTGTTCTACGTCCGCGGGGGCCGCATCCGCGGCCAGCGGGGCTGGGTCGTCGACAAGGTCGAAGAGTCCTCGACGGGCGAGCTGGTCGAGCACTTCCTGCTCCAGATGTACGGCGAGGCCGCGTCCGAGGCGGTGCCGCGCGAGGTGCTGGTGGCGGCCCTGCCGCCGGAGGTCGACGCGGTGGCCGAGCTGCTCACCGAACAGCGCGGCGCCAGGGTCGAGGTGCGCGTGCCCCAGCGCGGCGACAAGAAGGCCCTCATGGAGACCGTCGAGCGCAACGCCAAAGAATCGCTGGCCCAGCACAAGCTGCGCCGGGCCAGCGACCTCACCACGCGCAGCCGGGCCCTGCAAGAGATCGCCGACGCGCTCGACCTCGACCAGGCCCCCCTGCGCATCGAGTGCTACGACGTCTCCCACCTGCAGGGCGACGACGTCGTCGCCTCGATGGTCGTGTTCGAGGACGGCCTGGTGCGAAAGAGCGAATACCGCCGGTTCGCCATCCGCGGCACGGCGGGGCAGGGCGACGTCGCCTCCATCTACGAGGTGATCCACCGCCGCTTCAAGCGTCATGTGGAAGAGCGAGCCGAGACCGGCGAGCTCGATCCCGAGCCCATCGACCCCGAGACCGGCAAGCCGCGCAGGTTCGCCTATCCGCCCAACCTGGTGGTGGTCGACGGCGGCCCCGCCCAGGTGGCGGCGGCCCAGCGGGCGCTGGACGAGCTCGGCGTCGACGACGTGTCGGTGAGCGGGCTGGCCAAGCGGCTGGAGGAGGTCTGGCTTCCCGGCGACGATCAGCCGGTGATCCTTCCCAGAACGAGCGAGGGTCTTTATCTCCTCCAGAGGGTGCGTGACGAGGCACACCGCTTCGCCATCACCTACCATCGATCGAAACGTTCGAAGTCCGTCAAAGAAAGCGTTCTTGACGATATCCGGGGCCTCGGTGCGGCGCGGAAGCAGGCTCTGCTGCAGCGCTTCGGGTCCGTCAAGCGGTTGCGGGGGGCGACCGTCGACGAGATCCGCGAGGTCCCCGGCATCGGGCTTTCGACCGCCGAGGCGATCGTTGCGGCGCTGAAGGGGGAGAGCACATGACCGATCAGACCGGCGGCGGCGAGCGCGATTTCTCGCGGCCGCCGCCACGTGACGCGCCGGGCAGGAAGGGCGCGGTGAGCGACACCGC
This sequence comes from Sphaerisporangium sp. NPDC049457, assembly GCF_055586705.1. Taxonomy (NCBI): domain Bacteria; kingdom Bacillati; phylum Actinomycetota; class Actinomycetes; order Streptosporangiales; family Streptosporangiaceae; genus Sphaerisporangium; species Sphaerisporangium sp. NPDC049457. The sequence continues at coordinate 170,602 of NZ_JBVJHR010000020.1, read as the reverse complement.
GTTCGTCATCGTCACCGGCATGTCCGGAGCCGGGCGCAGCACGGCGGCCAAGGCCCTGGAGGATCTCGGCTGGTTCGTGATCGACAACCTGCCGCCGGGCATGCTCTTCGCCATGGCCGAGGAGGCCGGGCGGGTCAAGCTCGACACCGACAAGGTCGCCGCCGTCGTCGACGTGCGCAGCCTGGCGTTCACCACCGACCTGAACACCGCCATCGAAGAGCTCGAGGCGCGCGGCGTCGGGGTTCGCGTGGTGTTCCTGGAGGCCAGCGACGAAGAGCTCGTCCGCCGGTTCGAGAACGTCCGCCGCCCGCACCCGCTGCAGGGCGAGGGGCGGCTGGTCGACGGCATCGCCCGCGAGCGGGGCATCCTGCGCGAGGTGCGGGCCAACGCCGACCTGGTCATCGACACCTCCTCGCACAACGTGCACGAGCTGCGCGGCAAGATCGTCTCGTTCTTCGGCGGCGACGACCGTCCCGGCCTGCGCGTCAACGTCGTCTCCTTCGGGTTCAAGTACGGCCTGCCGGTGGACGCCGACCTGGTCGTCGACTGCAGGTTCCTGCCCAACCCGCACTGGGTGCCCGAGCTCCGCCCGATGAGCGGCCTGGACGCCCCCGTGCGCGAGTACGTCCTCAGCCAGCCGGGCGCCAAGGAGTTCCTCGACGGCTACGAGGAGGTCCTCGGCGTCGTGGCCGCCGGCTACGTCCGCGAGGGCAAGGGGTACGTCACCCTGGCGGTCGGCTGCACCGGCGGCAAGCACCGCAGCGTGGCCATGTCCGAGCAGATCGGCGCCCGGCTGCGCGATCGCGGCATGGAGGTTCAGGTCAGCCACCGGGATGTGGGCCGCGAGTGAGCATGCAAGACGGGGAACCCACGGGCGGCTCCCGCGCCGTGACCCCGGCGGGTCGTCCCGCGGCCCGCGACACCGAAGAAGGCGATGACGCCGGCCCGGCCGTAGCGTCCGCGGCACGGCCAGGGGCCGCGACCGCGGCGCATCAGGCAGCGTTCGGGGCGGATGTGGCGCACGAGGCGGCGTTCGATCCGGACGTGGCGGGCGGCACGGGGTTCGAGACGGACACGGCGGGTGAGGCGGCGTTCGAGGCGGACGCTGTGGACGAGGCGGGGTTCGAGGTGGACGCCGCGCTGATCGAGCGGGCGAGCGCCCGGCGCGAGCGGCGCGGGGTGCCCCTGCGGGTGGTGGCACTGGGCGGCGGGCACGGCCTGCACGCGTCCCTGTCGGCCTTGCGCAGAGTGACCGGCGACCTGACGGCCGTGGTGACCGTGGCCGACGACGGCGGCTCCAGCGGCCGTCTCAGGCGTGAGCTGGGCGTTCTGCCGCCCGGCGACCTGCGCATGGCTCTCGCGGCCCTGTGCGGCGACGACGACTGGGGCCATACGTGGAGCAAGGTCGTCCAGCACCGCTTCCGCAGCGAAGGCGAATTACACGGTCACGCCGTCGGAAACCTGCTGATCGTGGCATTGTGGGAACTGCTCGACGACCCCGTCGCGGGGCTCGACTGGGTGGGCCGGCTGCTCGGCGCGCATGGGCGGGTGCTGCCGATGGCGTCGGTGCCGCTCGACATCGAGGCCGAGGTCGAGCTGGACGGCATGGTGACGGTGGTCCGCGGACAGGTGGCCTGCGCGCTCACCCCTGGCAACGTCCAGGCGATCTCCCTGGTGCCGGCCGACCCTCCGGCCTGCCCGGAGGCCGTGGAGGCGGTGGAGGAGGCTGACTGGGTGGTGTTCGGTCCGGGGTCGTGGTTTACCAGCGTGCTGCCGCACCTGAAGGTGCCCCGGCTGGCGGCCGCCCTGCACGACACCGGCGCCCGGCGGCTGGTCACCCTCAACCTCGCCCCTCAGCCGGGGGAGACCGACGGCTTCTCCGCCGAGAAGCATCTGCACGTGCTGCGCGAGCACGCCCCCGGCCTCAGGGTCGACGTGGTGCTCGCCGACCACCGGGTGGTGGACGAGCGCGACGAGCTCGAGAAGGCCGCGGACGCGCTCGGCGGGCGCCTGGTGCTCGCCGACGTGGCCGCCGCCGACGGCTCACCGAGGCATGATGCACGACGACTTGCCTCGGTCCTGGACGAGATTTTCCGTGAGAAGCGTTGATCCTGGTCAGCGCGCCCACGGGGTGCGAGAGACTTGCCGGGGGCCGATGGAGGCGCGCCGGGCGCGGGTGACGTCCGCGTGGCGCGACGAGGCTGCTTCGACCGTGAGAGGCGTCTGTATGGGGGAGGACACAGGCACATGGCGATGACGGGTGTGGTGAAGGACGAGCTGAGCCGGCTCTCGGTGCTGAAGCCTTGCTGCCGCAAGGCCGAGGTGTCGACGCTGCTGCGGTTCGCCAGCGGGCTGCACCTTGTGGGCGGCCGCATCGTGATCGAGGCGGAGCTGGACACCAACGTCACCGCCCGGCGCCTGATCAGGGACATCGGCGAGGTGTTCGGGCACAAGGCCGAGGTGCTGGTCCTGGCGCCCGCGGGCCTGCGCAAGGGGTCGAGGTACGTGGTGCGGGTCTACCGCGACGGCGAGGCGCTCGCCCGCCAGACCGGTCTGATCGACAACCACGGGCGCCCGGTGCGGGGCCTGCCGCGCCAGGTGGTCTCCGGCGCCACCTGCGACGCCGAGGCGGCCTGGCGGGGCGCGTTCCTCGCCCACGGCTCGCTGACCGAGCCGGGACGTTCGATGTCCCTGGAGGTCACCTGCCCCGGCCCGGAGGCGGCGCTGGCCCTGGTGGGCTCCGCCAGGCGGCTCAAGATCCACGCCAAGGCGCGCGAGGTGCGCGGGGTCGACCGCGTCGTCGTCAGGGACGGCGACGCGATCAGCGCCCTGCTGACCCGGCTCGGCGCCCACGACAGCGTGCTGGCGTGGGAGGAGCGCCGCATGCGCCGCGAGGTGCGCGCCACCGCCCACCGCCTGGCCAACTTCGACGACGCCAACCTGCGCCGGTCGGCGCGGGCGGCGGTGGCCGCCGGGGCCAGGGTCCAGCGGGCGCTGGAGATCCTGGGCGACGAGGCACCCGAGCACCTGGTCATCGCCGGGCGCCTGCGCGTCGAGCACAAGCAGGCGTCGCTGGAGGAACTCGGCCAGATCGCCGACCCGCCGCTGACCAAGGACGCCATCGCCGGCCGCATCCGGCGGCTGCTCGCCATGGCAGACAAACGCGCCTCCGACCTCGGCATCGCCAGCACCGACGCCAACCTCACCGCCGAGATGCTCGCCCCCTGACCCGCCGCCGCCAAGGCACATCCGCCCGGCGCCGTACCAGAGCGCCGAAACCGCCGCCCCCCACCCCACCGCCCCGGCGCCCGCACATCGCACCACACCGCAGTTGTTGTCTGTGGGGCGGGCCGCGAGTGGGTCAGGCGGTCTGATCAGGGTGGGGGCTTTCGGGGGTGAGGTGGGGCGTGGGGCGGCTTGGGCGGGCCGTGGTGGGGGGCGGTGGATGGGCGTGAGAGTCTTCTCGACGGGTCACGTGGCCGTACGGCCTCCGGTGGGAAGGGGGCACGCGGCACCGTGGAGTGGCCGTGAGCTGCGGGGATTCCCGAGGCCCGCAACGGCGGCCGCGAAGGGGAGAGCCACGTGGTCTACACCAATTGTGACCCGGTAGGGTTGTCTGAGGTTTCAGCCCGCCACGACGCCGGCACGAGCCGGCGCACGACGTTCGAGGAGATCTGGTTCCGTGAGCATCCGCGTAGGCATCAACGGCTTCGGCCGTATTGGCCGCAACTTCTGGCGAGCCGTGGCGGCCGGCGGGAAGGACATCGAGATTGTCGCCGTCAACGACCTGACCGACAACGCCACCCTCGCCCACCTGCTCAAGTACGACAGCATTCTGGGCCGGCTGCCGTACGAGGTGAAGAGCACGGCCGACGAGATCATCGTCGACGGCAAGTCCATCAAGGTCTTCGCCGAGCGCGACCCCGCCAAGCTGCCCTGGGGCGACCTGGGCGTGGACGTCGTCGTCGAGTCCACCGGCCTGTTCACCGACGCCGCCAAGGCCAAGGTGCACGCCGACAACGGCGCCAAGAAGGTCATCATCTCCGCCCCGGCCAAGGGCGAGGACATCACCATCGTCATGGGCGTCAACCATGACAAGTACGACCCGGCGGCGCACACGATCATCTCGAACGCCTCCTGCACCACCAACTGCCTGGCCCCCATGGCGAAGGTCATCAACGACACCTTCGGCATCGAGAAGGGCCTGATGACCACGATCCACGCCTACACCCAGGACCAGAACCTCCAGGACGGCCCGCACAAGGACCTGCGCCGCGCCCGCGCCGCCGCCCTGAACATCGTGCCGACCTCCACCGGCGCCGCCAAGGCCATCGGCCTGGTCCTGCCCGAGCTGAAGGGCAAGCTCGACGGCTTCGCCCTGCGCGTGCCGATCCCCACCGGCTCGGCCACCGACCTGACCGTCGAGCTCAAGCGCGAGGCCAGCGTCGAAGAGATCAACGCCGCCCTCAAGGCCGCCGCCGAGGGCCCGCTGCGCGGCATCCTCAGCTACACCGAGGACGACATCGTCTCCGCCGACATCGTCACCGACCCCTCCTCCTGCATCTTCGACTCCGGTCTGACCAAGGTCATCGGCAACCAGGCCAAGGTCGTCGGCTGGTACGACAACGAGTGGGGCTACTCCAACCGCCTCGGCGACCTCATCGAGCTGGTTGGTTCGCAGTTCTGATGCAGACCATCGATTCCCTCGACGTGAAGGGCCGGCGCGTGCTCGTGCGCGCCGACCTGAACGTCCCCCTCGACGGGGACGTGATCACCGACGACGGGCGCATCCGCGCCTCGGTGCCCACCATCGCCGCGCTCGCCGAGCGCGGCGCGCGGGTCGTCGTCTGCGCTCACCTCGGCCGTCCCAAGGGCAAGGTGGCGCCGCAGTTCTCGCTGGCCCCGGTGGCCGCGCGGCTCGGTGAGCTGCTCGGCCGCCCGGTGGCCTTCGCCTCCGACGTCGTCGGCGACTCCGCGCGCGCCGCCGTCGAGGGGCTGGCCGACGGCGAGGTCGCCCTGCTGGAGAACCTCCGGTTCGAGCCGGGCGAGGAGTCCAAGGACGACGAGCTGCGCGGCGCCTTCGCCGACCGGCTCGCCGAGCTCGCCGAGCTGTACGTCGGCGACGGGTTCGGCGCGGTGCACCGCAAGCACGCGAGCGTGTACGACGTGCCCAAGCGCCTCCCGCACGCCGCCGGCGGCCTGGTCGTGGCCGAGGTCGAGGTGCTCAAGAAGCTCACCGAGGAGCCCGCCCGGCCCTACGTCGTCGTGCTCGGCGGCGCCAAGGTCTCCGACAAGCTCGGCGTGATCGCCAACCTGCTCGGCAAGGTGGACCGCCTGGTCATCGGCGGCGGCATGGCCTACACCTTTCTCAAGGCCCAGGGCCACGAGGTCGGCAACTCCCTGCTGCAGGAAGACCAGCTCGACCAGGTCCGCGGCTTCATCGCCGAGGCCGACAAGCGCGGCGTCGAGCTCGTGCTGCCGGTCGACATCCTGGCCGCGACGACCTTCGCCGAGGACGCGCCGCACGAGGTGGTCGAGGCCACCGCGATCCCGGCCGACCGCGAGGGCCTGGACATCGGCCCGGAGACCCGCGAGCTGTTCGCCGGCAAGCTGGCCGACGCCGCGACCGTCTTCTGGAACGGCCCGATGGGCGTGTTCGAGTTCGAGGCGTTCTCCGGCGGCACCCGTGCCGTCGCCGAGGCGCTGATCGCCTCGGGCGCCTTCACCGTGGTCGGCGGCGGCGACTCCGCGGCCGCCGTGCGCAAGCTCGGCCTGCCCGAGGACGGCTTCTCCCACATCTCGACCGGCGGAGGGGCGAGCCTCGAGTACCTCGAGGGCAAGACCCTGCCCGGACTCGCCGCCCTGGAGGACTGAGCGCCCCATGAGCACAGCCCGCAAGCCGCTCTTCGCCGGCAACTGGAAGATGAACCTCAACCACCTTGAGGCCATCGCGCTGGTCCAGAAGCTGGCGTTCACGCTGACCGACAAGGACCACGACCGCGCCGAGGTGGCGGTGCTGCCGCCGTTCACCGACCTGCGTAGTGTGCAGACCCTGGTGGACGGCGACAAGCTCCGCATCGTGTACGGTGCCCAGGACCTGTCGGCGCACGACGCCGGCGCCTACACCGGTGAGATCTCCGGCCCCATGCTCGCCAAGCTCGGCTGCACCTACGTGCTGGCCGGCCACTCCGAGCGGCGGCAGTACCACGGCGAGGACGACCAGCTCGTCAACGCCAAGGTGCAGGCGGCCTACCGGCACTCCATCACGCCGATCCTGTGCGTGGGCGAGGGCCTGCCGATCCGCCAGGCGGGCGGTCACGTCGCCTACACCGTGTCGCAGCTCGACGCGGCGCTGAACGGAGTGAAGCACGACCAGGCCAAGTCGATCGTCGTCGCCTACGAGCCCGTCTGGGCGATCGGCACCGGCGAGGTCGCCACGCCCGACGACGCGCAGGAGGTGTGCGGCGCCATCCGCGTGCGACTCGCCGAGCTGTACGACCAGGAGGTGGCCGCGGCCGTCCGTATCCTTTACGGTGGGTCGGTCAAGGGTGGCAACATCGCCGGCATCATGGCTCAGCCCGACATCGACGGTGCTCTGGTCGGCGGCGCGTCGCTCGACCCGGTCGACTTCGTTAAGATTAGTCGTTTCGGCGAAATGTCGGGCTAGGTGAGCTGTTCGGGAGGTACAAGTTGACTTTACGACGTACCCTCGAGGAGACACTTCGAATCGTCACCCCGGCGGTCGCCGGGCAGGTCAGGTCGCGCTTCGGCGCGCATAACAGGGAAACAGGTCAACGGTGATTATCGGCATCTCCATCGCCCTCATCCTGTCGAGCGCACTCATGGTGCTGCTCGTGTTGCTCCACAAGGGCAAGGGTGGCGGCCTTTCGGATCTCTTCGGCGGCGGCTTCACATCGTCCTTCGGTGGGTCCTCGGTGGTGGAGCGGAACCTCGACCGGCTCACGGTCATCACCGGCTCGATCTGGTTCGTCTGCATCATCGCGCTGGGGCTTCTGCTCCGGCCGGCGTAGGCCCTCTTCCCCAAGGCCTGACAGAGATTCTTTTCCCCGCCGCGCGGCGGGGCGATCAAGCGAGGAGTTCATCCGTGGGTAGTGGCAACGCCATCCGTGGTAGCCGTGTCGGCGCCGGTCCGATGGGGGAGGCCGAGCGTGGCGAGGCGGCCCCTCGAGTCCGGGTCTCGTTCTGGTGCGCCAACATGCACGAGACGCGTCCGAGCTTCGCGAGCGACGCGGCCGTCCCGGAGTACTGGGACTGCCCCCGGTGCGGTCTTCCCGCCGGTCAGGACGAGTCGGCCCCGCCCGCGCCGCCGCGCAACGAGCCGTACAAGACCCACCTGGCGTACGTGAAAGAGCGGCGCAGCGACACCGACGGCGCGGCGATCCTCGCCGAGGCCCTCGAGCGGCTCCGCAACAACCGTTCGCCCTGGTAGGCCCACGGCCACAGCTCCGCACGCAGTGCAGAAGGCCCCCGCGGTCGGTCCCGCGGGGGCCTTTCCCGCCCTGCCGCGGGTCGGCGGCTGCGGTGCTCGTACGCGCCGGTCGGCGCCGGATTTCGTACCGCCGGTCGCTTCCAGTGTCCGTTACACGCCGGTCGGTTTCCGGTGTTCGTAGTGCCGGTCAGCTCCGGCGTTCGTACACGAGGTCCCCGGCGGCGAACGTCATCGCCACCTGGGTGGTCCAGATCTCCCCGGCGGGAAGCGCGTACGGGTCGCGGTCGAGCACGACCAGGTCGGCGCGGTTGCCGGCGGCGATGACGCCGGCCTCGTCGTCGTGGTTGATCCACGCCGACCCGGCGGTGTAGGCGGTCATGACCGTGGCGAGGTCCAGGCTCTGGTGCGGCAGGAACGGCGTCTGCGCCGTCGGATAGCCGGCGTGCACCGAGCCGCCCGGCTCGGTGCGGTTGACCGCGACGTGCATGCCCTGCAGCGGGTCGGCCGAGGAGACCGGCCAGTCGCTGCCCGCGCACAGTCGGGCCCCGGTGCGCACCAGGTCGGCGAACGGGTACTGCCAGGAGGCGCGCGGCTCGCCCAGGTAGGGGATGCACAGCTCGTCCATCTGCAGGTGGTGGGTGGCCCACAGCGGCTGCAGGTTGGCGGCGACGCCGAGCCGGGCGAAGCGCGGCACGTCCGACGGTTCGACGATCTGCAGGTGGGCGATGTGGTGCCGGTTGCGCGGCGAGGTGCCCTCCAGCGCGTCCAGCGACTCGCGCACGGCCCGCTCGCCGATGGCGTGGAAGTGCACCTGGAAGCCGCGCCGGTCGAGCTCGGCGACGTGGCCTTTCAGCAGTTCGGGGTCCACGTACGACAGGCCGCGCTGGTCGGGGCCGCAGTTGCAGTAGGGCTCGATGACGGCGGCGGTGAAGTTCTCGGCGATGCCGTCCTGCATGATCTTCACCGAGCCGGCGGAGAACAGGCCGTCGCCTGCCTGTGCCCGGCGCTCGGCCATCTCGTCGATCTGCTCGGCGCCGCGCGCCCTGTCCCACCAGAGCGCGCCGACCACCCGCGCCCGCAGGCGCCCGGACGCGGCCGCGGACAGGTAGGCGGGGAAGTTGTCGTCGGAGCCGGCGTAGGAGCCGACGATGGCGTCCTGCCAGCCGGTGATGCCCAGCGAGAACAGGTGGGACTGGGCGTCCATCAGCGCGTCTTCGAGGTCGGCGGGGCTCGGCCGGGGCGTGAGCAGGCCGACCAGATCCATGGCTCCCTCGTGCAGGACGCCGCTCGGCGTGCCGTCCGGGTCGCGCTCGATGCGGCCGTCGGCGGGATCGGGGGTGTCGGCGCCCACCCCGGCGAGCTCCAGGGCCCTGGTGTTCACCCAGGCCGCGTGGTGGTCGCGCTGGATGAGGTAAACGGGGCGGTCGACGAAGTCGAGCTGCGTGCGGTGGGGGAGCCCGCCGGGGAAGGCGGCCATGTCCCAGCCTCCGCCGTCGACCCACGCCTTGTCCGGATGCTCCCCGGCGTACCGGGCGATCTTCTCGACGTACGCCGCCAGGCCGAAGACCTCCGACAGGTCGCACTTGGCGCGTTCGAGCCCCGCCTGGATCGGGTGGATGTGGGCGTCGGTGAACGCGGGCGTCAGCAGCCGCCCGTGCAGGTCGACGGTCTGGTGGCGGGGGTGTGCCAGGGCGGCGACATCGGCCTCGGCGCCCACGGCCGCGATGCGCCCGTCGCGCACGAGCACCGCCTCTGAGCGGGGCGGACGGGCGGAGCCGGTGAACACGCGGCCGCCTCGGAAGAGCAGATCGGTCATCGGGCACGATGCTATATCCGTCGCGGTCGCGCGGCACACCAAGGGAAACCGGCCGCCATAGGTGGCATGTCCTGCGAAATCTTCATTAGGGCAGCAGTCGATTAATGGAAACCGCGGGCTCACGTCCATGTAGCAGTTTCGTAACAGCTCGGCGGCATGCTGCTGTTCGGACGACAGGGGGTTTTGATGGGATTTCTACGGATCCGTACCACGGTGGACGAGCGACCGGGCCGGCTCGCCTCCCTCGCCGCCGCGCTGGCGGCCAAGGGCGGCAACATCCTCGGGCTGAGCGTCCAGTCCGACACCGACGGCACCGTGGACGAGTTCGTCGCCGACATCCCCGCCTCGGCGGAGACCGTGCGCGAAGCCCTGGAGGCGGCCGGCGGCCGGCGCGTCCAGGTCGTCCCCGCCACCGCCCACGAGCTGACCGACGAGCCCACCCGCGTCCTGTTGCTGGCCGCGCGCCTGCGGGCCATGCCGTGGCGGCTGCCGGAGGTGCTGTGCGACCTGCTGCGCGCCGACGACGCGCGCTGGGTGTACGGCGTGGAACTCTCCTCCGACCTGCCCGACCCCACCCTGCTGACCGTTCCGGTGGCGTCGCGCCGCGCCATCCGGCTGCGCCGGACGGGGCTGCCGTTCACGCTGACCGAGGCCGCCCGGGCGGCGGCGCTCGTACGGCTCGCGCAGCCGCCGGCGGAGGCGCCGTCGGGGGAGCGGCCGGTGCTGCTGAGCGACGGCGTCGAGGTGCAGGTGCGCCCGTTGACCCTGCTCTACCGCGAGGCTGTCCGCGACCTGCACGACCGCTGCTCTCCGGACTCGCGCAGGTTCCGGTACTTCACCTCCATGCCGGCCCTGCCGCCGCGCATGTTCGACCGGCTCTGCGACCGCGACCGCGGGCACTCGCTCGTCGCCGGATACGACGGCCAGGTCGTGGCGCTCGCCAACCTGATCTTCACTCCCGATCCGGGCATCGCCGAGATGGCGATCCTGGTCGAGGACCGCTGGCAGGGACGCGGGCTCGGCGGCGCGCTGGCGCGGATGCTGCTACAGGAGGCGCGCGACCTGGGCTTCGCCGAGGTGAAGGCGAGCCTGCTGTCGGACAACGCGCGCATGCGCCGCCTGCTGATCTCCCTCGGCGCCGCGCTGGCCTACACCGACGACCCCGGCGTACTGGAGGCCAGGCTCGCCACCGGGGCGATGGCGCCCACGCCGCGCGGCTGAGCGCCGGCCGGCCGTCCTGCTCCGGGAACGCTCGGGGATCGCGGATCATGACGGCCGGCCCGCACGCCCTTCCCCGGCGCCTTGGTCCTTCCCGCGGCCCTTCGCCTAACCGTGGCCTTCGTCCTTCCCGGGGTCTTCGTCGTTCTCCTCGTCGGCGCCGGCCGGTGGGACGCCCATGGCGTCCAGGCGCCGCTCTATGCGGTCCAGGCTCTCCTGGATCCGTTCGAGGCGCGCCATGAACAACACCTGGGACGGCGAGGGGACCGGGTCCACACCCGGCGTTCCGGTGGGTCCCCGTCCCCGGCGGGTCGCGCTTTCGATGAGCTGTGCGCGCACCGCCGCCAGGTCGATCTCGTGTAGTTCCAGCACCTTGATCCCGACGCCGTGGCCCTCCTGGATGAGGCCGAGGAGGATGTGCTCGGTGCTGATGTAGTTGTGCTTGAGCTGCAGCGCCTCGCGCAGGGACAGTTCGAGCACCTTCTTAGCCCTGGGCGTGAACGGGATGTGCGTCCCGGGGGAGTCCGGGCCGCGTCCGACCAGGTTCTCGACGTCGGCCCTGGCGCCGTCCAGGCCGAGACCCGCCCGGGCGAGCATGGTGGCGGCGAGTCCCTTGCCCTCGCCCAGCATGCCGAGCAGGAGATGCTCGGTGCCGATGTAGCCGTGGTCGAGCCGCCTGGCCTCCTCCTGGGCGGAGACCACGGCGCGACGTGCCGAATCGGTGAAGCGCTCGAACACGGGCAGCCTCCGCGTGCGTCGGTGGAGCCGGCCGTCACGTCCTCGCGGAGCCGACTCGGTGCCGCTGCTTCCACTATGCGGCAATTACTCCGTCGATGGGCGGGCATTCGTCCGAGCGGATCGGCCGAGATGAGTGGCGACAAGGCAGGCATTCTGGTCTAGGTTGGGTCTCTATATCGGACTCAACCCTGGGCCTGGGGGAGACGACGTGGACACCGAGTGGCGGCCTACGGCGTGCGTGCTCTGCGCGAGCAACTGCGGCATCGAGATCAAGCTGGACGGGCGGCGCTTCGACCGGATTCGGGGTGACAAGGCCCACCCGTCCTCCCAGGGGTACACCTGCGAGAAGCCGCTGCGCCTCGACCACTACCAGAACGGCGTGGACCGGCTGACCCACCCGCTGCGCCGGCGGCCCGACGGCACCTTCGAGCGCGTCGACTGGGACACCGCCATCGCCGAGATCGCCGCGCGGTTCGCCGCCGTCCGCGACGCCCACGGCGGCGAGTCGATCTTCTACTACGGCGGTGGAGGGCAGGGCAACCACCTCGGCGGCTCCTACTCCGGCGCATTCATGCGCGCGCTCGGCGCCAGGTACCGCTCCAACGCCCTCGCCCAGGAGAAGACCGGCCTGTTCTGGGTGTCCGACCGGATGCTCGGCACCATGGCCACCGGCGACTTCGACAACTGCGAGGTCGCGCTGTTCGTCGGCAAGAACCCCTGGCAGTCCCACGGACTGCCGCGCGCCCGGCCCACGCTGCGCGAGATCGCCCGCGATCCGGCCCGGTGCATGATCGTCATCGACCCGCGGCGCACGGAGACCGCCGAGCTCGCCGACATCCACCTGCGAGTACGCCCCGGCGCCGACGCCTGGCTGCTCGCCGCGATGGCCGGGGTGCTGGTCCAGGAGGACCTCATCGCCCACAGGTGGCTGGCCGTCCACGCCGTCGGCCTGGAGGCGGTCCGCGAGGTCCTCGCGTCGGTGCCGGTCACCGCGTACTGCGAGATCGCGGGCGTGCCCGAGGAACTGGTGCGCACGGCGGCGCGCCGCATCGCCGCGGCCTCCGAGGTGGCCGTGTTCGAGGACCTCGGCGTCCAGATGACGCTGCACTCCACGCTCAACAGCTACCTGGACAACCTGCTGTGGCTGCTGACCGGCAACTTCGGGCGCCGGGGCGCCAACAACCCGCCGATCCTGTTCGCGCCGTTCGTCACCTTCGGCCACCACGGGCCGAAACGCGACCGGGTCAGCCCGGTGGCCGGGGCGCGCGTCATCTCCGGCCTCGTCCCCGCCAATGTGGTCGCCGAGGAGATCCTCACCGACCATCCGCGCCGCTACCGCGCCATGCTCGTCGAGACCTCCAACCCGGCGCACTCGGTCGCCGACTCCAAGCGGATGCGCGAGGCGCTGAAGGCGCTCGACCTGCTCGTCGTGATCGACGTCGCGATGACCGAGACGGCGCGGCTGGCCGACTACGTGCTGCCGGCGCCCTCCCAGTTCGAGAAGTGGGAGGCGACCTTCTTCAACCTGGAGGCGCCGGCCAACTACTTCCACCTGCGCCGCCCGGTGCTCGACCCGCCGGAGGGCGCCGACCTGCTGCCCGAGCCGGAGATCCACGCCCGGCTGTGCGAGGCCCTGGGCGCGCTGCCCGCCGACCGGGTGGTGCCCCTGCGCGAGGCGGCCGAGCGGGGCCGCACGGCTTTCGCCGAGGCGTTCCTGGCCGCCATGGCCGACCCGCAGCTCGCCAAGGTGGCCCCCGCCCTGCTGTACCGCACCCTCGGCCCGACGCTGCCCGGCGGCGCCGCGGCCGCCGCCTCCCTGTGGGCGCAGGCCCTGCGGGTCGCCATGACCCACCCGGACGCGGTGCGGCGGGCCGGCATCGAAGGGGAGGGCATCGAGCTCGGCGACCGGCTGTTCGACGCCATCCTCGACAGCCCCTCGGGTCTGGTCTTCACCGTCGACGAACCCTGGGACGGCTGGGACCGGCTCGGCACCCCGGACAAGAAGATCCACCTGGCGCTGCCCGACCTGCTGGACGAGCTCGCCCGCCTCGGGCCGGGCCCGGACGCGCATCCGGAGTACCCCTTCGTCCTGTCGGCGGGGGAGCGGCGCGCCTTCACCGCCAACACGATCTTCCGCGACCCGTCCTGGCGCAGGCGCGACACCGACGGCGTGCTGAGGGTCAGCCCCAAGGACGCCGCCGACCTCGGCCTGTCCGACGGATGCCGGGCGCGGGTGACGACCAGACGCGGCTCGGTCGAGGCGACCGTCGAGATCACCGACACCCTCCAGGCCGGGCACATCTCCCTGCCCAACGGCCTCGGCCTGTCCTACCCCGGCGAGACGGGCGAGGTCACCACGGGCGCCCCGCCGAACGAGCTGACCTCCTCAGAAGACCGCGACCCCTACGCCGGCACCCCCTGGCACAAACACGTCCCCGCCCGCGTGGAGGCCCTCGCCTAGTGCGGTGGCCACATCCCTTCACCGGGGATGCCCTTGCTCACCCCGCCAGGTGCTGGATGTGGTCGGCGCCGGGTCGGCGAGTCGTGGTACGGCGAAGCCGGCGCCGCCGTACGGCGCCCGACACCCGGCGAACGTTCGTGGACAGCGCACCAGCAGAGCTGTGATCAGCGGTCCGCGCTTCGCCCGGGCCGTGTTCTCGCCGGCGCGGACACGGGGGTGCCGTACGCGAGCGGCAGGTGGACGACGATGTGCTTGCCGCCCCCCGCGGTCGGCTCGACGGTGTGCACGCCGCCCGCCTCCTCGGTCAGCAGCATCACCATCCGCAGCCCCCGGCCCCCGTCGTCGTACGGCGCCGTGAGCGCGCGCGGCAACCGCGGGTGGGTGTCGTGCACGGCCACGGTCAGCCAGAGGTCGTCCGCGGCCAGCGCCACCGTCGTGGTGGGCGACTCCGCCGCCGCGTGCTCGGCGACGTTCGCGACCAGCTCGGTGACGATCAGGCCGGCCGTGAACGCCGTCTCCGGGTGGATGCCCCACCGCTCCAGCGTGCGGGCCGTCTCCCGCCGCGCCGCCGGTACCTGCTCGACGGTGGAGACCACGACGAAGACGTGGTTCACGCGCTCACCCGAAGACATCGACCTTTCCCTTTCTTCGAGACCGAAGGGCGCCCCTTGGTGTTCGGGGGCTGGGTGTCAGCGTCCGGGGTCACGCATGTGCGGAAAACTTCAATCCGTCATTGATCGCACACATACTGTTATGCCAGATTGGCATCGCGTATGCGGTGGACGCGCCGTACCGTGTCGCGTCCGGTGACGGTCACGGCATCGCGGAAGGAGGCCACGGTCCATGTCAACGCCCACGCCCACGTCCACGCCCGCGTCCGCGGACGGGCGGATGTGCCCCGGGTGCCGCAGGACTCTGCTCAGCCGCTACAGCCGCGACTCCCTCTGCGCGACGTGCCTGCGGGCCGCCCGCGGCGAACGTCCGGCGGCGCCGACGTGGCTGTGGGACTCGGCCCCCATGCGTGAAGCGCTCGCGGCCGGAGACCTCGCGGCGTTCGTCGGCCTCGTCCGCTCGGCGATGGGCCTGAGCCAGCTCGAACTGGCCGGCCTGGTCGGGTGGTCCCAGAGCACCGTCAACCGCGTAGAAGGCAACCGGCGCGACACCCTCTACGACATCCGCGAACTCGTCCGCTTCGCCGACGCCATCCCCATGCCGCGCCACGCCCTGCTCCCCCTGTTTCTGGGCAATGCCGTGCCAGGCGCGGATATTGAGGGCATAGAGCCGTATATGGAAATGGACCGCCGTCATTTCACCGGAGTCGTGGCTGCCGGTCTCGCGGGCATCGGATGGAGTGGTCCCCCTGTTCACGGCCAGGTCGGCGCGGCGCACGTCAAGCACCTCAAAGCGACTATCCAACGCCTGTACGCGCAAGACCAGCGGATAGGCGGTGGCCTGCTTCTCGCCCCCGCGTTGCATCACCTCGCGCGGGTGCGCCGGATGCTCGACGAAGCCGATTACGGGGAGTCGATCGGTCGTCGTCTGGTGTCCATCGCCGGAGAGTTGTGCGTCTGCGCCGGCTGGCTGGCCTACGACTCCGGGGATCAGCGGCTCGCCCGGCAGTTGTACGGGGAGGCGTACATGTACGCCGAACATTCCGGTGATGATCTACTGCGGACCAACATCGCCTCCTATGTCGCGATGCAAGCCGTTCGACTCGCGCGAACGAAACCTGGTCGAGTTGGAGAGGCGCTACGTTCGGTGGCGGCCGGAAAGGACGCCGCCCGGACGTGGGCGACTCCGCGGGTGCACGCGCTCTTGGCGGTACGCGAGGCCACCGCTCACGCCGTTATGGGCGACGACATCGCCTGCCGTAGGGCGATGGCAACCGCCTGGCGAGAGGTGGATCGCGGCGTCCGCCAGGATGATCCTGATTGGGCGGGGTTCATTACCCCCAGCACCTTGGTCTATTTCGAGGGCTTGACGGCGATGACCCTGGGGAAGCATTCCTCGGCGATCGACAAGTTCCAAAGCCTGCTCTCGGATGTGTCGATAGGGGAGCGCAACAGGATCTACTACCGTTCTTGTCTGGCGAACGCCTTGTTGAGTGCCGGAGCGAAGACGGACGCGCTCGCGGAGGGCATCCGATTGTTGCCGTTGACAACCGGCTCTCGGCGGACGTTGGAGGAGCTTGGGCCGCTCAGGAAGGTCGCGGGGGAGTCGTCCGAGTTCGCGCAGCAGTACGACCGCCTGCTCGCGGCGCAGAGGTCGTGAGGCCGACTCGCTGGACGCGCCCTCACTGCTCCTCGGACGTGGCCCGCCTGGCGGGGCGGGCGCGCAGGTGGGCGCGTTCGCCCTGGGGGCCGAAGAGGGCGAGCAGTTCGACTGGGTGGCTGTCGGCGGAGCCCATCCAGTGAGGGACGTGGGTGTCGAACTCCGCGACCTCTCCGTGCTTGAGCACCAGGTCCCGATCGCCCAGGATCAGCCGCAGCCTGCCTTCCAGGACGTAGAGCCACTCATAACCCTCGTGCGTCCGCAGATCAGGCTCGCACTCGTCGTCGCGTCGCGGCGGGATGACCAGTTTGTGAGCCTGCAGGCCGCCGGCCCGCCGGCTCAGCGGCACGACGGTCATCCGGCCGCGGCGCACCGGGCGCAGGTGTACGCGCGGGTCACCGGTCTGCGGCGCGCCCACCAGCTCGTCGAGCGGGACCCCGTAGGCGCGGGCCAGAGGGAGCAGTAGTTCCAGATTCGGCCGGCGGCTGCCGTTCTCCAGGCGTGAGAGCGTGCTCTCTGAGACGCCGGTGTCCTGTGACAGCTCGGCCAGGGTGAAACCGCGTTGTTTGCGAAGCTCGCGGAGTTTCGGGCCCACCGCGGCCAAGACGTGCTGCAGGTCGTCCACACCCCTCACCTTGCCGAAACGGCATGAGAGATGGCAACCCAAGGCGCCGGCGGGGTCACGTCGGGTCTGTTCGGCTCAGGCGGTGACCCGGGCCAGCACGATGCCGCCGACGATCAGGGCGAGCGCCGTCATCCTGCCCGCCGATACGGCGTCGCCGTTGACGACGATGCCCAAGGTGATCGCGCCGACCGCGCCGATACCGGTGAAGACGGCGTACGCGGTGCCGACCGGGAGCGTGTTCATCGCTTGGGACAGCAGCCACACGGCGCCCGCCATCAGTGCCAGGCAGACCAGCGTGGGCAGCGGCCTGGTGAAGTTCTGCGTCGGCTTGATGCTCTGGGACCAGGCCATTTCGACCAGCCCGGCCAGGGCCAGGATCAGCCAGTTCACCGGGCCGCCTCCCGCAGGGCCGCCGCCAGCGACCGTTCGTGCCGCTCGCGCAGGTGGGCGAGCGAGGGGTCGAGGCGGGCGTTGACCAGTTCGGCGTGGATGAAGGTGACGTCCTCGACCCTGAAGTGGCCCTTGAAGAAGTCGCGCAGATAGCGCTCCTGGTGGTCGTACGGCTCGCGGGGTGTGCCGGGGCCGTAGGCGCCGCCGCGCGCGCTGGTCACCATGAACGAGCGGCCCTGGAGCGACATCTTGGGAAAGGTGATCTGGTCGAGCCAGGCTTTCAGCGCCGACGGGATCGAGTAGTTGTACATCGGTGTGCCGATGAGGATCACCTCGGCGGCCACCACCTCGTCGAGCAAGGGCTCCAAGATGGCCCAGGCCTGGCTCTGGGCAGGGGTGCGGACCGCCTCTCGATAGCGCGAGATGTCGGTGATCTCGTGCGCCAGGATGTGGTCGCAGATCTCGGTCCATGCCTCGCCGATGTGCGGCACGGGTTGCGCGGCCAGGTCGCGGTAGACGTAGCCGGCCTCAGGGTGGGCAGCCCGCCAGGTCTCGGCGTACACGCTCGACAGTCTCCGCGAGAACGACGTGCGGCGGGCGCTGGCGTCCAGGTGCAGCAGCATGAGCTTCCTCGTCCCAGGTATGTGGACACGGTGTCCGGATGACTATAACCGGACGATGTGTCCACATACAATGGGTGCATGGAGAGAGCCGACGCCGCACGCAATCGCGCACGCATCCTGGAGGCGGCCGCGCTGCTGTTCGCGGAGCGGTCCCCGCAGGACGTGACGATGGACGACATCGCCAGGAAGGCCGGGGTGGGCCGGGGCACCCTCTACCGCCGCTACCCCGACCGCGCCTCGATCGCCGTGGCGCTGCTCGACGAGCACGAACGGGAGCTGCAGGAACGCCTGCTGCGCGGCGAGCCGCCCCTGGGCCCGGGAGCGCCGCCCGCCGAGCGGCTGGCCGCCTTCTACGCCGCCATGGTCCGCCTCCTGGAGGACCACTCGCACCTGGTGCTCGGCTCGGAAGTGGGCCGCTCCCGCTTCGAGACGGGCGCATACGGCTTCTGGCGCGCCCACGTGCGTGCGCTCCTGACCGCCGCGGGCACACCCGGCCCGGACGCGCTGGTCGAGGTCCTGCTCGCGCCGTTGGCCCCCGAGGTGTACGGCTACCAGCGCACGAAGCTCGGCCTCACCCCGGAGCAGATCGCCCAGGCACTGGTCAGGCTCACGACAGTCTTGGACCGGTAACCGGCTGGGGAGGGCGCGCCAGGGCATGGGAGACGGCCGATGGGGGGCGTTGTTCGGGGGAGGGGTCCTGGCGGAGCCGCGGACGGGGAGTGGGGCGGCGGGCCGGGAAGGGGTTCGTGTGCGTCGATCCGGGCTCACGACGGTCGCCGTCTCAGATCACGGCGTTTTCCGTTTCTCGTGGCTTGGACGCTGCCGTCGCGGCTGCCGTAGGCCGGAATTTCGATTTCGTTCCGGATGGCGCCGGGCTTGTCGGCGAGGTGGTGCTTTCGCTGCCTTCTTGCGGTGTCCGGTGGGCTGCCGGGTCGTCCGCGAATCAGGCTGGGGGAGTGTTCCTGTTATCTTTGGCGTTCGTCGTCGTCGGGATTGTCATTTCCGGTTATCGTCTTAGTCCCAGGTGGTGCCGGCGGTGCGGGAGTAGCCGTCCCAGGTGGTGCCGGCGGTGCGGGAGTAGCCATCCCAGGTGGTGCCGGCGGAGCGGGTGGCGGTGGCGGCGGAGAAGGTGGTGGAGGTCATTTCTTGTCTCTTTTCTTGAGGGCTTTTGTTTCGTCCTTGTGAGTACAACTCTCCGGCATTCCGAGCCCTCGGAACAGAGAATTCGGCGACAGCAAGCTGCACGCCCCTGACCACTTGCTGCCATCTGGAAGGCGGCCATGCCGCCAACAGGGTCACCGCCCGCGTCGGCGCAGGTCACAGGCGCCGCCGCTGGGCTGTCCTGGCGCGTCGCGGGTGGGATCGCACGGGGTGTGGCGCGATGCGGACACGGCGATCGGGTACGCCGCGTGCCGGTTTTCCCCTCGCCGGGCCTTGCATCGCCGCGCGTAAGGGGTCCGTAGGGATGCGCTCCTCCGTGCCGGACGGAGGCCGGCGCGGGAATGCGGGGGACTCCGGGCTTTCTCGCGCTCACGCGGGGTCATGGATGCTGCCGGCCTGTTGCGACGCCGGGGCGTAACGCGGGGCTGCCTCGGTGTGGGAGCCGATCGGCAGGAACGGCCGGCCGTCTGCGGCAAGCCAGATGGGGAAGGGGGGCAACGATGTGCCATGTACGGCTGGGCCCGAGGGGCCGAACAGGGATGACCTGTCTGTGCGGCGGGCCCGAGGCTGAACAGGGATGCCTGCTCTGTACAGCGGCGCCTGAGGGGCAGGGCGGGGAGTGGCCTGCTGTGTACGGCGTACGGCGGCGGGGCCCGAGGGGGCGGGGTGGGGATGAGGTGCCGTGTGCGGCGGGGGCCGAGGGGGCGGGGCCGGGGTGGTGGTCGGCTCGCGTGGCCGGGCGCCGGTTCTGATGGGCCGGCCGGGCGTTGATTCACCGGATATACGGGTGCCGGGCCGAGGGGTTCTTTTTCTTCCGCCGGTTTCGCGAACCGGGATCTATCGCCGGGGCGGGGCGGGGTGTTTATCTGTTGTTGTCGGCGGGTGGTGCTGCGGGCGGGTTTCTGTGCGGATCTTTTTTTTGGATCGGATGGTCTGTTGCTTTATTGTCGAAGTGAGATTTGGTGGGTTAGTCCCAGGTGGTGCCGGCGGTGCGGGAGTAGCTGTCCCAGGTGGTGCCGGCGGTGCGCGAGAAGGAGTCCCAGGTGGTGCCGGCGGAGCGGGTGGCGGTGGCGGCGGAGAAAGTGGTGGAGGTCATTGTCTGTCTCTTTTCTTGAGGGCTTTTTGTTTCGTCCTTGTGAGTACAACTCTCCGGCATTCCGAGCCCTCGGGACAGACAATTCGGCGGCAGCAAACTGCACGCCCGTGACCACTTCCTGCCACTCGATCGAGTGACATCTCCCTCCCGCGTCCCAGGCGGGCATCACCGCAGGTCAGCGTGCTGTTCCAGCCTCCCGGCAGACGGCCCGCGCTGCGACGCCGGGCCGATCCGGGACGCGGATCCTCGGCGGCCGGCGCCAGAGAGGAGCGGGGCGCGACAGGATGGGGACATGTGCGCCGACCGCCGGCTGCGTGTCACCTTCGACAGCGCGGCCTCCCTCTACCAGACCGCCCGTCCGGACTATCCGGATCCGCTGTACGCCGACCTGCTCGCCATGACCGGCGTCCGGCCGCCCGCGCGCCTTCTCGAAGTCGGGTGCGGTCCGGGCAAGGCCACGCTGCGCCTGGCCCGCATGGGGTTCCGCATCACGGCGATCGAACTCGGCGGCGCTCTGGCGGCGGAGGCCGGACGCAACCTCGCCGAGTTCCCGGAGGTCTCGGTGGTCACCTCGCCGTTCGAGGAGTGGGCGGCGCCGTCGGGCGCCCTCTTCGACCTGGTCTACGCGGCCACCGCCTGGAAGTGGGTGGATCCGGCAACGAAGTACGCGAAGGCGGCAGCTCTGCTCCCTCCCGGCGGCCACCTGGCGGTGTGGAACGCCGACCACGCCTTCCCTGTCGGCTTCGACCCGTTCTTCACCGAGATCCAGCAGGTCTACGACGCGATGGGGGAGGGCGACGGCTCCCCGTGGCCGCCACCACCGCCCGAGGACCAGCCCGAGCCGACCGCCGCCGAGTTCGAGTCGTCCGGCCTGTTCGACGTCGTGGGGACACGTCGTCACGTGTGGGCTCTGCGCTACACCGCCGAGGAGTACCTCGCCCTCCTGGACACCTTCTCCGGCCACATAGCCATGGAGCCCGCCAAACGGGAACACCTCTACGCGGAGGTACGCCACCTCCTCGCCGCACGCCCGGACGGACGGCTCACCCGCCACTGGTGGGCGATGCTGACGGTGGGCCGCCGCCGCCCATGACTCGTCCGTGCTCTAGTCGCCCGGCGGGCTGGTCGCCTGGGCGGCGGACGACTACGCGGCCCTTTCGGATCGTCTACTCGGCCCTCTCAGATCGCCGGCCCGCCAGGAGCTGAGCCGCGGGTTCGCCGGTCGACGTTCCCGGCGCCCGTGGAGGGTGGTCCGGCCCCGGGGCGGGTGGTGAACCAGCTCGCGGTGACGGCGGCGGTCAGGATCGCGGCGACCACCGCCAGTGAGACCCCGGTCGGGATCTTGTAGACGTCCAGCAGCAGCATCTTCACGCCCACCCACACCAGCACCAGCGCCAGGCCGAGCTTGAGGTGGACGAACCGGTGCATCAGCCCGGCCAGCATGAAGTACATCGCGCGCAGGCCGAGGATGGCGAAGGCGTTGGAGGTGAAGACCAGGAACGGCTCGGAGGTGACGGCGAAGATCGCGGGGATGGAGTCGACCGCGAAGACGATGTCGGTCACCTCCACCAGCACCAGCACCGCCAGCAGCGGGGTCGCGGCCCGCCTGCCCGCCTGGCGGACCCAGAACCGCTGCCCGTGGTAGTCGTCGGTGACCGGAACCAGGCGGCGGAACAGCCGTAGCGTCCTGCTGCGCGCCGGGTCGACGGTCTCGCCCCGATGCAGCGCCATGCGGACGCCGGTCAGCACCAGAAAGGCGCCGAACACGTACAAAACCCAAGCGAAGCTCGCGATCAGCGCCGACCCGGCGGCGATGAA
This sequence comes from Sphaerisporangium sp. NPDC049457, assembly GCF_055586705.1. Classification (NCBI taxonomy): domain Bacteria; kingdom Bacillati; phylum Actinomycetota; class Actinomycetes; order Streptosporangiales; family Streptosporangiaceae; genus Sphaerisporangium; species Sphaerisporangium sp. NPDC049457. The sequence continues at coordinate 148,935 of NZ_JBVJHR010000020.1, read as the reverse complement.
GACGCCGCGGAAGACCAGCGCGCCCAGCACGCCGTAGAACAGCACATGGTGCTGGTAGCGCGCCGGCACGGCGAAGTGGCCGAAAATGATCGCGAACACGAAGATGTTGTCGACGGCGAGCGACTTCTCGATCAGGTAGCCGGCGTAGTACTGGCCTGCGAACTCGGCGCCCCAGCACCACCAGACGGCGGCGCCGAACGCCAGGCCGAGGCACACCCAGATCGCCGACCACAGGGCGGCCTCGCGCATGCCGATCGCGTGAGCGTGGCGATGGGTGAACAGGTCGACGGCGAGCATCGCGGCGATGACGCCGAGGACGGCGGGCCAGGCCCACAAAGCGACGTTCACAGAGGGGCACCTCTCCGGTCGAAGCGACCGGAGGTCTCCCCGCCGCCCGGGCCACGTGGCGCTCCGGGACGGCCGCCAGGACCGGGTGGGCATCGGGCCCGCCGTACTGACGACCCTGGCGTGTTCGGGTACTCCCCTCCGCGCCCCCAGGATACGTGACCGTCATACCCCGCGAAAGGGCTGGTCAGCGGGCTGAAGACGGTCAGTTGGTCAGGCCGGACATCGGTTCGTCGGAACGGACGTCAGCCGGTCAGGGCGCGGAGGGCGGCGGCGAGCAGGCTGGTGCGCTGGGCGGGGGTCAGGACGCCGTCGCCCGTGGACGGCAGCGCCAGCGTGCCGTTCTTGGCGACCGCGTACGCGGCGGACTAGGGATGTTGGGCGCGGGCGCGGAAGGCGGCGGTCTTGGCGCGGTTCTGGCAGGCGGTGGAGCAGAAGCGGCGGGTGCCGTTGCGGGAGGTGTCGACGAAGACGCGGTCGCACTGGTACGCCGTGCACACCCCGAGCCGGTCGTGGAGATCGCTGCCGAGCACGATGGCCAGGCCGGTGGCGCACGCCGCCGCGTAGTCGTCTCCCATGGTGCCGCTGGGGCCGTGGAAGTGCAGATGCCAGGGCTCGCCGTCGTGCCGTTCCAGGTGGGGCCGCGCCTGTGTGCGGTCCAGGAGGGCGTTCGCCTGCCCGGCCGCGGTGTCCAGGTCTCCGGCCTCGACCGCGTCGAAGATCACGCGCAGCTCGTCCGCCACGCTGGACAGCTCGGCCGCCTCGGCGTCGGTCACCTCGCGGGTGTGCCGGCCGCCCGCCCTCAGGGCGTCGGTGGCCGCGGCCCGCAGGGCGGGGCCGGGCGGGGGAGGGGCGTACTCCCGGCCGCGCGCCCGGCCGCCCGTCAGCGTGTTGACCAGGGCGGCGGCGATGGCCACCACCCCGTCGGTGTGACTGTTGAAATTCACTTGACCGGTTACATCCTCACGTCCTACGGTGTAACTGCTCAAAGCCTATAAGACAGTTACGGAGACTCTTCATGTCCATTCTTCCGCGCGAACGGGCTCAGGACTGGATCGCCCGCTGGGATCGCCAGCAGGAGGGCTACATGACCGACCGGGAGGCCCGCTTCACCGCCTTGATCGACGCCGTGGAGGCCGGTGCCGGACGCCCCGACCCGCTGGTGCTCGACCTCGGCTGCGGGCCGGGGTCGCTCGCCGCCCGCCTGCTCGCCCGCCTGCCCGAGGCCACCGTGGTCGCCGTCGACGCCGACCCGCTGCTGCTGGCGCTCGGCCGCGCCGCCCACGAGGGCAGGCCTGGGCTGCGCTTCGCCGACGTGGACCTGCGCACCCCCGGATGGACCTCCGCCCTCGGGCTGGACCGGCCGGTGGACGTCGCGGTGAGCACGACCGCGCTCCACTGGCTGGCCGAGCCGGAACTCCGGGTGGTGTTCGCCGAGCTGGCAGGCGTGATGAGGTCCGGCGGGCTCGTCCTCAACGGCGACCACATGGAGGTCGCCGACGTCGCGCCGACCCTGGCCGAGCTGGAACGTGCGGTGCACGAGCGCGCGACGCGGCGGCGTTTCGGCGCCGGCATGCCCGAGGACTGGCGCCAGTGGTGGGACGCCGTGGGCGCCGACCCCCTGCTCGCGGCGCTGCGGGATCAGCGCGACCGCAGAGTGGCCGGCGCCGGCCACCACGGCTCTGAGTCGCAGGAGCTGTCCACGCACGTCACCGTGCTGCGCGAGGCCGGCTTCACCGAGGTCGGCACGCTGTGGCAGAACGGCCATGACCGCCTGCTGTGCGCCGTCCGCGGCTGATCGGCGGAATCTGACACATTGATGTGAGATTTCTGGGCGAAGGCTTTCGTTCGTCTCGGTGGCTGCTTAGGGTCGGGCGCTATGACGGACAGCATCGGCTCGATCGAGGCGTTCATCGCCGCTCTGCCCAAAGTCGAACTGCACCTTCACCTGGTGGGGTCCGCGTCGGTGCCCACGGTTCTGGAGCTCAGCCGGCGGCACCCCGGCGGCCCGGTCCCCTCCAGTGAGGAGGAACTGCGCGACTTCTACGTCTTTCGCGACTTCCCGCACTTCGCGGAGATCTACGGGAGCGTCAACAGCCTCGTGCGCGAACCCGAGGACATCGCCACCCTGGTCACCGGCGCGGCGCGCGACCTGGCCGCGCAGAACGTCCGGTACGCCGAGCTCACGGTGACGGTGTACTCCCACCAGCTGATGGGCATGTCCCCGGCGGCGATCACCGAGGCGCTGGACGTGGGGGCGCGCCGGGCGGCGGCCGACCACGGGGTGCGCATCGGCTACGTGTTCGACATCGCCGGCGAGCTCGGGGCCGAGGCCGCGCGGGCCACGCTCGGCCACGCGCTGTCCGCGCCGCCGGAGGCGCTGGTCGGCTTCGGCCTGGCCGGCATCGAGCAGGAACGCCCGAAGCACCGCGACGTCTTCCGGGACGCCTTCCGCGCGGCCACCGCCGCCGGCCTGCACAGCGTGCCGCACGGCGGTGAGATGAGCGGGCCCGAGACGATCTGGGAGGTCATCGAGGGCCTCGGCGCGGAGCGCGTCGGCCATGGCATCAGCTGCGTGCGCGACCCCCGGCTCATGGCCCACCTCAAAGAGACGCAGATCCCGTTGGAGGTGTGCCCCACCTCCAACGTGCGCACCCGCCAGGTGCCCGGCATCGAGTCGCACCCGCTGCCCCGCCTGCTGGAGGAAGGGCTGCTCGTCACCCTCAACAGCGACGACCCGCCGATGTTCGCCACCACGCTCAACGCCGAGTACGGCGTCGCGGCCCGCGTCTTCGGGCTGGGGGAGGCGGAGCTGGCCGGGCTGGCCCGCAACGCGGTGCGGGCGTCGTTCCTCGACGAGCGGGCCAAGCGCGAGATCCTCGACGAGATCGACCAGGTACGCGCCGCGCCGCCGCGGCCGGCCCGCTGAGCCGCGCCGGAGGCTCTCAGCCGCGACGCAGGGTCTCGGCAGCGACGCAGGGTCTCGGCAGCGACGGAGGGTTTCAGCCGCAGGTGGGCAGGGGCGGGTTGTCGTGGGTGCGGACGGCGGGGAGCCAGCCGTGTCCCTGGGGCTCGTCGTCCAGCCGCACGCGGAACCATCGCGTCGTGCCCACGCCCGTCTCGTCCTCCACCCGGTCGCCGTCGAACAGCACGCAGTCGGCGAGCAGCACGTCCCCGTGCCAGACGCGGTGGCCGACCACGTTCCCGGCGGCGTACTTCTTGCGAGGATCGATCGCCAGGCCCATGCTGCACGCGGGGAACCGGTCCTGCCGCGCTTTGCAGTTGCCCTCGATGTTGAAGACCCGCACCGGAGCCGTGGACACCGAGGGGCCGGGCGAGGCCGCGATCGCGGGCAGGCGGCGTTCGCCGCTCTCGGGCCGCAGCACGACGAACGCCGTCACGCCGAGGACCACCAGCACGACCGCCGCCACGACGGCCCACAGCGACCTGCGGGCGCCACGGCGCGCCCCCGGCGCCGGCTCCGCCCCAGCCTGCGCCCCGGCCTCCGCCTCCGCCCTCGGCGACGCCGCGAACGCGGACGCCGTATCGTCCTCCTCCTGCTCGGCGGTCTGCGGGGAGGAGACGCGGGCGGCGTCGGCCACCGCCCACAGCCGGTGCAGCTCGCGTAGCTCCTCGCTGCTCGCCCCGCAGGCCTTGCCGAACGCGTGGACCGCGCCGTAGCCGGTCGGCAGCTTGGAGCCCGAACAGTAGCGGTGCAGGCTTGAGCGGCTGATGCCGGTGCGGGTGGCCAGCACCTCGAAGCTCATGCCGCTGCGTTCCTTCAGCATGCGGAGCCGGGCCGCGAACCGCTCGTTCTCCGCCGTCTGCGACAACGTGCCTCCTTCACGACGAAGAGCGGCGCGTGTCGGCGCAGCGGGAGGGCGGCGACCTCACACCCGTGTCCCAACGGGGGCGGTGAGCGGCGCTGCTCAAGATGGGCCAGGGGCCTCCAAGCATCCCATCTGACCGCATTTCACGGCCAGATATTGACTCATCCATCTACGTCGCCGCCCACCTCGGCACGGGCCCCCCTCTCGCGTCCGGAGCACTCCGGGGGGCGCGGGTCGTCCCGCCGCGCGCCGTCAGGGGGAGGCGCGCCGGGTGAGCCCCGGAGGGATCTTGGAGGCGGCGGCCCGGTCCAGCAGGAACAGGGTGCGCAGACGGCCCCTGGCCCCGGCCCCGGGCACCTGGAAGGGGCCGGAGTCCTGCAGAGCCAGCCGCACGGCGCCCGCCTTGTCCTCGCCGGCCACGATGACCCACACCTCGCGGGCGGCCCTGATGGTGGAGTGCGTCATCGAGATGCGGGTGGGCGGCGGCTTGGGCGAACCGTGGACCGCCACCACTGGACGCTCGTCGTGGACGGCCGGCATCTCGGGGAACAACGACGCCACATGGCCGTCGGGGCCGAGACCGAGCATGAGGATGTCGAACGACGGCACCGGCCCGTGGTCCTCGGGCCTCGCGGCCTTGCGGAGCTCGTCGGCGTACCGCTCGGCGGACTCCTCGGCGGACAGGCCAGAGTCGGGGCCGAGCATCGGGTGGACCCGGGCCGGGTCGACGTCCACCCGGTCCAGGAGCGCCTCCCTCGCGCCGGTCTCGTTGCGCTCGGGGTCGCCGGTGGGCAGGAAGCGCTCGTCGCCCCACCAGACGTCCAGGCGCGGCCACTCGACGGCGTCGCGCGCCGGGGTGGCGGCCAGCTGCTTCAGCACGGCGATGCCCATGCCGCCGCCGGTGAGCACCAGGTGCGCCGACCCCTTGGCCGCCTGGGCGTCGGCCAGCCCGGTGATCAGGCGGGCGGCGACGGCCTGGGCGAGCACATCGGCGTCCCGGTGGATCAGCACCGAGGGAACACTCACGAGAACAACCCTCCATCTATAAGCGGCGGCGCCCGGCACCGCCGCGTGCCACCGGGGAAACCGGGGCGCAAGGTGGTGCCGGGCCGCCAGGGCGAGAACCGCCGACGCCGGCCCGAGATCGGGAACCGGCGCCGTCAAGCCGAAATCAGGAGCCGTCGAAGTCCGCGACCCGCTTGATCGCCGAGGCGTACACCTCGTCGGGGTCGAGCCGCCGCAGCTCCTCGGCGAGCAGGTCGGAGGTCGGCCTGCGGGCCAGGGCCACGTGCCGGTCGGGCTGCCCCGGCCGGATGAGGGTGGCGGTGCGGGAGTCGTGCCGTTCGACCACGACCTCGCCGTCCTCCAGCCGCAGGTGGACCTTGGTCAGGCCGGGCCCGTTGGACCGGGTCACCTTGACCGGCGCGTCCAGCTTCTCCGACAGCCACACCGCCAGCAGCGAGGCGCTCGGGTGGTTCGGCTCGGCCTCGACGTAACCGTCCAGGATCTTGCCCACGGGCTGGTCGAACGCCGCGGCCAGCAGGCTGCGCCACGGCGTGATGCGCGTCCAGGCGAGATCGGTGTCGCCGGGGGTGTAGCCGTCGGCGCGGTGCCGGATCGCCGCCACCGGGTCGGGCGCCGAGCGGGCGTCGGTGACCCGGCGCTGCCCGAAGGAGCCCACCGGGTCCGTCGCCGGAGCCGCGGGAGCGTCGCCCGGCCACCACACCACCACCGGGATGTCGGGCAGCAGCAGCGGCGCGAGCACCGAGTCGGCGTGCTCGGTCAGCTCCCCGTACAGGCGGAGCAGCACCACCTCGCCGGTCGTCAGCTCGCCCACCCGGATCTCGGCGTCCAGCCGGGTCGCCTCGGCGCGCTCTCGCGGGATCACCGCGAGGATGCGCGAGGGGTGCTCGCGGGCCGCCTCCGAGGCCGCCCGCACCGCGTCGTACTGGTGGCTCTCGTCGCACACCACCACCAGCGTCAGCACCATGCCGACCGCCGGGGCGCCGACCTGGTGACGCAGGCGGGTCAGCTGGGAGGAGATGTCGGAGGCCGTGGTCGACCCCATCAGGAAAGTGGTCACAGCGACTCCAGCGTTGCGTTGTCGGTCACAACCGCCTCCAGGCGCGGCCGTCCCTGGACATCATCTCGTCGGCCGACGCCGGGCCGCCGGTGCCGGCCGGGTAGCCCTCGGGCTGCTCCTCCAGAGAGGCCCAGTACTCCTCGATCGGGTCCATGATCTTCCAGGAGAGCTCGACCTCCCGCTGGTGCGGGAACAGCGGCGGGTCGCCGATGAGCACGTCCAGCAGCAGCCGCTCGTAGGCCTCCGGCGAGGACTCCAGGAACGCCTCGCCGTAGGCGAAGTCCATGTTGACGTCCCTGACCTCCATCGCCGTGCCCGGCACCTTGGAGCCGAACCGCACGGTGATGCCCTCGTCGGGCTGGATGCGGATCACCAGGGCGTTGTGCCCGAGGATCTCGGTGTCGGTCTTGCTGAACGGCAGGTGCGGCGCCCGCTGGAACACCACGGCCACCTCGGTCATCCGCCGTCCGAGCCGCTTGCCGGTGCGCAGGTAGAACGGCACGCCCGCCCAGCGCCGGTTGGCGATCTCCACCTTGATCGCGGCGTAGGTCTCGGTCGTGGAGTGCGGCGGGATGCCGTCCTCCTCAAGGAAGCCCTTGACCGGGACGCCGCCCTGCCAGCCCTCGGTGTACCGGCCGCGCGCGGTGGCCAGGCTCAGATCGTCGGGCAGGGTGACGGCCTCAAGGACCTTCTCCTTCTCCCTGCGCAGCGACGAGGCGCCGAACGCCGTCGGGTCCTCCATGGCCACCAGGGCCAGCAGTTGGAGCAGGTGGTTCTGGATGACGTCCCTGGCCGCGCCGATGCCGTCGTAGTAGCCGGCCCGGCCGCCGACGCCGATGTCCTCGGCCATCGTGATCTGCACGTGGTCGACGTAGCCGCGGTTCCAGATCGGCTCGAAGAGCGTGTTGGCGAACCGCAGCGCCAGGATGTTCTGGACGGTCTCCTTGCCCAGGTAGTGGTCGATGCGGAACACCGAGTCGGGCTTGAAGGCCGCGTCGACGACGTCGTTCAGCACGCGGGCGCTCTCAAGGTCGTGCCCGAACGGCTTCTCGATGACGATGCGCCGCCACGCCCCCTCGGGCGGCTTGGCCAGGCCGGTGCGCTTGAGCTGCTCGACCACGACCGGGAAGGCCTTCGGCGGCACCGAAAGATAGAAGGCGTAGTTGCCGCCGGTGCCCCGCGTCTCGTCGATCTCCTTCAGCGCCATGGCAAGCGCGTCGAAGGCGCCGTCGTCGTCGAAGGAGCCCGGCACGAAGTGCAGGCCCTCGCAGATCTGCCTCCAGACCTCCTCCCGGAAGGGAGTGCGCGCGTTCTCCTTGACGGCGTCATGGGTGATCTGGGCGAAGTCCTGGTGCGCCCAGTCGCGCCGGGCGAAGCCGACCAGGGAGAACCCCGGAGGCAGCAGCCCCCGGTTGCCCAGGTCGTAGATCGCCGGCAGCAGCTTGCGCCTGGCCAGGTCGCCCGTCACTCCGAACAGCACCAGCACGCACGGGCCCGCCACCTTCGGCAGCCGCCGGTCGCGGGGGTCCCGGAGCGGGTTGGCCTCCATCACCTCGAGCGTCGTCGCGGTGCCGGCGACGGCCTGGGCCGCCGTCAGCGAATCGTCGGGAGCGACCTTCGGCGAGGGCTCTCCGGCGTGGTTCGCGAGTTCGGTCTCGTGTATCGATGTCGCGGGCACGTTCGCCGGACCCGTGTCATCGGCGTGCGCCGAGCCCGGCTGCTCGCTGTCTTTCATCAAACCTCCCGTGCGGCGGTGAGCAGGTGCCTGACCCCGGCCTCGCGATCGGTCAGGTGCAGGCGGACGACCGGACGCCCCCGCTTGCGCAACGCGTCCAGGTCGCCGAGCGCCTGGGCCAGTTCGAGCCTGCCCAGGGTGTACGGCATGCCCGGAACCTCGAGGTCGTTGTCCACGGCACCGGTGATCTGAAGGAAGACGCCGTTCTGCGGGCCCCCCTTGTGATACTGCCCGGTGGAGTGCAGGTAACGCGGGCCCCAGCCGAAGGTGACCGGGCGGTCGGTCCTGATCGACAGCAGCCCTTGCAGGCTGGCCGGGTCGTGCGCCGCCCAGATGTCGGTGATCACCTCGAAGGAGGCGTCATCGGGGACCGGCACGTCGAAGGCGGCCTCGCGGTCGAGGAACGACAGGATCGACAGGTACCCCTGGGCGGGGATGCCCTCCAGCAGCATGGTGAGCACGCCTGACAGGTCCTTGACGTGCTCGGGGATCTCCCCGTACACCTCGACCGGGCCGTCGACCAGCGAGGGGACGCCGGTCGGCAGCGGGCCGTCGCCGGCCTCGGCCAGGATGCGCGCGGTGTTGTCCTTGGACTCGGCCACGTTCGGCTGGTCGAAGGGGTTGATGCCGAGCAGCCGTCCGGCGACCGCGGTGGCGTACTCCCAGATCAGGAACTGGGCGCCCAGAGGGCCCCGGACCTCGGCGTCGCCCTCGGTGTCGATGCCGGCGACGAACTCGTCCGCCGCGCCGGTCGGGTCGATGCCGACGACCGGCAGAACCCCCTTGCCCTGCTTGCCGGTCGACTCGGCGACGAGCTGCTCGGCCCAGTCGGGCAGCCCGTTGATCGGCGAGAGGCTGTCGTCCAGCAGCAGCTTGTCGCGGCCGGCCAGGGCCGCCGCGCCGATCGCCGCGCCGAGCGCCAGCCCCGGGTCGGCCTCGCCGGCCAGCAGGGCGCGGGCCTCGTCGGCCTGGTCGAGCAGGCGGGACACATCGGCGCCCGCCAGGGCGCTCGGCACCAGGCCGAACGCCGACAGCGCGCTGTAGCGGCCGCCGACGGAGGGGTCGGCGAGCACGACGGTGTACCCGGCCTCGTTCGCTGCCGACTCCAGCGGCGAGCCGGGGTCGGTGACGACGACGATGCGGCCGGCCGGGTCGATGCCGGCGTCGCGGAACGCCCGCTCGTAGATGCGGCGGTGGCTGTCGGTCTCGACCGTGGAGCCGCTCTTGCTGGACACCACCACGACCGTCTTGTCCAGCCGGTCGGCGAGCGCCCGGCGGACCTGGCCCGGGTCGGTGGTGTCAAGGACGGTCAGCGGCACGTCGAAGGTGGCGCAGATGACCTCGGGAGCCAGCGAGGAGCCGCCCATGCCGGCGAGCACCACGTGCTCGAGCCCTTCGGCCCGCACGCGCTCGGCCAGCGCGGTGATCTGAGGGAGCAGCTCGCGTGAGGTCGCGGGCAGGTTCAGCCAGCCGAGGCGGATCTTCGCCTCCTCCTCGGCCTCCGGCCCCCACAGGGCGGGGTCGCCGGCGGCCAGCGCCCGCGGCACCCCGTCTTCGACGAGCTTCCGCACGGCCTCGTCGGCCTGCGCGGATACCTCCTCGTCACCGAACGTTACGGAAATGTCCATTCTGAAGTCTTCTCCTCGCGTGGCCGGCGGGGCCGATGCCCCGGTTCCGGGCTCTCACCCGGAACCGTGCCGGCCGTGTGGCGGACCGGCCGGCGTGGATCGCGGCCGGCCCGCCCGGGCTGCGGCGGTCAGGTCCCTCAGCGGGCCTTCTCCAACTCCGTTTTGAGAGTGGCGAGCAGCTCGGTCCACGAGGCGACGAACTTGTCGACGCCCTCGTCCTCCAGCGCCCGGACCACGTCGTCGTAGTCGACGCCGACCTGCTTCAGCGCGGCCATGGTGTCCCAGGCCTCGGAGTAGCCGGACCGGATGGTGTCGCCGTCGATCGCGCTCTGGCCGGCCACGGCGTCCAGCGTCTTCTCGGGCATGGTGTTGACCGTGCCGGAGGTGACGAGCTGGTCGACGTACATCGTGGAGGGGTAGTCGGGGTTCTTCACGCCGGTGGACGCCCACAGCGGGCGCTGGGTGTGCGCCCCGGCGGCCTTGAGCGCCTGCCAGCGCTCGCCCGCGATGACCTCCTCGTAGGCGGCGAAGGCCAGGCGGGCGTTGGCGATGGCGGCCTTGCCGCGCAGCGCCAGCGCCTCCGGCGTGCCGATCTTCTCCAGGCGCTTGTCGATCTCGGTGTCGAAGCGGCTGACGAAGAACGACGCCACCGACTCGATCTTCGACAGGTCCAGCCCGGCGGCCTTGGCCTTCTCCAGACCGGTCAGCCAGGCGTCCAGCACCGCGCGGTAGCGCTCGAGAGAGAAGATCAGCGTGACGTTGACGCTGATGCCCTCGGCGAGCGCCTGGGTGATCGCGGGAAGGCTCTCGACCGTGGCCGGGATCTTGATGTGCACGTTCGGCCGGTCGACCAGCCACCACAGCGCGCGGGCCTCGGCGACGGTCTTCTCGGCGGTGTCGGTGGCCAGGCGCGGGTCGACCTCGATGGACACCCGGCCGTCCACGCCGTCGGTGGCCTCGAACACCGGCCGCAGCACGTCGGCGGCCCAGCGGATGTCGTAGGTCGTGATGGCCCGCACCGCCTCGCCCACGTCCACGCCGCGCACCGTCAGGTCGCGAAGCTGGGCGTCGTAGGCGTCGCCCTTGCTGAGCGCGGAGGCGAAGATGGTGGGGTTGGACGTGACGCCGGTGACCTGCTTGTCGCGCACCAGCGCCTCGAGGTTGCCGCTGCGCAGCCGCTCGCGGCTGATGTCGTCCAGCCAGATCGACACGCCCTGGCCGGTCAGGCGCTTCAGGTTCTCACTCATGGCTCGTTCCTCAGTTTCCGGTCGTCTGGCCCTTGTCGGCCCCGGTCTTGGCGAGGCTGCCCTTGGCCGCGGCGGCCACACGCTCGGCCGTCAGGCCGAACTGCTCGTACAGCGTCTTGTACGGCGCGGACGCGCCGAAGTGTTCAAGGCTCACGACCTCGCCGTCGTCTCCTACGAACTGCCGCCAGCCGAGGGCGATTCCCGCCTCGACGGCGACGCGCGCGCGGACCGCGGGCGGCAGGACCGACTGCTTGTAGGCGTCGTCCTGCGCCTGGAACCACTCGACGCACGGCATCGAGACCACGCGGGCCGGAATGCCCTGCTCCTCCAGCAGCTTGCGCGCCCCGACGGCGAGCTCGACCTCGCTGCCGGTGCCGATGAGGATCACCTCGGGCTGCCCGTTGGAGGCCTCTTCGAGGACGTAGCCGCCCTTGGCGACCTTGTCGAAGTCGGCCGTGCCCTCGTACACCGGCAGGTTCTGCCGGGTCAGCGCCAGCGCCGCCGGGCGGTCGGTGTGCTCCAGGACGGTCTTCCACGCGGCCGAGGTCTCGTTGGCGTCGGCCGGGCGGACCACGTCCAGGCCCGGAATGGCCCGCAGCGCCCACAGGTGCTCGACGGGCTGGTGGGTCGGGCCGTCCTCGCCCAGGCCGATGGAGTCGTGCGTCCACACGTAGGTGACCGGCAGCTTCATCAGGGCGGCCAGGCGCACCGCGGGGCGCATGTAGTCGCTGAAGACCAGGAAGGTGCCGCCATAGGGGCGGGTGCCGTCGTGCAGGGCGATGCCGTTCAGGATCGAGCCCATGCCGTGCTCGCGGATGCCGAAGTGCAGCGTGCGGCCGTAGCGGTTGCCGGGGAACGCCTTGGTCTGGTGCTCCTCGGGGATGAAGGACGGCTCGCCCTCCATCGTGGTGTTGTTGGACTCGGCCAGGTCGGCCGAGCCGCCCCACAGCTCGGGCAGCACCGGTGCCAGCGCGTTCAGCACCTGGCCGGAGGCCTTGCGGGTGGCCACCGACTTGCCGGCCTCGAAGGTCGGCAGGGCCTCGTCCCAGCCGGCCGGGAGCTTGCGGGCGCTCATGCGGTCGAACAGGGCGACGCGCTCGGGGTTGGCGGCCCGCCAGCTCTCGTACCCCTTGTTCCACTCGGCGTGCAGCTCGCGGCCTCGGTCGACGACCTGGCGGGTGTGCGCCAGCACGTCCTCGGGCACGTCGAAGTCCTTGGCCGGGTCCAGGCCGAGGACCTCCTTGGTGGCGGCGACCTCGTCGGCGCCGAGCGCCGAGCCGTGGATCTTGCCGGTGTTCTGCTTGTTCGGCGCCGGCCAGCCGATGATGGTGCGCAGCCGGATCAGGGTGGGCCGCTCGGTCTCCTCGACCGCCGCCCGGTAGGCCGCGTACAGCTCCTCGACGTTCTCGACGTAGTCGCCGGTGGCGGTCCAGTCGACCTTGATCACGTGCCAGCCGTACGCCTCGTAGCGCGCGGCGACGTCCTCCGACAGGGCGATGTTGGTGTCGTCCTCGATGGAGATGTGGTTGGCGTCGTAGATGACGTTGAGGTTGCCGAGCTTCTGGTGGCCCGCGATGGAGCTCACCTCGTGGCTGATGCCCTCTTCGATGTCGCCGTCGGAGGCGATGGCCCAGATGCGGTGGTCGAACGGGCTCGCGCCGGCCGCGGTGTCGGGGTCGAACAGGCCCCGCTCACGCCGGGCGGCCATGGCCATGCCGACCGCGTTGCCGAGACCCTGGCCCAGCGGGCCGGTGGTGGTCTCGACGCCGATGGTGTGGCCGTGCTCGGGGTGGCCGGGAGTCAGGCTGTCCCACTGGCGCAGGCCCTTCAGGTCGTCCAGGGTGAGCCCGTAGCCCGACAGGAACAACTGGATGTAGAGGGTCAGGCTGGAGTGGCCGGCCGACAGGACGAAACGGTCACGTCCGGTCCAGGCGGCGTCCGACGGGTCGTGGCGCAGGACGCGCTGGAACAGGAGGTAGGCGGCGGGGGCCAGGCTCATCGCGGTGCCCGGGTGCCCCGACCCTGCCTTCTCCACGGCGTCCATGGCGAGCGCGCGTACGACGTCGACCGCGCGCCGATCGAGGTCGCTCCATTCCAGGTTTGGCACGAGTTCGCTACTCAACTGGTCGATCTCCTATAGGTCAATGGCGCCGGTTCGGCTCGCGCGCCCGTCCGGTCTGGGCCTTCGCTCCCAACACCGGACCTTAATGGGTCGATTCCCCCACCGTAGATGCAACGTTGTTATGAGACGCAGCCGGGGAACATGGCATTCGCGTCCACCTACCCTTGCCCGTAGAACGCGGGGTGGAACGCGAAGAGCCCCACCGTCCGCGAACCTCGCCCCCGCCGGGAAGACCCGCCGCTCACCAGCGCGGACGGCTCCCTCGCCGGGACGTCCGCGCGCTGGGCTTTCGCCCCCGATGCCGGGACCGAAGCCCCCCCGCACTACAGTGAGTCTTCACAGCGCTGGCTCATGCCCGCAATCACGGATCCGCTCTAATCAGAGGTTACGCGTTGACCCCGCACCCGCTGGAAGCGCCATGACGGTGCTGACCACAAAGCCGTCCACGGCCTCCCTCTCGGACGCGCGCCCATCTCTGCTCGCCACTGTGCGGGCTTATGTGGCGCTGACCAAGCCGCGGATCATCGAGCTGCTGCTGATCACCACGCTTCCGGTGATGTTCCTCGCGGCCCGCGGGTTCCCCCCGCTCTGGACCGCCGTGGCCGTCCTGGTCTTCGGCACCCTGTCGGCGGGCAGCGCCAACGTGCTCAACTGCTACATCGACCGCGACATCGACGCCACCATGCGCCGCACCCGCCGCCGCCCGCTGGCGATGGCGCAGGTCACCCCGCGCAACGCCCTGATCTTCGGCGTCGTGCTCGGCGCCCTTTCGACCCTCGGGCTCGGCCTGAGCGTCAACTGGGTGGCGGCCGGGCTGTCGCTCGCGGCGATCCTGTTCTACGTCTTCGTCTACTCGATGCTGCTCAAGCGCCGGACGTCGCAGAACGTGGTGTGGGGCGGCATCGCCGGCTGCATGCCCGTGCTCATCGGCTGGGCCGGCATCACCGGGCGGGTCGACTGGGCGCCGGTGGTGCTGTTCGGCGTGGTGTTCTTCTGGACGCCGCCGCACACCTGGACGCTGGCCATGCGCTACCGCGAGGACTACGCCGCCGCCAAGGTGCCCATGCTGCCGGTGGTCGCCGGCGAGCGCCGGGTCGTGCTGGAGAGCGTGGCCTACACCTGGGCGACCGTGCTGTGCTCGCTGCTGCTGTGGCCGGTCGCCGGCACCACGCCGTTCTACGCGGTGACGGCGGCGGTGCTCGGCGCCGTGTGCCTGTGGGAGGTCTACCGGCTGCTGGGCCGCCTGAACGCCGGCAAGACCGGCGTGGCGCTGCGGCCGATGCGCTTCTTCCACTGGTCCAACGCCTACCTGGCCCTGCTCTTCCTCGCCGTGGCCGTCGACTCCCTCCTGTAAGGCGACCTCGTTGCCCGCTACCCATTTACGCATCCTCGTGGCGGCCCTGGCCGCCTGCCTCGCGCTGTCGGCGTGCGAGGGCGGTGGATCGGGCGGCCTCGCCGGCCTGCTGGACGATCCGGCGACCATCAGAGCCGACCGCCCGTTCGCCGGGTCCCCGGCGGAGGACTTCGCCGACGGCGCCGCGGGCATCGTGGTCCCGAAGGCGAAGGCCGTGAAGGGCTACTCCGCCCGGTTCGTCGACTTCGCCTACCGCAAGACCAAGCGCATCCTCGTGGCCGCCTACCTCGACCGCGATACGCTGCGGGGCGGCCGGCCGGTCCGCTACGGCAAAGAGCTGAGCACCGAGCAGGCGAAGGAGTTCGCGGCCGGCCTCGACGACGCCGACCCCAAGAAGAACACCCGCTACTGGGTCACGAGCTTCCCCAAGGGGGAGGCCGAGCTGGTCGGGGACGTCGTCAAGGTGCGGGGCACGATGTCGGCGTCGCCCGGCAAGTCCGAACAGGGCGATCCGGAGCTGTGGGTGAACTTCGAGTACCGGTTCGTGTACGCGCTGCGCAAGCCCGGCACCGGCGTCATCACCCGCGTCATGGCCTACGAGAAGGCGAAGATCTCCTTCTGGCGTGCGGACGGCGGCAAGCGCGTCCAGCACTGGCACGAGTCGGCGGACGACGTCTGGACCGCCGGGACGGATTGTGACGCCAAGGAGGACGGCTTCGTCCACCCCGAGTTCTCCGAGCCGCTGGACGACGGGGTGGACACCGGCCCGGCGCAGGACGCGTACGCCCAGCCGACGTCGGCCATCAAGGACGGCGAATGCCAGAGCGTCGAGGATTTCTGAGCGGCCTGTTCATGCCGATCACCGCGGCAGGACAGGTCGATCAGACCTGCCGAATCTTACTAATACGGTCATCCGTAGTGTGATCGTCCGGCAGAATGATCGGCCGTGCGCCGTCCGGCAAGCGGACGGCGCCTGCCGAAAGGGACGACTGGATGCGAAAGACCACCAAGACGGCTCTCCTGGCCGCGGCTCTGTCGATCGGCGGGGTCGTCGCCAACCCGGCGCACGCGCTCGCCTCGGCCTACACCCCCGAGGGGATCTGCGGCTCGGGCTTCAGCCGGGTCGCCGACAGCAAGCGTGTGGTGAAGACCCCCTCCGGAGACGTGTTCGGATACGTCTACCTGCTCTACAACCGCAGGACCGGCTACAACTGCGTCACCACGATCAAGACCGCTTACGTCGGCACCTCGACCTACACCTCCGCCACGCTGACCACCCAGACGCGGCGTATCAAGGACGAGCCGGTGAGTGTCAACGAGAAGACCGACGGGCGCAAGTACAAGTACTACGCGGGCCCGGTGAAGCTGTTCGCCAAGGGGGTGTGCGTGAAGTACTCCGCCACCATCCGGAACACCCGCCGCGACGCGGCGATCGCCACCGGGGGCCGCAAAGCCTGGGGCAACTGCGGCTGAGCGTCCTCTGGCCGCCTCACTGCGTCTGCTGGGCGCCCCGTTCCGCCCCGCTCGGGCGGAGCGGGGCGCTCCCCAGGCGGCCTCTCCGTCGGCCTCAGCGGCCGGCCTCAGCGGCCGGCCTCAGCGGCCGGCCTCAGCGGCCGGAGATGAGGCCGGCGAAGCGGGCGTAGGCGGAGGTGCGGGACATCTGGGCGTTCTCGTGCCGATCGGCGGTGCGGAACAGCGCGTAGATGGCCTGCACGCCGAGCCAGCGCAGCGGCTCGGGCTCCCACTGGCGCACCTGGCGGCCCACCCACGGCAGCCCGGTCAGCTCGGTCTCGCGCCGCAGCACCAGGTCGCGCAGCGTGCGACCGGCCAGGTTGGTCGTGGTGACGCCGCTGCCGACGTAGCCGCCCGCCCAGCCCAGGCCGGTGGCGTGGTCCAGGTGGACGGTCGAGCACCAGTCGCGGGGGACGCCGAGCACGCCGCACCATGAGTGCTGGATCCGCGCGCCGGCCGTCGCGGGGAACAGCGTGGTCAAGATCCGGTACAGCGCCGCGACGGTCTGCGGCTGGGTGGCGCCGCGCACGTCGGTGCGCGAGCCGAAGCGGTAGGGCACGCCCCGCCCTCCGATGGCGATGCGGCCGTCGGCGGTCCGCTGGGCGTAGCAGTAGGCGTGCGCCTGGTCGCCCAGCAGCTCCTGGTCCCGCCAGCCGATGCGCTCCCACACCCGATCGCCGAGCGGCTCGGTGACGATCATCGAGCTGTTCATGGGGAGCCACTGGCGGCGCTGCCCGCGGATGCTCGCGGTGAAGCCCTCGGTGGCGCGGATGACGTACTCGGCGGTGACCGTACCGCGGTCGGTGACCGCGGCCGCCCTGCCCGCCTTGCTGCCCGCCTTGCCCATCTTGCCGTCCCCGGTCCGCGGCCGGATCTCGGTGACCGTGGTGCCCTCGAAGATGTCCACGCCGAGGCCGGCCACCGTCCGGGCCAGGCCCACCGCCAGCTTGGCGGGCTGGATGCGCGCGCAGTGCGGGCTGTAGGCGGCCGACAGCGCGCCGGCCACGTGAACGCGCTCCTCGCGCTCCTGGGCGGTGAGCGGCCGCATGTCCTCCTCCGCGAAGCCCCACGCGCGCAGGTCGGCGAGCTCGGCGCGCAGCCGGCGGTGCTGGGCCGGGTTGGTCGCCACGTGCACCAGGCCGCCCTTGTGGACGTCGGCGTCGATGCCCTCGGCGCGGGTGATCTCGACCACCTCGTCCACGGCGGTGAACATCGCGTGCTGCAGGTCGATCATCGCCTGCCGCCCGCGGGCGGCGGCGTGCCGCTCGCGGGATCCGGCGAACTCGGCCGACAGCCAGCCGCCGTTGCGTCCGGAGGCCCCGAACCCGGCGAACTCCCGCTCCAAGATCGCGACGCGCAGGTCCGGCTGGGCCTTCTTCAGGTAGTAGGCCGTCCACATGCCGGTGTAGCCGCCGCCCACGATCGCCACGTCGTAGTCGCGCGGCCCCGGCAGGGCGGCACGCCGCTCGGGGAGGCCGATCTGCCGGTACCAGAACGAGACCCCGCCGTTGGCGAAGTCGTCGGTCAACGGCGTGCCGTTCAAGCGGGTCATCTCATTCCTTTGTGCCGCGGAAACCTGGTGGACATACACCCCAAACACGGATATTAGGACGCAAGCAGCAAGATCTCGCCATCCAGGGCGTTCGCCACGGCCCCGTCCAGACCCGGCCTCATGCCGCGGCCCCCTCATCCCCCTCATCCCCGGCGTCGGCCCCTGCCGCGGTCGGACGCCATCGGGGTGTGAATCGCGCCGGGTGCGGGACCCGCGGAGGTGTGGGAGGGTTGTTACGGGGGAAGACCTGAAGGTTCGGGAGCGGGTCTGCTGCGGGGTGGTGCGGTGATCGACAGGTGCGATCCGTGCGGGGCCGGCCTTGCCGGGCCGTACGGGCATGGGCATGGCGCGCGCGAGTCCCGTGCCATGCGGGAAGGCGAGGCCCGCCACGGCGGAGCGGACAGGTCGTGCCCGGTCGATTACGCTCGCGCACATGACGCGTGATCCCCGCTGGGTGCTGAGGGAGCGTCCCTCCGTCGGGCTCATCATCGGCCTCGTCGTGGCCGGCATCTGCGCGCTGGTGTCGTTCTCCTTCGACATCTTCAACGGCGAGCCTGTGCAGTTCTTCATCGCGCTCGTCCTGGCGCTCGCCCCGGTGCCGCTGCTGCTGGCGGCGCTGCTCGGGCTCGACCGCATGGAGCCCGAGCCGCGCAAGGACCTCATCTTCGCGTTCATGTGGGGCGCGGGCGTCGCGGTGCTGGTGGCCGGCGTGCTCAACAGCCTCAACCTGAGATACGTCACCATCGCCACCCACGACCCGGCGAGCGCCCGCAACCTGGTGGCGACCTTCGTGGCCCCGGTCGTGGAGGAGACGATGAAGGGCCTGGTGCTCCTCGGCCTGCTGCGCTGGCGCCGCCAGGAGCTGGACGGCCCCACCGACGGCATCATCTACGCCGGCATGGTGGGCCTCGGCTTCGCGATGAGCGAGAACGTCAGCTACTACATCATGGCGCAGGACCAGCACGGCTTCCAGGGGCTGGCGGTGACCGTGGTGCTGCGCGGGGTGCTGTCGCCGTTCGCCCACCCGCTGTTCACCTCGATGATCGGCATCGCGGTGGCCTACGCCGCGCAGCGCCGGGGCCCGGTGCGCGGGGGAGTGGTCCTCCTCGGCTGGATCGGCGCCGTAATCCTGCACGGCATCTGGAACGGCTTCACCTCCTACGTCGGGTTCCAGGGGCTGGCGCTGGCCTATCTGCTGCTGATGATCCTGTTCTTCGTCGAGCTGAGCGTGGTGCTCAAAGACCGCAAGCGCATCGTCGGCCTCATCCAGCTCTACCTGCCGCCCTACGGCGGACTGGGGCTGGTCACCGACTACGACGTGTTCATGCTGTCGTCGCTGCAGGGGCGGCGGCAGGCACGGCAGTGGGCCAAGGCCTACGGCGGCGCGGCCGGCCTGCACGCCATGCGCGACTACCAGGTCGCCGCCACCGAGCTGGGCCTGCTCCACGAGCGCGGCGTGCGCGGCGTGATCGACCGCGACACCTTCGAGAACCAGCGGGAGGCCCTGCTGGCCTGCATGAGCGCGGCCAAGGCGGCCTTCCCCGTACCCGAACGGCACCAGGGCACGATGGCCAAGGGCATGGCCCCGCCCGGCTACGCCCCCGGGCACGACACCTGGCACTCCACCTCCCCCTACCCGCCCCGCGACGGCTTCCCCCGCGACCCCTACACCCCCCACGAGCCCTCACCCGGCGCCCCGTACCCACCCCGCGAAGGCCGCCTGCCCGGCCATGCGTACCCGCCTCGTGAGGGCTCACCTGGCGCTCCGTACCAGCCACGCGACAGGTTCCCTCACGGTCCATACCTCCCAGGGAACCCGGGCCCGAACCCCCGCCCCAGCCCATCCGGCCCTCCAGACCAGTTCCCGGCCCCGCCCCGCCCAGACTCACCCGCCTGATGCGGTGTCCGCGAACGCTCGCCGGGCCGGCCGCCGGGGGAGCGTGCAGGCCGGGTCGGCGGCCGGTTGGTGTGCCCTTGCCGATCAGTTGGGGTCGTGTTTCAATCTTGTTACGCGGATGTCTGTGGCCACTTTCCGATGCCTTTCCGGGTGGCCGGGCCTGAGCGGGCGCGTGGCCGGCGCCCTGTTCGCGTGCCCCGAGACGACACCAGAGCCGCGCCGTGGCGCGCTCGTCCCACCGCCGATCCATGCGGCGGCATCCGCGACCGTGAAGAGGAACACGTGAGAACCAAGGCAAAGGTGGCGATACTCGCCGCTGTGGCGGTCGTGGCCGCCGGGCTGACGACGCTGGGTCTCCAGCGCTCGGCCCTGGCGCACGGCGCCCTCCAGGCGCCCGCGAGCAGGACCTACGCCTGCTACACCGACGGGCTGACCTCCAGCCACGAGATCAAGCCCAAGAACCCCGCCTGCGCGCAGGCCGTCGCCGTCGGAGGCACCCAGCCGCTGTACGACTGGTACGGAGTGCTGCGCTCCGACGGCGCCGGCCGCACCCGGGGCTTCATCCCCGACGGCAAGCTGTGCAGCGGCGGGTTCGACAAGTACGCCGCCTACGACGCCGCGCGGGCCGACTGGCCGGCGACGGTGGTGAGCCCCGGCGCCATGTACGACTTCGTCTACGGGGCCTGGGTTCCGCACCCCGGCGGGTTCAAGCTGTACATCACCAAGGACGGCTACAACCCGACCATGCCATTGACCTGGGCGGACATGGAGGAGCAGCCGTTCCTGACCGCCGATCCCGAGCCCGAGGTGAGCAACGGCGCCTATCGCTTCTCCGGACGGCTGCCGGACAAGAGCGGTCGGCATGTCATCTACTCGGTGTGGTACCGGTCCGACAGCAAGGAGACCTTCTACGGCTGCTCGGACGTGATCTTCGGCGGGTCCTCGACGCCCCCGCCCAGCTCACCGCCGCCCAGCTCGCCCCCGCCGAGCTCCCCGCCCCCCAGTTCGCCGCCGCCGGCCACGCCCACCCCGTCGCCGTCCTCGCCGGGTGCGATCGCCTGCGAGGCCACCGTGACGCTGTCCAACAGCTGGCAGGGCGGGTTCCAGGCCACGGTCACGATCAAGAACACCGGCAACGTGCCGCTCAACGAGTGGTACGTCGGGTGGATGATGCCGATGGGGATCACCATGACCCAGGCGTGGAACGGGACGCTGATGCAGAACGGGCCCAGCGGCATGATCCACGCGCCCAGCTGGGCGCCCAAGCTCGATCCGGGAGCCTCGGCGAGCGCCGGGTTCCTCGCGACGATGACCGGGTCCACGCCTCCGACGTTCACGGACGTGAACTGCGGATAGCCGTGGTCAGGGGCGCGCCGGCCGTGGTCGCCGGCGCCCGGCGCGCCCGTCCCCGGTGAGGTTTCCACCGGGGGAGGGACGGGCGGGGCCGAGGGGGGCCAGGGGGTGCGGGGCCGGGCCGGCCCGCGTGTCCGGAAGGCCCGTCCGCGAAAGGTGAACCGCCCCGGGACATGCGAAAACCCGGGCGCCGGACCGTGAGGCGGAGAGGCACTTCCGCCTCACGGTTTCGCAGCGTCCGAGTTAAGGACGAGATACGCGGTTGTCGTGCCACCTGCCGAGAGGCGTCACCCCTTCCTTGGCCGGACGGATGGGGACAGAGACAATGGGAGCGCTCCCATGCGCGCGAACGGACCATACCTCGTAGGCCTGGCGATCCGAAGCCTTATCGAGTCGCCATGTTTCCTCGACCGAGAAACCGCAGCTCTCGCCCCTCGCCCCAGGGCGGTCCAATGAAACTTTCGCTCCGCCGACGAAAGTTCCGGCGGGGTGGCCCGGTTCAGGACCCGGAGTCCAGGGCCCGATCCAGGCTCGTCTCACGCGGTCCCGGGAACACCGGCGCCGACCTCAGCACGACCGCGTCAAGGAACGCCTTGGCGGTCGCGCCGAACTCGCGCGCGGCGTAGACGTAGGTGCGGGCCGGGAAACGGGCCGCCGAGTCGTCGCCCACCCCGAAGGCGGAAAGGCCCGCAGCCCGGCACAGGGCGACGGCGCGCGGCAGGTGGAAGTTCTGCGTGACGACGATGAGGTCGCGGGCCCCGAACACGTCGCGGGCCCGTACACAGGAGTCCCAGGTGTCGAAGCCCGCGTAGTCGAGCACCAGCGCCCCTCCCCGCACCCCGTGCGCGATGAGATAGTCGCGCATGACCGACGGCTCGTCGTACCCGGGACGGCTGTTGTCGCCCGACAGCAGCAGGGCCCGCACCTTGCCCGCGCGCACGAGCTGCGCGGCGATGTCCAGCCGCGTCGCGAGCATCGCGCTGGGGGAGCGGCCGTACAACCCGGCGCCGAGCACCAGGCCCACCGGCGCGGCCGGGACCTCACGCGTCCACCCCGGCTCGGCGCCGGCCGTGAGGCGGTAGGCCGAGCTGGACAGCCAGGCCCAGGTCATCGGCGCCAGGCCGAGCAGGCTGAGGGCCACGGCGCACTGGAACGCGCGGCGCTGGACGGCGCGCGAGCGCAGTGACGCGCATGCGGCGCGGGACCATCGCGTGACGGTGGCGTGGATCACGAAAGGTCAGACGCCGGCGGCGTCCAGGCGGTTCTCTCCTGGGGAGAACGGCTCGGCCGCGCCGCGCGACCGCATGAGATAGACCACCCGCAAGGTGGCGATCCACACCAGCGCCGCGCCGAGCACGTGCAGGCCCACCAGCAGCGCCGGGACGGCCAGGAAGTACTGCACGTACCCGACGACGCCCTGGGCCAGTTCGACGCCGAACAAGATGAGCGCGCCGCGGCGGGCCCGGCCCGGCGAGTCGGTGACGTGCAGCGCGAACAGCAGGGCGAAGGTCATGCCGACCACGACCCACACGATGTCGGCGTGCAGCCGGGCCACCGACTGGATGTCGAAGCCGAACCGCGAGGCGGCCTCGTCGCCGGAGTGCGGCCCGGTGCCGGTGACCACGACGCCGGCGACCAGCAGCACCAGGACCGCCGCGACCAGGACGAAGCCCAGCGTGCGGATGTCGCGGTGGACCAGCCGCCGCGGCGGCGCGTCGCCCTCGCCCGACCGGGCGTACAGCGCGAACGCGGCCGCCATCATGCCGATGGACAGCAAGAAGTGCACGCTCACCGTGACCGGGTTGAGCAGCGTGCGCACGACCAGGCCGCCCCACAGCGCCTGGACGGCGACGCCGACCGGCTGGATCCACGCCAGGAAGACGAGGCTGGAGCGGCGCGGCGCCACCCGCGTCACCGCGATCACGCAGGCCACCGCCACGGCGAGGACGAGGAAGGTCAGCAGGCGGTTGCCGAACTCGATCGCCATGTTGAGCGGCGAGTGCGCGTCGTGGGCGGCCGGGACGAAGCTGTCGGGGGTGCAGCGCGGCCAGGTCGGGCAGCCGAGCCCGGAGCCGGTGAGCCGTACGGCCGCGCCGGTCACGGCGATGCCCGCGTTGACGATCACGGCGGCCAGCGCCCACCGCCTGACGGTGGCGGGGGTCGCCGACCATGCGGAGTGGAACAGGTCGAGGGCCAGGCCGTGAACCTGGACGCGAAGGGCGCCGAACCTGGCTTCCCCCGCGCCGGCCCGGTGCTGGTCTGCTGCGGTCACGGCACACATCGTAGGCGTCCACCGGTCCGGTCCCGCCCCGAACCCTCTCCTCCGCCCGTTTCACACCATGCGCCGCGCACCTCCCCCTTCGCCGCACTCCGCACCGGCGCCCGCGCACCTCCGGTCCGCGTCGCCCGGGTCGCCCGCTCGCCGGCCGTCCGCACCGGCCGTCCGCGCACCGGCCGCCCTCCGGCCGTCCGCGTGCCGGTTCCTCGCGGCGTTCGCCGGGGAGGACCGCACCGGCGGGGATCGGCGGGGAAGGGAAGACGGCACGTTGATTACAGCGTCGGATATGTGACATATTACTGATTCGTCCGGGAGGCGCTTGGGGGTGAGGATGTCCGATGTCGTGGTGATCGGCGCCGGGGTCGTCGGGGCGGCGTGCGCGTACTACGCGGCACATGCCGGCCTGAGCGTCATCGTGGTCGACCGCGGCTCCGTCGCCTCCGGCACCACCGGGGCGGGCGAGGGGAACATCCTGGTCTCCGACAAGGAACCCGGCCCCGAACTTGAGCTGGCCCGGCTGTCCAGCGGCCTCTGGCGCGAGCTGGCCGGTCTCGGCGGGTTCGAGTACGAGCCCAAGGGCGGCCTGGTCGTCGCCGAGAACGCCGAGGTGCTGGACGCGCTGATCCGGCTCGCCGACGACCAGGCGGGCCATGGCGTCCAGCGGGTGCCGGTGACCGCCGGCGAACTGCCCGGCTACGAGCCCCACCTCGCCACCGGTCTCGCGGGCGGCGTGTACTACCCGCAGGACGCCCAGGTGCAGCCGATGCTCGCCGCCGCCGTGCTCCTGCGGCACGCCCCCGGGGCGCGTCTGCGCACGGGCGTCACCGTCACCGGGTTCCTGCGCGACGGCGACCGGGTGACCGGGGTCCGCACCGACAAGGGCGACATCCCGGCCGGCGCGGTCGTCAACGCGGCCGGCACCTGGAGCGGCGAGGTGGCCGCGCTGGCCGGCCTGGAGCTGCCTGTGCTGCCGCGCCGGGGCTTCATCCTGGTCACCGAGCCTGTCACCGGGCCTGTCACCGGCCGTGACGACCCGCCGCTGATCAGGCACAAGGTCTACACCGCCGCGTACGTCACCGACGTGGCCAGCGACTCGGCCGGTCTGGAGACCAGCGCGGTCATCGAGGGCACGCGGGCGGGCACCGTGCTCATCGGCGCCAGCCGCGAGCGCGTCGGGTTCGACCGCACCGTCTCGATCCCGGTGCTGGAGAGGCTGGCCCGCCAGGCCGTCGCGCTGTTCCCCGTTCTGGCCGGGCGCCGCGCCATCAGGGCCTACTGCGGCTTTCGCCCGTACTGTCCCGACCACCTGCCGGTGATCGGCCCCGACCCCCGAGCGCCGGGCCTCTACCACGCCTGCGGGCACGAGGGCGCGGGCATCGGCCTGGCCCCGGCCACCGGGCACCTCATCGCGAGGCGGCTCACCGGCGCGGCCCCCGAGCTCGACCTGACCCCCTTCCGTCCGGAAAGGTTCGCGGCGTGACCTCTTCGCACCACTCCGGCGGACCCGGGCCCGACGCCGTCCCGCCAGGCGCGGACGCGGCCGGCGCCCGCCCGCCCGGAACGCCTCCGCATGCCGGCCGTCTGGTGGGGGCGCGGCCGGATCCGGCGTTCACGATCACGGTGGACGGGCGTCCGGTCACCGCCGTGCCCGGCCAGACGATCGGGGCCGTCCTGTACGCCAACGGCGTGCGGTCGTGGCGGACCACCCGCTTCGGCGGCCGTCCGCGCGGCCTGTTCTGCGGCATCGGGGTGTGCTTCGACTGCCTGCTGACGGTCAACGGCGAGGCGTCCCTGCGCGCCTGCCAGACCGAGGCCCGCCCCGGAGACGAGGTGACGACCGGATGAGCAGGGAGGACGACCCGAGGAGCGGCGCGGGTTCCGGCCGGGCGAAGGAGCGGGCCGGCGACGGGGCGGGCGCGGCGGACGGCGGGCGTATCGCCGATCTGGCGATCGTCGGAGCCGGTCCCGCCGGGCTGGCCGCGGCCGTCGCCGCCGCCGGGGCGGGGCTGAGCGTCGTGCTCATCGACGCGGCGGCGCGGCTCGGCGGGCAGTACTTCCGGCATGCCCCCGAAGGGTTCCGCGCGGCGCGTCCCGGCGCCCTGCACCACGGGTTCGGACGGTTCACCCGGCTGGCCGCCGAGCTGGACCGGCGCGGCGTCGAGGTGCGCCTCCGCCGCCGCGTCTGGGCCGTGGAACGGGCCACAGGCCTGCCGGGCGCGGGCGGCCACCCCGCAGACGCGTCGCACGGCGGGGTAGGCCGCCACTCCGAAGACGCGTCGGACGGCAGGGTAATGGTGGTGCACTGCCTGGCGGGCGATCGGGAGGAGCGGCGGGAGACCGTCGCGGCCCGGCGGCTGCTGATCGCCACCGGGGCGCACGACCGGCCGCTGCCGTTCCCGGGCTGGGACCTGCCGGGCGTGTTCACGGCCGGAGGCGCGCAGGCGCTGCTCAAAGGCGACCTGGTGGTGGCCGGGAGCACAGTGGTCGTGGCCGGCACCGGCCCGTTCCTGCTGCCGGTCGCGGCGGGGCTCGCCGCCGCCGGAGCCCGGGTCGCCGGGGTGTTCGAGGCCAACGGGCGCTTCGGCCTCGCCGCCGCCATGGCCCGGCACCCCGGCAAGCTCGCCGAGGCCGCCGGGTACGGATACCGCCTGGCCAGGCACCGCATCCCCTACCTCGGCCGGCACGCCGTCATCGCCGCGCACGGGCACGACCGGCTGACCCACGTCACGGTCGCCGACCTGGACCGCGACTGGACGCCGCGCCGCCGCCGCACGATCGCCTGCGACGCCCTGGCCGTCGGCTACGGCTTCGTCCCGCAGATCGAGCTGGCCACCCAGCTCGGCTGCGCGACGCACGCGGACGCCGACGGCACCCCCGTGGTCGCCGTGGACGCCGGCATGCGCACCAGCGTGCCCGGGGTGTACGCGGCCGGCGAGCCGACCGGCGTCGGCGGGGCCGAACTGGCCGAGGTCGAAGGCCTGATCGCCGGCCGCGCCGCCGCCGCCGACCTCGGCCGCCGGGTGCCGCCCGAGCCGGGACCGCCGGCCAGGCACGACCGGCTGTCGGCGTTCGCCGGGGCGTTGCCACGGGCCTACCCCGTCCGCGACGGGTGGAAGGGCTGGCTCGCCGACGACACGCTGATCTGCCGTTGCGAGGAGGTCACCTACGCCCAGATCAAACAGGCGGCGGACCTCGGAGCCGCGGACGCCCGCTCGCTGAGACTGCTGGCCCGCCCCGGGATGGGCTGGTGCCAGGGCCGCGTCTGCGGCTACGCCGTGGCGCGCCTCGCCGGGGAGGACCCGGGGGCGCCGCGGCGGCCGATCGCCCAGCCCGTCCGGCTCGGCGATCTCGCAGGAGACCCAGGACCCGACACCGACGGAACCGACGGAGAGGACCCCCGATGACGACCCGTGAGAAGCCCTGGCACGGAGTGATGGTGGCGACCGCGCTCCCGCTCCGCGACGATCTGAGCGTCGACTTCGACGGCTACGCCGAGCACTGCCGCCGGCTGGTCGAGCAGGGATGCGACGGCGTGGTGTCCAACGGCTCCCTCGGGGAGTACCAGACGCTCACCGCCGATGAGCGCGCCCGCGTCGTCGAGACGGCCGTCGCGGCGGTCGGCGGCGACCGCGTGATGCCCGGTGTGGCGGCCTACGGCGCGGCCGAGGCGCGGCGCTGGGCCGAGCAGGCCAGGGACGCCGGTTGCCAGGCCGTGATGCTGCTGCCCCCGAACGCCTACCGCGCCGACGAGCGCGCCGTGCTCGCCCACTACCGGGAGGTCGCCAAGGCCGGTCTGCCCGTCGTCGCGTACAACAACCCCTACGACACCAAGGTCGACCTGGTCCCCTCGCTGCTGGCCCGGCTGCACGCCGAAGGGCTGATCGTGGGGGTCAAGGAGTTCACCGGAGACGTCCGCCGGGCCTACGAGATCGCCGAACTGGCCCCCGGCCTGGACCTGCTGATCGGCTCGGACGACGTGGTGCTGGAGCTGGGTCTCGCCGGAGCGGTCGGCTGGGTGGCCGGATACCCGAACGCGCTGCCGTCCTCCTGCGCGGCGCTGTACAAGGCCGCCGTCACGGGCGACCTGGCCACCGCGCTGCCGCTGTACCGCACGCTGCACCCGCTGCTGCGCTGGGACGCCAAGACCGAGTTCGTCCAGGCCATCAAGCTGTCGATGGACCTGGCCGGCCGGCACGGAGGCCCGTGCAGGCAGCCGCGCGTTCCGCTGACCGCCGAGCAGGAGGCCGTGGTCCGCGCGGCGACCGAGAAGGCGCTCGCCGAAGGGCTGCGGTGACGTCATGGCACGCACCAAGAAGATCTTCCACGTGGTCGACTCGCACACCGAGGGCATGCCGACCCGCGTCGTCACCGGGGGAGTGGGCGTCATCCCCGGCGCGAGCATGGCCGAGCGCCGCGAGCACTTCATGGCGCACCAGGACCACATCCGCAAGCTGCTGATGTACGAGCCGCACGGGCACTCGGCCATGAGCGGCGCGATCCTGCAGCCGCCCACGCGGCCGGACGCCGACTACGGCGTGCTGTTCATCGAGGTGTCGGGCTGCCTGCCGATGTGCGGGCACGGCACCATCGGGGTCGCGACCGTGCTGGTCGAGACCGGCATGGTCGAGGTGACCGAGCCGGTCACCACCGTGCGGCTGGACACCCCGGCCGGGCTCGTCGTGGCCTCCGTGCACGTGGAGGACGGCGCCGCCGGCGCGGTGACCATCCAGAACGTCCCGTCGTTCAGCGTCGCGCTGGACGCCACCGTCAAGGTGCCCGGCATCGGCGAGATCACCTACGACCTCGCCTACGGCGGCAACTTCTACGCCATCCTGCCGATCGAGTCGGTCGGGTTGCCGTTCGACCGCGCCCACGGGCAGCGCATCCTGGACGCCGGCCTCGCCGTCTCGGCGGCGATCAACGAGGCGGCCGAACCGGTCCACCCGGTCGACCCGGGCATCAGGGGATGCCACCACGTCCAGTTCGTCGCCCCCGGCTCCGACGCCCGGCTGTCCCGGCACGCGATGGCCATCTACCCCGGCTGGTTCGACCGCTCGCCGTGCGGGACGGGAACCAGCGCCCGCATGGCGCAGCTCCACGCCCGCGGCGAGCTGCGCGCCGGGGAGGACTTCGTCAACGAGTCGTTCATCGGCACCCGGTTCACCGGGCGGATCGTCGAGGAGACCCAGGTGGCGGGCCTGCCCGCGATCGTTCCCACCATCACGGGCCGAGCCTGGGTGACCGGCACCGCCCAGCACTTCCTCGACCCCGCGGACCCCTTCCCCGAGGGTTTCCTCCTCTGAGGAGGTACGGCTGAGGAGGTACGGCCTCCAAGGAGGTGCGGCTGGTGAAGGTACGGCCCGCCGGGGCCCGTGCCAGGCCGGGCGCGGCCGACGCCGGCGGCAGGCGGTCGAGGACGTGGACTAGGTTTCCGTAGAGCGGGATACCAACCGCTGACGTTGAGAGGGATTGATGATGGGTGTTGTCGAGAGCCGGTCACCGCAGAACCCGGCGGACGTGGTCGCGAGCGTTCCGGCCGCCGGGCGCGAGGGCGTCGCCGACGCGGTGCGCAGGGCGGGGGCCGCGCAGAGGCTCTGGGCCCGGGCCGGCGCCGCCGGGCGCGGCGGCGCGCTGGCCGCCGCCGCCGAGGCCGTCGCCGGCGCCGCCGACGAGCTGGCCGCGCTCGCCGTCCGCGAGGTCGGCAAACCGATCACCGAGGCCAAGGGCGAGGTGGCGCGCGCGGTGGCGATCCTGCGCTACTACTCCCAGCAGGTCTTCGACCCGGTGGGCGCCCTGCACGAGCCCTCGGGCGCGGGGCTGTCCTACACGCGCAGGCGCCCGCGCGGCGTCGCCGGGCTGATCACGCCGTGGAACTTCCCGCTGGCCATCCCCCTGTGGAAGGCCGCGCCGGCCCTGGCGTTCGGCAACGCCGTCGTGCTGAAGCCGGCCCCGCAGGCCCTCGGCACCGCGCTGCGGCTGGCCGAACTGCTGGGCCTGCCCGAGGACGTGTTCCAGGTGGTCCCCGGGGACGCCGAGGAGGGCGTGGCGCTGATCGAGGCGGCCGACGTGGTGTCGTTCACCGGGTCGGCGGCCGTGGGGCGCAAGGTCAGCGTGGCCGCGGTGAGCAGGGGCGTCCCCGTGCAGGCCGAGATGGGCGGCCAGAACCCGAGCATCGTGCTGGACGACGCGAACCTTGAGGCCGCCGCCGCGCAGATCGCCGCCGCCGCGTTCGGGTACGCCGGGCAGAAGTGCACCGCCACCAAGCGCGTGATCACCGTGGGCAACGCCGAGGAGGTGCGCGAGGCGCTGGTCGCCGCCGTCGCCAAGCTCGGCGTCGGCGACCCGGCGGACCCGGGCACCGCCGTCGGGCCGGTCATCGAGGAGGCCGCCCGCGACCGGGTGCTCGCCTCGGCGGCGGGCGGCCGGGTGCTCGCCGGTGGCCAGGCGCTCGACCGGGACGGGTGGTTCGCCGCCCCCACGCTGGTGGACGGGGTGGCCGCCGACCACGTGCTCGCCCGCGACGAGGTGTTCGGGCCGATCTGCCTGGTGCAGGACGCCGGCTCGGTGGACGAGGCGGTGGCGCTCGCCAACGGGGTGCCCTACGGCCTCGCCTCCGCGGTCTACACCCGCGACCTGGACCGGGCGCTGGACGTCTCCTCCCGGCTGGAGAGCGGGCTCATCAAGGTGAACAACCCGACGAGCGGCGTGGACTTCTACCTGCCGTTCGGTGGCGAGAAGGACTCCAGCTACGGCCCGCGCGAGCAGGGCAAGGCGGCCCAGGAGTTCTACACCTCCACCCACACCATCGCCCTCGGCCCCGCCGGCGGCTGACCACACGGCGACGGCGGCCGGCCACGCCCCGGCGGGAAGCAGGTCGCTTCCCGCCGGGAACGGTCACGTCCGCCCAGTGGTGGCTCCAGCGGAAGCGGCACCTCCGCCCGGAAGCGGCTCCGCCGGAAGCGGCGCGGAAGGCCTGTCCTGTCGGGTGACACGGGGTTTCACCAGGCTTGCAACGGTCTGGTCTCGGGACCTTGACGGGGACTGTCGGCACATATGCAATGTCACACATCATCTGAGCCGAGCAGTTTCGCGAGGAGATACACAATGGGCAAGTCGCGCGTAGCGCTGATCGGGTCGCTGGTGGCGGCCGTGACCGTGCTGACGGCCGGGTGCGGCCAGGGACTCCTCGGCGGCGGTTCGGACGAGGGCGGGGACGGAGGGCCCATCGCCCTCGGAATGCTCGTCCCCCAGTCCGGCAGCGAGGCCGCCATCGGCCCGTACATGAAGAACGCCGCCCAGCTCGCGGTGGACGAGATCAACGCCAAGGGCGGCGTCCTCGGCCGCAAGCTGGAGCTCAAGGTCGCCGACGACGCGTGCGACGCCCAGACCGCCGTCGCGGGCGCCAACAAGCTCGTCACCGAGGGCGTCGAGGTCTCGGTCGGCGGTTACTGCTCCGGGGCCACGCTGCCCACCCTGCCGGTCTTCGGCAAGGCGGACATCCCGATGATCATCCCCGCGGCGAACTCGCAGGAGCTCGTCGACCAGCACCTCAAGCACGTCTTCATGATCAACGGCACTGGTACGCAGCAGGCGATGGCCGCGATGGCGTGGATCACCAAGCAGGGGGCGAAGAGCGCCGCGCTGGTGCACGACAACACCAGCTACTCCAAGGACATCGCCGTGCGCACCCAGAAGCTGCTGGACGAGTCCGGCGGCCCGGAGACGGCGATCCTGGAGGCGGTCACGCCCAAGGAGAGCGACTACAGCGCCAACGTGCACAACATCATGGCGAAGAACCCCGACTTCGTGTACTGGACCGGCTACTTCCAGGAGGGCGGCCTGATCATCCGCCAGCTGCGGCAGGCCGGGTACAAGGGCGCCATCATGGTCGGCGACGGGTCGGTGTCGGAGAAGCTCGCCGAGATCGCCGGGTCCGAGGCGGCCGAGGGCGTCTACGCCACGATGACCCAGACCCCCGACACCCTGGAGGGCGCCGAGGGCTGGATCGCCGCCTACAACAAGAAGTTCGGCGCCAACCCCGGCCCCTACTCCAACCAGGCGTACGACGCCGTGCGGCTCGCCGCCGAGGCGCTGAAGAACGCCGGTTCCACCGACGGGGAGAAGGTCATCTCCGCGCTCGAAGGCATCAACGGGTTCCAGATGTTCTCCGGACCGCTGAAGTTCACCCCCGACCACACGCTCTCCACCGGCGGCTTCCAGATCCTGGTCGTCAAGTCGGGCAAGTTCACCCTCCAGGACGCGCTCAAGTGACCTCGCGTCCCAGCCATCCCGGGACGGCCGGCGACCTCCCGCCGGCCGTCTCCGGCCCCGAAGGAAAGCAGACATGTCACAGCTGATCTGGAACGGCCTGTTCGTCGGCTCGTTCTACGCGCTGGTGGCGCTGGGCTACAGCATGGTCTACGGGATCATGAAGCTGCTCAACTTCGCCCACGGCGACATCTACATGCTGGGTGCCTTCACCGGCTTCGCCATCCTCGGCGCCGTCGGCGGCGTCTCGCCCGGCATGGCGCTGCCCGTCCTGCTCGGAGTGCTCGTCGTCACGATGGCCGTCACGGGGCTGTCCGGCGTCGTGCTCGAACGCGTCGCCTACCGCCCGCTGCGCGACGCGCCCCGGCTGTCGCTGCTCATCACCGCCGTCGGCGCCTCGTTCGCGCTGGAGTACGGCATGCGGGCCGCCGCGGGAGCCGACCCGCAGGTCTACCCGCTGCGGCTCGGCGGGACGGCGGTGGAGCTGCTCGGCGCCCGCATCACGCTGCAGCAGATCGCGCTCATCATCGTCGCCGTCGTGCTCATGATCGGGCTCAACCTCCTGGTCACCCGCACCCGCGAGGGCCGCGCCATGCGCGCCATCGCCCAGGATCCGCGCACGAGCGCCCTGATGGGCATCGACGTCAACGCCGTCATCTCCCGCACCTTCTTCATCGGCTCGGCACTCGCCGGCGCGGCCGGGGTGATGGCCGGGGCCTACTACGGCAAGATCGACTTCCTGATGGGGTTCCTCATCGGGCTCAAGGCGTTCACCTCGGCGGTGATCGGCGGCATCGGCAACATCCCGGGCACCATGCTCGGCGGCCTGCTGCTCGGCCTGCTGGAGTCCTTCGGCACATACTGGCTGGGCGGCGAGTGGCGCGACGTGTTCGCCTTCGGGGTGCTCATCCTGTTCCTGTCCGTGCGGCCGACCGGCCTGCTCGGCGAGCGTGTGACGGAGCGGGTATGACGTCCGGCACCAAGACGCGCGGGCGCGGCACGCCCCTCGGCCGCGCCGCCTCCCGGCTGCTGGACAGCAAGTGGGCCGGGCTCGCCGGCCTGGCCGTCGCCGGGCTCGTCCCCTTCGTGAACGCCGGCCAGTACGTGATGTCCATCATGGCCAGTACGGCGATCTTCGTGATGCTGGCCTCCGGCCTGAACATCGTCGTCGGCTTCTGCGGCCTGCTCGACCTCGGCTACGTCGCCTTCTTCGCCGTCGGCGCCTACACCAGCGGCGTGCTCACCACGCGGTTCGACCTGCCGCTGGTGGCGACCGTCCCCGCCGTCATCGTGGTCACCGTGATCGCCGGCATTGTCATCGGCGCCCCGACCCTGCGGCTGCGCAGCGACTACCTGGCCATCGTCACCCTCGGCTTCGGCGAGATCATCCGCATCACGGCCAACAACCTGGAGGTCACCGGCGGCCCGTCGGGGATCTACGGCATTCCCGGGCTGACCGGCAACGCCGTCGTCTTCTACTACCTGACCGTGGTGATCGCCTCCCTCGCCGTCATCGGCGCCTCCCGGCTCGGCCGCTCGCGGCTCGGGCGGGCCTGGCGGTTCGTCCGCGAGGACGAGGACGCCGCCGAGGCCATGGGCGTGCACACCTACCGCGTCAAGCTGGCCGCCTACATCGCCGGCGCGGTCTGGGGCGGGCTGGCGGGCGTCCTGTTCGCCGCCCAACTGTCGGCCATCTCCCCGGGCAGCTTCACCTTCCTGCGCTCGGCCCTGGTGCTCATGGCCGTGGTGCTCGGCGGCATGGGGTCCACGCCGGGCGTCGTCATCGGCGCCATCGTCATCAGCCTGCTGCCCGAGGTGCTGCGCGACTTCGCCGAGTACCAGTTCTTCGCCTTCGGGGTGCTGCTCATCATCGTCATGCTGGTCCGCCCGCAGGGGCTGTGGCCGCACCGGTCCAGGGAGGCGAGCTCGTGACCCTGCTGTCGGTCGAGGACCTGCGGCTCTCCTTCGGCGGCCTGCTGGCCATCGACGGCCTGTCCTTCACGGTCGGCGAGGCCGAGATCGTCTCGGTGATCGGGCCCAACGGCGCGGGAAAGACCTCCGCCTTCAACTGCGTGACCGGGTTCTACAAACCCACCGCCGGGCGGGTCGTCCTGTCCGGGCGGGAGATCACCGGGCTGCGGCCGTCCCGCATCGCCGGCCTCGGGGTGGCGCGGACGTTCCAGAACCTGCGGCTGTTCGGCGAGATGTCGGTGCTGGACAACGTCCGCGCCGGCGCCCACCTGTGGCTGCGGCAGAACTTCATCGACGCGCTGCTGCACACCCCGCGCTACCGCCGCGGCGAGCGGGAGGCCACCGAGCAGGCCCACCACTGGCTCGACTTCGTGGGCCTCCGCGGCGACCGCTTCGGCCAGGCGCGCAACCTGCCGTACGGGGAGCAGCGCAGGGTCGAGATCGCCCGCGCCCTGGCACGCAGGCCGGGGCTGCTGCTGCTCGACGAGCCGGCCGCCGGGCTCAACCACGGCGAGAAGGCCGAGATGCTCGACCTCATCCGCCGGATCCGCGACCTGGGCATCGCC
Source organism: Sphaerisporangium sp. NPDC049457 (assembly GCF_055586705.1). NCBI lineage: Bacteria > Bacillati > Actinomycetota > Actinomycetes > Streptosporangiales > Streptosporangiaceae > Sphaerisporangium > Sphaerisporangium sp. NPDC049457. Next base: position 115,194 of record NZ_JBVJHR010000020.1, on the reverse strand, counting down.
ATCGTGCTGATCGAGCACGACATGGGGCTGGTCATGGAGGTGTCCGAGCGCGTGGTCGTGCTCAACTTCGGCCGCGAGATCGCCGACGGCCGGCCCGAGGAAGTGCGCCGCGACCCGGCGGTCATCGAGGCCTACCTGGGCAGGGACGAAGACGACGACGGCCGGGGCGCCACGGGCACGGGCACGGTCGCGGACGCCCCGCCCGGCGACGTTCCGGCGACCGGCGGCCGTGACGCCGCCGGCGGCGGCAGGACGGAGGGAGGCCCCGATGGCCGCGCTTGAGATCGAGGGGCTGGACGTCCACTACGGCGGCGTCCACGCCCTGCGCGGGCTGTCGCTCACCGTCGAGGAGGGCGAGGTGGTCGCCCTGCTCGGCAACAACGGCGCGGGCAAGACCACCACGCTGTCGGCGGCGTCCGGGCTGGTCCGCCCGACCGCGGGCAAGGTGGTCTTCCACGGCGAGGACGTGACCCGAGCCAAGCCCGAGGCCATCGTCCGCGCCGGGCTGGTGCACGTGCCCGAAGGGCGCAGGGTGTTCAGCACGCTCACCGTGCACGAGAACCTCCAGGTGGGCGGCTACCTCGTCCGCGACCAGGCCGAGATGCGCCGGCGCATCGACCGGGTGTACGCGCTGCTGCCGCGCCTGGCCGAGCGGCGCGCCCAGCAGGGCGGCACGCTGTCCGGCGGCGAGCAGCAGATGCTCGCCATCGGCCGGGCGATGGTCACCGGTCCGCGCATGCTGCTGCTGGACGAGCCGTCGATGGGCCTGGCCCCGCTCGTGGTCGCCTCGGTCATGGAGCTGGTCCGCGAGGTCAACGCCGAGGGGGTGTCGGTGCTGCTCGTCGAGCAGAACGCCAAGGCCGCGCTCAAGATCGCCCACCGCGGCTACGTGATCGAGAACGGGCGTTGCGTGCTCGGCGGCTCCGCGGCGGAGCTGGCCGGCGACTCGCGCGTCGTCGAGGCCTATCTGGGAGGCGTCTGACCGTGGAGACCCTGGGAACGTCCGGCCCGGCGGCCCGAGGCGGCCGCGTGACGTCCGGCGGCGACGCCGCCGGGGAGATCCGCACGGTGGACTACCACACCGGCGGCGAGCCCTTCCGCGTCGTCACGGCGGGAGTCCCGGACATCCCCGGAGCCACGGTCCTGGACCGCAGGGACAGCGCCGCCGCGCCCGAGATCGACCGGGTGCGGCGGCTGCTGTGCCACGAGCCGCGCGGCCACGCCGACATGTACGGCTGCTTCCTCGTCCCGCCGGACGACGCCGGCGCCCACCTCGGCGTGCTGTTCTGGCACAAGGACGGCTACTCCACCGCCTGCGGCCACGGCACGATCGCGCTCGGCGTCCACGCGGTGGAGTCCGGGCTGGTCGAGTCCGCCCCCGACGGCGACACCGACGTCGTCGTGGACGTTCCCTCGGGACGGGTCACCGCGCGCGTCCGGCGCTCGGGCGGGCTGATCGAGTCGGTGACCTTCCGCAACGTCGCCTCGCACGTCGCCGCCCGGGGCGTCCGGGTGATCGCCGTCACCGCCGGCGGCGTCGCCGCGGAGGCCGCGGTCGACATCGCCTACGGCGGCGCCCTGTACGCCTCGGTGCCCGCCGCCGCGTTCGGGCTCGCCGTGGACCAGCGCCACCTGACCGACCTGATCGCCCTGGGCCGGTCGATCAAGGCGTTCCTGGCCGACCACCCGGCCGCGCGGCACCCCGCCGACGACCGGCTGTCCGGCATCTACGGGGTGATCTTCTACGACGAGCTCGGGCCGGGCCGCCAGCGCAACGTCACCGTGTTCGCCGACGGCGAGGTGGACCGCTCACCCTGCGGCTCAGGGACGGCCGCGCGGCTGGCCCTGCTGCACGCCGACGGGTTCACCGGAGCGCTCGTCCACGAGAGCATCGTGGGCAGCGTGTTCACCGGGCGGGTGGCCGAGGAGCTCGACGGGGTGGTCATCCCCGAGATCACCGGCATGGCCTACCGGACCGGCGTGCACAGCTTCACCCTCGATCCCCGCGACCCCGTCGGCCCGGGTTTCACGCTGCGATGAGCGCCCTGCCCTACCTCGACGGGGACACCCTGCGGGCGCTGGTCCCGATGGACCGGGCCGTGCGCGTGCTGCGCGAGGCGCTGTCGGACGGGCTCGACCCCGACGCCGGCCCGCCCCGCCCGGTCGTCGGCGTGCCGGCCGGCCAGCTGCTGCTGATGCCGGCCGCGCACGGCCGCTACGCGGGCGTCAAGGTCGCGACCGTGGCCCCCGGCAACCCGGCCCGGGGGCTGCCGCGCATCCAGGGCGCCTACCTGCTGCTGGACGGGGACACGCTCACGCCCCTTGCCGCGATGGACGCCGTCGCGCTCACCGCGCTGCGCACCCCCGCCGTCTCGGCGCTCGCCGCGGACCACCTGGCGCGGCCGGGCGCGCGGTCGCTCACCGTCTTCGGCGCAGGCCCGCAGGCGCAGGGCCACGTCGAGGCCCTGCGCGCCGTCCGGCCCATCGAGGAGGTCACCGTCGTCGCCCGGGACGCCGCCCGCGCCCAGAGGTTCGCCGAGCGGTGCGCCGGCCCGGGCCTGACGGCGACGGCGATCGGCGGCGCCGGCTCGGACGCGGTGGCGCGGGCCGTGCGGGGCGCGGACGTGATCGCGTGCTGCACCAGCGCCAGGGAGCCGCTGTTCCCCGGCGCGCTCGTCGCCGACGGCGCTACCGTCATCGTGGTCGGCTCGCACGAACCGGACGCCCGCGAGATCGACGGAGAGCTGGTCGCCAGGGCCACCGTGGTCGTCGAGTCGCGCTCCGCCGCGCTCGCCGAGGCCGGCGACCTGGTCATCGCCATCGAAGAGGGGCTGATCGGGCCCGGCCACCTCGCCGGCGACCTCGCCACGCTCGTGCGCGGCGGCGTCCGGGCGGGCCCGGGCCCTCGCGTGTTCAAGAGCGTGGGCATGGCCTGGGAGGATCTGGTCGTGGCGGCCGCCGTCCACGACGCGTGGGCGGCGGGCCGATGAACCTGGGGAGGGATGCCGGCATGGCGAGCGGTCGTGAGCGGGGTGGGCGGGCGTGAGCGAGCACGGCAGGCTCGACCTGCCCGTCATGAGCGGGCGCCAGAGCCTGCGCGAGCAGGTGGCGCAGGCGCTGCGCGACGCGCTGGTGGCCGCCGAGATGCGGCCGGGCGTCGTGTACTCGGCCCCGGTGCTGGCCGCCCAGTTCGGCGTGTCCGCCACACCGGTGCGCGAGGCGATGCTCGACCTGGCCAAGGAGGGCCTCGTCGAGGCCGTGCGCAACAAGGGGTTCCGGGTCACCGAGCTGTCCGAGCGCGACCTGGACGAGCTCACCGAGATCCGCAGGCTCCTGGAGGTCCCCACGGTCGCCCGGCTGGCCGGCGCCTCCGTCGCCGAGGACGCCGAACGGCTGCGGCCGGTCGCCGAAGAGATCGTGTCGGCCGCCGAGCGCGGCGACCTGCTGGCCTACGTCAACGCCGACCTGCGCTTCCACATGGACCTGCTGGCTCTGGCGGGCAACGCGCATCTGGTGGAGATCGCGCGGGACCTGCGCTACCGCGCCCGGCTGTACGGCCTGAAGGCCATGTCCGAGCGGGGCACCCTGGCCGACTCCGCCCGCGAGCACCTGGACATCCTCGACGCCATCGCCCGCGGTGACGCCGACGCCACCCGCACCCTCATGGACCACCACATCCAGCACGTCAGAGGCATCTGGGCCGACCGCCCCGAGTGACGCCGAGGCCGGCGACTTCGAGGCGGTACGCCTCCGCCCTCCGGCTCCGGCGGGAACACCGGCGTCGGCCGACGCCGGTGCGCCGGGCCCGGTGGTGCGCGGTCAGGTGGTGCGGGTGGCGCCGACGGAGGCGACGACGACGCAGCCGATGGCGGCCCATTCGCGCAGGTCGAGGATCTCGCCGAGGATGACCAGGCCCGCAAGGGCGGCCGCGGCGGGCTCCAGGCTCATCAGGATGCCGAACACCCGCTTGGACATCCGGCGCAGCGCCTCCAGTTCGAGGCTGTAGGGGATCACCGACGAGAGCAGGCCGACGCCCGCGCCGAGCAGCAGCAGCTCAGGGCGCAGCAGGTCCGCCCCGCCGGTCGTCACCCCGATCGGCGCGATCACGATGACGGACACCAGCATGGCGAAGGACAGGCCGGTGGTGCCGGGGAAGCGGCCGCCCACGGCGGCCGAGAGCAGGATGTAGCCGACCCAGCAGGCGCCCGCCAGGGCGGAGAAACCGATGCCGGCCCAGCTCAGCCCGCCCGCCTGCCCCCAGGGGGCGAGCAGGACGATGCCGGTCGCCGCCAGCACCACCCACAGCAGGTCCATGCGGCGGCGCGAGGCCGCGACCGCCACCCCGAGCGGGCCGAGGAACTCGATGGTCACGCAGATGCCCATCGGCAGCCGGGCAAGGCCCTCGTAGAAGGAGAGGTTCATCACGCCCAGCGTGACGCCGAAGGCCACTCCCACGGCCAGGTCGCGCCAGGTCAGCCCGCGCAGGCGGGGCCGGGCGACCACCATGAGGATCGCCGCCCCGGCCGCGATGCGCAAGAAGACCACAGCGCTGGGCGGCAGCACCGCGAACAGGTTCTTCGCCAGCCCTGCGCCGATCTGCACCGACAGGATCCCCAGCACCACCAGCCCGGACGGCGGCACGGCGTTGGCCGCCGCCCGCGCGAACGCGCCGGGCCGTACGCGGCCGGGGGGATAGGAACCGGCCGACGAGGTCAGGGAGGGCGTGGTCATGGGGGTCTCGTCTCGCGTTCCTCGCACGTGCGCGTGCGGTCGGGGGAGGAGGGACGGCCGCCTGTGGCCAGGCCGTTCGCCATGTCAGAGCATAAGCCGCGAGAACCGCCCGCCGATCGCGGGGGCCGCCGGCGCCCGCGACCGCCGAAGCGAGACCCTGCTCGCCGGCGGGTCACTCCCAGCGGAAGGTGCGTGAGGCGGCGGCCAGTGTGATGACGGCCCACGCGAGCAGGACGAGCGCGTCCCTGACCGGGAAGCCGCTCGCGTGGGTCAGGACCGCGCGCACCCCCTCGGTCAGCGCCGTGATCGGCAGCAGCTCGGCCACGACGCGCAGCGCGTGCGGGAACGCGGTGACCGGCACCACCACCCCGCCGAGGCCGAGCAGGACCAGGTAGACGAGGTTGGCGGCGGCCAGGGTGGCCTCGGCGCGCAGGGTGCCGGCCATCAGCAGGGCCAGGCCGCTGAAGGCGGCCGTGCCCAGCAGGAGCAGCACCGCGGCCCACAGCGGATCGCCCTGCGGCCGCCAGCCCATCGCGAGCGCCACGACCGCGATGACCACGATCTGCAGGACCTCCACCGCGACCACGGCGAGGGTCTTGGCGAGCATCAGGCCCGAGCGGGACAGGGGAGTGGCGCCCAGGCGCTTGAGCACCCCGTACCGCCGCTCGAAGCCGGTGCCGATCGCCTGCCCGGTGAAGGCCGTGGACATGATCGCGAGCGCCAGCACGCCGGGGGTGACGAAGTCGACGCGCCTGCCCGGCACCTCCAGCAGCGGAATCGCCGAGAACCCGACCAGCACCAGGATCGGGATGATCAATGTGAGCAGGAGCTGCTCGCCGTTGCGCAGGACGGCCCGGATCTCGGCGCCCGCCTGCGCGAGCACCATCCGGCGCAGCGGCGCCGCACCCGGAGCGGGCGTGAAGTCGAGCGCGGGGGCGGTCACCGGAATCTCCTTCGGACGTGCGAGGGGCGGCCGTCTGCGGCGGCCGGCCCTCCGCGTACGGTCATGGCGCGTCTCTCACGCGGGTGGGCCGCGCCTGCCGAAGGGCCGGCCGAGGGGCCTGCCGAGGGGCGCGGCGGGGGAAGGCCGGTCAACGGAGCTCCCTGCCGGTCAGCTCCAGGAAGACGTCCTCCAGGGTGCGGCGCTCGACGCTCAGGTCGTCGGTGGTGACGCCCTCGGACGCGCACCAGGCGGTGACCGTGCCCAGCAGCTCGGGGCCCACGTGGCCCTCGATGACGTAGTGGCCGCTCGGCGACTCCTTGGCCGTGCTGCCGGTGGGAAGCGCGTTGAGCAGCTCGTCCAGGTCGAGTCCGGGGCGCGCGCGGAAGCGGAGCTGCCGCTCGGCGCCGGTCAGAGTGCGCGGGCTGCCCTCGGCCACGACCGTCCCCCGGTCGATGATGACGACCTTGTCGGCGAGCTTCTCGGCCTCGTCCATGTGGTGGGTGGTCAGCACGGTGGACACCCCGCGGGCGCGCAGCTCGGCGATGACGTCCCAGCAGGCGTGCCGCGCCTGCGGATCGAGGCCGGCGGTCGGCTCGTCGAGGAAGACGAGCTCGGGGCGGCCGATGATCGCGGCGGCGAGCGACAGGCGTTGCTGCTGGCCGCCGGACAGGCGGCGGTAGGGGGTGCGGGCGTGCTCGGCCAGGCCGAGCCGGTCGAGCAGGGCGCCGGGGTCGAGAGGGTGGGAGTGGAAGCGGGCCACCAGCCGCAGCCATTCTCCGGCGCGCACGGCCGGCGGCACGCCGCCGGACTGGAGCATCACGCCGACCCGCGGCTTCAGCGCCGCCCCGTCGCGCGCGGGGTCCAGGCCGAGAACGCGGACCGTGCCGCCGTCGGCCCGGCGGAACCCCTCGCAGATCTCCACCGTGGAGGTCTTGCCCGCGCCGTTGGGGCCCAGGATCGCGGTGACCGCGCCGCTCTCGGCGTCGAGGCTCAGGCCGTCGACCGCGACGGTGCGGCCGTACCGCTTGACCAGGTCGGTGACCGCGACGGCTGGGGCGTTCATGAGGACGAGTCTAGGGACCGCCGGGTGTGGTCCTTTCCCCGGCCGCGACCCCCGTGCCGCGCGTTGGTAAAGCTTCGCAGCACTTCACATCAAGGCGGGAGGTCGCGGGACATGTCGGCCGTGTCGCCGTGTGACGCTGGCCCTCGTCCCCTGCCGCGCCCGCGCGATCGCAGGCGGCCGGCTCGGGCGTGAACATCCGCCGTCAAGGAGGTCCGGCATGCCAACGCGTACCGGTTACAAGCCCGGCGTGCCCTGCTGGGTCGACCTGGCCAGCACCGACCTCGCCGCGTCGGTCGCCTTCTACGAGGCGCTGTTCGGCTGGCGGGCCGTGTTCGACGCCTGCGGGGAGGCGGGGGTGTACGGCCGTTTCACCCAGGGCGGCAAGCTCGTGGCCGGGATCGGCCCGACGTTCGCCCCCGACCGGCCGTCGGCGTGGCACACCTACTTCGCCACCGGTGACGCCGAGTCGGCGACCGAGAAGGTGAAGGAGGCCGGGGGACGGGTCGCCGTCGGGCCGGTCCAGGTGTTCGACGAGGGCACCATGGCGGTCTTCCAGGACCCGGAGGGGGCCTCGTTCCTGGTCTGGGAGCCGGTGCGGCACCACGGCGCGCAGCTCGTGGACGAACCGGTCGCGCTCTGCTGGAGCGAGCTGGCCTGCCGCGACCCCGAGGGGGCGAGGGCCTTCTACGGGGAGGTCTTCGGCTGGAGCGCCCGCGGCCTGGCGGACCCCGGGTGCAGGGACCGCGCCGAGTGGCTGCTGGACGGCAGACCCGTGGCCGGCCTGCGGACCGCGAACGAGGCGCCGTCCTCGCCGGACGCGCCGCACTGGCTCGCGGTCTTCGCGGTGGCCGACTGCGAGGCCACCGCCGTCCTCGCCGGACGCTGCGGCGGCGCGGTCGTGAGCGAGCCGCGGGACCTGCCCGCGGGGCGGCAGGCGGTGCTCGCCGACCCGCGGGGCGCGGTCTTCGCCGTCATGGCTCCGAGCCCTCCCGGCACGGCCCGGCCGGCGCTCTCCTCGTCCGGGGAGAACGGATCTCCACTGAACGGGCAGGTAGCGCCGCGAGGATAGAATCGCCTGGTAGCGGGGCTACCGGCAAGGTCCACCATGAGCACAACCCGATCGGGACACAGTGTCGGAAGAGGGCTGACACCCCTCATGCTCATCGCGAGCGGCGTGCTCGCGATGCTGGTGATGCTCGTCTTCGGCGCGCCGTTCTGGGCGATCAACGACCTGCTCCGCGCGACGGACGCCAGAGAACACACCCGCGTGACGCTCGTCGAGGTGAACGGCCTCGAAAAGCTCGTTCTCGACCTTGAGACGGGAGCCCGCGGCTTCCTCATCACCCGCCAGGAGCGCTTCCTCCAGCCGTGGGAGACCGCCAAGGAGGCCTTCCCCGGGGAGGCGCGGAAGGTGGTCGACCTCGCCCGCACGACCGAGCTGCGGCGCCAGGCCGACGCGATCGCCCGTGACGGAGATTCCTTCCTCCAGGACTATTCGATCCCGCTGGTCGAGGCGGCGAAGCGGGGGGATCCCTCCGCGTGGAGCGTGGCGACGACGGAGGAGGGGAAACGGCGCGTCGACCACTTCAGAGCCCAGTTCGACCGGTTCGAGCACGAGGCGCGGTCCATACTGGCGGCGCAGGAGGAGGCCGCCGAGGCCAAGGTCCGCTGGGCGACCGCGGCGGCGGCCGGCGGGCTGGTGGCGTCCGTCCTTCTCATCGCCGGTTACACCGGGTATCTGACCCGGGCGATCGTCCGGCCGGTGCGCCGGGCGGCCGCCGTCGCCACGAGGCTCGCCGACGGAGACCTGTCGGCGCGCATGCCGGAGACCGGGACCGGCGAGATCGGGGCGCTCGAAGCCGCGTTCAACGACATGGGCAGCTCACTGGAGGACAGCCGCAGGCTGGCGGACGAGGCGCACATGCGCCTCAAGCTGCTGTACGAGGCAGGCACGGCGGTGGGCACCACGCTCGACGTGGGGCGGACCGCCGAGGAACTGGTGCAGGCGGTGATCCCCGAGTTCGCCGACTTCGTCACCGTGGACCTGGCGGTGTCCCTCCAGCGAGGTGAGGAGCACCCTCCGGCCGAGTGCGAAGAACTGTGCCGGGTGGCCGGGGGAGGCACCGGGGATGTCCTTCCCTTCCAGCCGGCGGGCGCGCTGATCACCTGGCGGCCGTCCACCCCTCAGGCGAGCAGCCTCCGATACGGGATCACCATGGTCGAGCCCGATCTGCGGGCCTCCACCGCGTGGCGGTCCCAGGACGGGGCCGAGGCCGCGCGGATCCTCGATCGCGGCTGCCACTCGCTGATCACGACCCCGCTGTCCGCTCACGGGATGCGGATGGGCGTGGTCAGCTTCTGGCGCTCCCATCCGCACGAGGAGTTCGACGAGGAGGATCTGTCCTACGCGGCGGAGCTGGTCGCCAAGACCGGCGTCGCCATCGACAACGCCCGTCGCTACACCCAGGAGAGGGACACGGCGCTGACCCTGCAGCGCAGCCTGCTGCCCCAGCGGATGTCCGACCGGCCGGCGGTGGAGATCGCCTCCCGTTACCTGCCCGCGGGTGTGCAGGCAGGGGTGGGGGGCGACTGGTTCGACGTGATCCCGCTGTCCGGCTGCCGGGTCGCCCTGGTCGTCGGGGACGTGGTCGGCCACGGCATCCACGCCTCCGCCACCATGGGGCGGCTGCGCACCGCCGTGCGCACCCTGGCCGACGTCGACCTGCCGCCCGACGAGCTTCTCACCCATCTGGACGACCTGGTCATCCACCTCCTCGGCGAGCAACAGCCCGGCGCGGACGAAGGCGAGGCGGCCGTCTTCGGTGAGCTCGGAGCCACGTGCGTGTACGCCGTCTACGATCCGGTCTCACGGCGCTGCACCATGGCAACCGCCGGTCACCTCATGCCCGTCCTGCTCACGCCCGACGGCGCCACGGAGGTGGTGAAAGGGCCTGTCGGCCCTCCCCTCGGCATCGGCGGCCTGCCCTTCGAGACCACCGAGCTCTATCTGACCCCGGGCAGCGTGATCGCCCTGTTCACCGACGGCCTGGTCGAGGTCCGCGACCGCGACATCGAGCAAGGGCTCGCCGAGCTGCGCCGCGCCCTGGCGATGCCGGCGGCGTCGCTCGAAGACGCCTGCGACGTCGTGACGGGCGCGTTGCTCGACGGGCGTCGCGCGGCCGACGACGCGGCCCTCCTTCTCGCGCGGACCGGAGCGCTGTCTCCGGACCGGTTCGCGACGTGGGACGTCCCCGCAGACCCGGCGCTGGTCTCGTACGCCCGCCGGCTGGCCATCGACCAGCTGCGCGCCTGGGGCCTGGACGAGATGGAGTTCGTCACCGAGCTCGTGGTCAGCGAGCTGGTCACCAACGCCATCCGCCACGCGGCCTCCCCGATCCAGCTGCGGCTGATCCGCGGCAACACGCTGATCTGCGAGGTCTCCGACGGCAGCAGCACCGCGCCCCACCTGCGCCGAGCCCGGGTCTTCGACGAAGGGGGCCGCGGGCTGCTGCTGGTCGCACAGCTCACCCAGGGCTGGGGGACCAGGCAGACCACCTCCGGCAAGACCATCTGGTGCGAGCAGGCCCTGCCGGCCGCCGCGCGGAGCGATGTGTGAGGCGAGGGCGTTCCCGGCACGGGCGTTCCCGAAGTCGCATGAGAGGAGGGCACGGACGGCATGACCCCGCGTCCGCGATGAGGAGTAGCGGAAGATTTCGGTCGATCGGGAATTAAGTCGGCGTAAGGGACGTTGCGCAATTTTTGGCTCGTCTGTGGGCTGTTTTGGAACTCAGCTCACGAAGGGGGCCGCATGAGCGCGACAACCGTGCAGGGCGACGTCTCGGCGGTCACGGCCGCCGGGCGCGGGCGGGGGCCGCTCCTGCTCATCCTGGGCGCGCTGTCGGCGATCGGCCCGCTGTCCATCGACATGTACCTCCCGGCGCTGCCCGCCATCCGCGGCGAGATGCTGACCGGGGCGGCCCAGGTGCAGCTCACGCTCACCGCGTGCCTGGTCGGGGTCTCGGTGGGCCAGCTCGTCGCCGGGCCGCTGAGCGACGCGCGGGGACGGCGCGTCCCGCTGATCGCCGGCGTCGGCTCCTACGCGGTGGCCTCGCTGCTGTGCGCCTTCGCGCCGTCGGTGGAGGCCCTGGCCGGGCTGCGCCTGCTGCAGGGCCTGGCCGGAGGCGCGGCGCTGGTCATCGTGCGGGCGATCGTGCGCGACCTGTACGACGGGCCGGCGATCGCCCGCATCTTCGCCACGCTGATGCTGGTCAGCGGCCTGGCGCCCATCCTCGCCCCGATCGCCGGCGCCCAGTTGCTCCAGGTCACCACCTGGCGCGGGGTGTTCGTCGCGCTCAGCGCCGCCGGGGTGGCGCTGCTGCTCGCGGTGCTCGGCGGCGTGCGCGAGACGCTGCCGGCCGGCGCGCGAGGAGGCGGCGGGCTGCGGCACACCCTGGCGACGTTCGGCGTGCTGCTGCGCGACCGGTCGTTCATGGCGGCGGCGATGGCGGCCGGGTTCGGCTTCGCCGCCATGTTCGCCTACATCTCCGGGTCGCCCTTCGTGCTCCAGGAGATCTACGGGGTCTCCCCGACCGGATTCTCGATCATCTTCGCCGGCAACGCCTTCGGCCTGACCCTCATGGCGCAGCTCGGCGGCCGGGCCGCCGGCCGCGTCGCGCCGGCGCGGCTGGTGCTCGCCGGGCTGCTGCTGGGCGTGGTGGGCGCGGCGGGCCTGGTGGCCTCCGTGCTCGCCGGCCTCCCCCTGCCCGCGGTGGTCGCCTCGCTGTTCACGCTGATGTGCGGCGCCGGGCTGTCGCTGCCCGGCTCGGGGGCGCTGGCGCTCGCGGGGCAGACCCCGCAGGTGGCGGGCAGCGCCTCCGCCCTGCTCGGCCTGCTGCAGTTCGCCTTCGGCGGAGTGGCCGCGCCGCTCGTGGGCCTGGGCGGCACCGGCTCGGCGCTCCCCATGGCGGTGGCGATGGTCGTGCTGACCGCGGCGGCCCTGGCGGCCTTCCTCGGGCTGCGCCCCCGGACGCCTTCTCCTGAGGTTTCCCCAGCTTAGGTAAGGCTTACCTGCGTGATGCAACCCACGAAGGCCGGGTTGTACGCCGGGAAGGAATTACGGCACACTGATGTTGTGAAAAACGTGACCGGGATGACGAACGCCGAGAAAGGCGCCGAGCGCGGCACGCGCGCGCGCGTCGCCCGGCTCATCCTGGAGCACGGCCCGATCAACGCCGCCGCTCTGGGCGAGCGGCTCGGGCTCACGCCGGCGGCGGTGCGCAGGCACCTCGACGCGCTGCTCGCCGAAGGCATGATAGAGCCCCGCACGGTGCGTCCGCGCGGCCAGCGAGGGCGGGGCAGGCCCGCCAAGCTGTTCGTGATCACTGACGCGGGGCGCAGCGCCTTCGTGCACGCCTACGACGGCCTGGCCGGCAGCGCGCTGCGCTTCCTGGCCGAGCGGGTGGGCGAGCAGGCCGTGGCCGAGTTCGCGAGGTCCCAGGTCGAGGGCCTGGTCAAGCGGCTGTCACCGGCGATGCGCGAGGTGCCGGCCGACCAGCGGGTGCGCGTGCTGGCCGAGGCCCTGACCGATGACGGCTACGCCGCCTCGGCCAGCCAGGCCAAGTCGGGCGGTGAGCAGCTGTGCCAGCACCACTGCCCGGTGGCGCACGTGGCTGCGGAGTTCCCGCAGCTGTGCGAGGCCGAGACCGAGGCGTTCGGCCAGCTGCTCGGCACTCCCGTCCAGCGCCTCGCGACCATCGCCCACGGCGACGGGGTGTGCACCACCCACGTGAGCCCGAGGGCGCTGGCCGACCACCGCAACCAACCTGTGAACCCCCGGCGGAGCGCGACCATAGACACCTCAGACGGCTCCGGCGACGTGACCATAAGCACTTCGCGGAACGCGATCGAGAGCAAGGAGACCGGAAGGTGACTGTCACCGACCGCCCGGAGCTTGAAGGCCTCGGGAATTACAAGTTCGGCTGGGCCGACGCCGACGTGGCCGGCGCGACCGCGCGCCGCGGCCTGTCCGAAGAGGTCGTGCGCAACATCTCCGCGCTGAAGAACGAGCCCGAGTGGATGCTCGACCTGCGCCTGAAGGGTCTTCGGCTGTTCGGCAAGAAGCCCATGCCCAACTGGGGGTCCGACCTCTCCGGCATCGACTTTGACAACATCAAGTACTTCGTCCGCTCCACCGAGAAGCAGGCCGCCTCCTGGGACGAGCTGCCGGCGGACATCAAGAACACCTATGACAAGCTCGGCATCCCCGAGGCCGAGAAGCAGCGCCTGGTGGCCGGCGTCGCCGCGCAGTACGAGTCCGAGGTCGTCTACCACAAGATCCGTGAGGACCTCGAGGAGAAGGGCGTCATCTTCCTCGACACCGACACCGGCCTCAAGGAGCACCCCGAGATCTTCAAGGAGTACTTCGGGTCGGTCATCCCGGTCGGCGACAACAAGTTCGCCTCGCTGAACACCGCGGTGTGGTCGGGCGGCTCCTTCATCTACGTGCCGCCGAACGTCAACGTCGAGATCCCGCTCCAGGCCTACTTCCGGATCAACACCGAGAACATGGGCCAGTTCGAGCGCACGCTGATCATCGTCGACGAGGGCTCCTACGTGCACTACGTCGAGGGCTGCACGGCGCCGATCTACTCCTCCGACTCGCTGCACAGCGCCGTCGTCGAGATCATCGTGAAGAAGAACGCCCGCTGCCGCTACACGACCATCCAGAACTGGTCGAACAACGTCTACAACCTGGTCACCAAGCGCGCCGTCGCCTACGAGGGCGCCACCATGGAGTGGATCGACGGCAACATCGGCTCCAAGGTCACGATGAAGTACCCCGCCGTCTACCTCATGGGCGAGCACGCCAAGGGCGAGACGCTGAGCGTCGCCTTCGCCGGCGAGGGCCAGCACCAGGACGCCGGCGCCAAGATGGTGCACCTGGCGCCCAAGACCTCCTCGACGATCGTCTCCAAGTCGGTCGCCCGGGGCGGCGGCCGCACCTCCTACCGCGGCCTGGTGCAGATCGAGGAGGGCGCGGCCGGCTCGGCCTCCACCGTCAAGTGCGACGCCCTGCTGATCGACCAGATCAGCCGGTCCGACACCTACCCCTACGTCGACGTCCGCGAGGACGACGTCTCCATGGGGCACGAGGCGACGGTCTCCAAGGTCTCCGAGGACCAGCTCTTCTACCTGATGAGCCGCGGCCTCAACGAGGACGAGGCCATGGCGATGATCGTGCGCGGCTTCGTCGAGCCGATCGCGCGCGAGCTGCCCATGGAGTACGCCCTGGAGCTCAACCGGCTGATCGAACTGCAGATGGAAGGAGCGGTGGGCTGACCATGGGTTTGGACTCCAAGCCACTGTCGACCCTGCGCGGCAAGGCCTCCTACGACCTGGAGGATTTCCCGGTCCCCACCGGCCGCGAAGAGGCCTGGCGCTTCACGCCGCTGTCGCGGCTGCGCGGGCTGCACGACGGCACCGCCGCCGGCTCCGGCACCGTCGTGGTCAACGTCGACGCCGCGCCGGAGGTCTCCGTTGAGACCGTCGGCCGCGACGACCCCCGCATCGGCAAGGCGTACACGCCCACCGACCGGGTCAGCGTCCAGGCGTTCACCTCGTTCGAGAAGGCCACCGTGATCACGGTGCCGAAGGAGGTCGTCGCCTCCAGGCAGACCGTGGTCAACCTGCGCGGCGAGGGCGGCGGCGCGGTGTACGGCCACATCGTGGTCGCCGTCGAGCCGCTCGCCGAGGCCGTGGTCGTGCTCGACCACCAGGGCAGCGCGGTGTACGCCGACAACGTCGAGTTCGTCGTCGGCGACGGCGCCACGCTGAAGGTCGTCAGCCTGCAGGACTGGGCCGACGACGCCGTCCACGTCTCGCAGCACCACGCCCACCTGGGCAAGGACGCCACGTTCAAGAGCTTCGTGGTCACCCTCGGCGGCGACCTGGTGCGCCTGTCGCCGTCGGTGTCCTACACCGGCCGCGGCGCCGACGCCGACCTGAGCGGGCTGTACTTCGTGGACGCCGGCCAGCACATCGAGCACCGCCTGCTGGTCGACCACAGCGTGCCCGACTGCCGCAGCAACGTCGACTACCGCGGAGCCCTCCAGGGCGACGACGCGCACGCCGTGTGGATCGGCGACGTGATCATCCGCGTCGAGGCGACCGGCACCGACACCTACGAGCTCAACCGCAACCTCATCCTCACCGACGGCGCCCGCGCCGACTCCGTGCCGAACCTCGAGATCCTCACCGGCGAGGTCGCCGGCGCCGGCCACGCCTCGGCGTCCGGCCGCCTGGACGACGAGCACCTGTTCTACCTGCAGGCGCGCGGCATTCCCTTCGACCAGGCGCGCCGCCTGGTCATCCGCGGGTTCTTCGCCCAGCTCATCCAGCGCATCGAGGTGGAGGAGATCCGCGAGCGCGTGCTGGCGGCGGTGGAGGCGGAGCTCGGCTCATGACGTTCATCAAGGCCTGCGCCATCTCCGACATCCCCGACGGCGGGGTCGTCGGCGTCGAGGTGGAGGGCACGCCGGTCGCGCTGGTCCGCAAGGACGGCGAGGTGTTCGCCCTGTACGACGTCTGCTCGCACGCCGAGGTGCGCCTCAGCGAGGGCGACGTCTACGACGGCACCCTGGAGTGCTGGCTGCACGGGTCGTGCTTCGACGTGCGCAGCGGCAAGCCGACCGGGCCGCCCGCGGTGCGGCCCGTCCCTGTCTACCGAGTGAAGCTCGAAGGCGACGACGTGCTCGTCTCGCTCGACAGCGCCGACCATGCTGAAAATGGGGAGTCTTAAGTGTCCACCCTGGAAATTCGTGACCTGCACGTCGCCGTGGATGACAAGGAGATCCTGCGCGGCGTCGACCTGACCGTCCGCGCGGGGGAGGTCCACGCCCTCATGGGCCCCAACGGGTCGGGCAAGTCGACGCTCGCCTACGCCATCGCCGGTCACCCGAAGTACACCATCACCTCCGGCGCGGTCACCCTCGACGGCGAGGACGTGCTGTCACTCACGGTGGACGAGCGCGCCCGCGCCGGGCTGTTCCTGGCCATGCAGTACCCCGTCGAGGTGCCCGGCGTCTCGGTGTCGAACTTCCTGCGCAGCGCCGTCACCGCCGTCCGCGGCGAGGCGCCCAAGCTGCGGGTGTTCACCAAAGAGCTCAAGGCCGGCATGGACGCCCTGTCCATCGACCCCGCCTTCGCCCAGCGCAACCTCAACGAGGGCTTCTCCGGCGGCGAGAAGAAGCGCCACGAGATCCTCCAGCTCGAACTGCTCAAGCCGAAGATCGCCATCCTCGACGAGACCGACTCGGGCCTGGACGTCGACGCGCTGCGCGTCGTCTCCGAGGGCGTCAACCGCTTCGGCGCGGCCGGCGACACCGGCGTGCTGCTCATCACCCACTACACCCGCATCCTGCGCTACGTGAAGCCGGACTTCGTCCACGTCTTCGCGAACGGCCGGGTCGTCGAAGAGGGCGGACCGGAGCTGGCCGACAAGCTCGAGGCCGAGGGCTACGAGCGCTACACGAAGGCGACCGCATGACAAACGGCATGTTCGACGTGGACAGGATCCGGAAGGACTTCCCGATCCTGTCGCGCGAGCTGCCCGGGGGGAGGCCGCTGGTCTACCTCGACTCGGGCAACTCCTCCCAAAAGCCTGCGCAGGTCATCGCGACCATGCGCGAGCACATGGAACAGCACTACAGCAACGTCGGGCGCGCCCTGCACACGCTCGGCAGCGAGTCGACCGAGGCCTACGAGGGCGCCCGCGACAAGGTCGCCGCCTTCATCGGCGCGCCCGGCCGCGACGAGGTGATCTTCACCAAGAACGCCTCCGAGGCGCTCAACCTGGTGGCGTACTCCTTCGGCAACCCCACCTGCCAGGACGACCGGTTCCGCATGGGCCCGGGCGACGAGATCGTCATCTCCGAGATGGAGCACCACTCCAACATCGTGCCCTGGCAGCTGCTCGCGCAGCGCACCGGCGCGACGCTGCGCTGGTTCCCGGTGACCGACGAGGGCCGCCTCGACCTGTCGGGGCTGGAGGAGCTGGTCAACGAGCGCACGAAGATCGTGTCGATCGTGCACCAGTCCAACGTCCTCGGCACCGTCAACCCGGTCGACACCGTCCTGGCCAGGGTCCGCCAGGTGGGCGCGCTGATGATGCTCGACGCCTCCCAGTCGGCGCCGCACCGCGCGGTCGACGTGGCGGCGCTCGGCGTCGACTTCGTCGCCTTCACCGGGCACAAGATGGCCGGCCCGTCCGGCATCGGCGTGCTGTGGGGCCGGTACGACCTGCTTTCCGCCATGCCGCCCTTCCTCGGCGGCGGCGAGATGATCGAGGCGGTCTGGATGGACCACTCGACTTTCGCTCCGGTACCCCACAAATTCGAGGCCGGCACCCCACCCATCGTCGAGGCGATCGGGCTCGGCGCGGCCGTCGATTATCTCACCGCGGTCGGCATGGACGACGTCCGCCGCCACGAGCACGAGCTCACCGTGTACGGTCTGAAGGCGTTGTCCGAGGTCCCGGGCCTGCGCATCATCGGGCCCACCACGGCCGAAGACCGCGGGGGGCTGCTGTCGTTCACCATTCCGGGCATTCATCCCCACGATGTGGGGCAGATATTGGATGACCAATTCGGCGTCGCCGTGCGTGTCGGGCATCATTGCGCCCGCCCGCTGCATTTGCGCTTCGGAATACCGGCGACGACTCGGGCGTCTTTCTATCTGTACAACACCACGGACGAGATCGACGCGCTGGTCCGGGGCCTCCATTACGTCCAGAAGGTGTTCGGATAAGAGATGATCGCCGAGTCGCTGTACCAAGAGTTGATCCTGGAGCACTACAAGCATCCGCAGGGCCGTGGCCTGCGCGATCCGTACGACGCCGAGGTGCACCACGTGAACCCCACGTGTGGCGACGAGGTGACGATGCGGGTCAAGCTGGGTGACGGCGGCAAGGTCGAGGACGTCTCCTACGACGGCCAGGGGTGCTCGATCAGCCAGGCCGCCGCCTCCGTCCTGCACGAGCTGGCCACCGGTTCCACCGTTGACCACTCGTTGTCGGTCGTGGACGAGTTCACCCGGCTCATGCAGGGCCGCGGCCAGATCGAGCCCGACGAGGACGTGCTGGGTGACGCCGTGGCGTTCGCGGGGGTGGCCAGGTTCCCGGCCAGGGTGAAGTGCGCCCTGCTCGCCTGGATGGCCTACAAGGACGCTGTGGCGAGGAGCTCGGCATGAGCGGCGTTGTGCGGTTTGTTGAGTTCGACGGCCCCGCGCGTGGGGCCGCATGTGTGCGGCAAGGCGAGGAGGCGGCGTGAGCAAGCCCGTGGAGACCCCGACCGGTGGGAGCACGACCGGGTTCGACGGTGAGACGACCCTGGAAGAGGTGCTCGAAGCCCTCAAGGACGTCGTCGACCCCGAGCTGGGGATCAACGTGGTCGACCTCGGCCTGATCTACGGCGTGAACCTCGACGAGGGCGAGCCGGGCGCGGCGCCGGTCGCCACCCTCGACATGACGCTCACCAGCGCGGCCTGCCCGCTCACCGACGTCATCGAGGAGCAGGCGCACTCCGCCCTCGACGGCATGGTCTCCGATGTGAAGATCAACTGGGTCTGGCTGCCTCCGTGGGGGCCGGACAAGATCACCGACGACGGTCGCGAGCAGCTTCGCATGCTCGGTTTCAACGTCTGATCGGCAAGCGTCCCGGTCCTCACCGGGACGGCGTTCCACCGCCGGGATCTGCGTGTGACCTCCGCCAAGGACGTCTCTCCCGGCTCATGTGCGACCCCGGTACGGCCGCGCTCCGCGCCCTGTCGCGGAGGTCCGGCCGTACCCGGTTGATCGCTGATGGACAAGGATGGGCTAGACTTCAGTCCGCCCACCGTTCGAGTGGTGCTCGCGTGTCGCGATGAGCGCACCGCTTTCAGCATCCTTCCGGGTGCCCCGTGTTCGAGTGCGGCGAGGGCCGCACGCCCCGGCTCGTCCTTTCGCAGAAGTGACGCGCCATGTTTCTTCGACGAAAGGCACGACCAATCGTGACCATCATCAACACCGCCATGCCCGCTGACGCCCTGACCGGCGCGGGGCACGACCAGGACGCGCCGGTCGCGCGTCCCGCGCAGGCGGTGTCCAGCCCGACGGGCTCCGCGTCCTCGGCCCCCGCCGAGTCCCGCCCGGAGGCCGCCTCCGGTGACGCCTCCGTCGCGCCGCAGGAGTTCTCCCTGCTCGGCCTGCCCAAGCCGCTGATCGCCGCGCTGGCCCGGCAGGGCATCACCAGCCCGTTCCCCATCCAGCGGGCCACCATCCCCGACATCCTGTCCGGCCGCCATGTGCTCGGCCGCGGCCAGACCGGCTCGGGCAAGACCCTGGCCTTCGGCCTGCCGACCATGACCCTGGTGGCCGGCGTCAAGGCCGCCCCGCGCCGCCCGCTCGCCGTCGTCCTCGTCCCCACCCGCGAGCTCGCGATGCAGGTGACCGACGCCCTTGAGCCGCTCGGCCGGGGCCTGTCCCTGCGGATGAAGACCGTCGTCGGCGGCATGTCCATGGGCCGGCAGATCGAGGCGCTGCGGCGCGGCGTCGAGATCGTCGTCGCCACCCCCGGGCGGCTCACCGACCTGATCCAGCAGGGCGAGTGCTCGCTGCAGGACGTGCGGGTGACGGTGATCGACGAGGCCGACCACATGTGCGACCTCGGCTTCTTCCCTGTGGTCAGCGCCCTGCTCGAGCAGACCCCCTCGGACGGCCAGCGGCTGCTGTTCTCCGCCACCCTCGACGGGGACGTCGACAAGCTCGTCCGCCGTTTCCTGAAGGACCCGGTGACGCACTCCCTGGCCCCGGCGACCTCGCCGGTGGAGACCATGGAGCACCACGTGCTCCAGGTCACCCGGGACGACAAGTTCGCCGTCACCGCCGAGATCGCCAACCGCGAGGGCCGGACGATCATGTTCATGCGCACGCAGCACGGCGTCGACCGGCTGGTCAAGCAGCTCGCCAGGGTCGGCGTCCGCGCCGGCGGCCTGCACGGCGGCAAGCGGCAGAACCAGCGCACCCGCATCCTCGCCGAGTTCCGCGAGGGCACCATCGGCGTGCTTGTCTGCACCGACGTCGCCGCCCGCGGCATCCACGTGGACGACGTCAGCCTCGTCCTGCACGTGGACCCGCCGATGGACCACAAGAGCTACCTGCACCGGGGCGGCCGCACGGCCCGCGCCGGCGAGCGTGGCACGGTCATGACCCTCGTGCTGCCGAACGAGCGCCGCTCCACCGAGACGATGACCCGCCGCGCGGGCGTCCAGCCGTTCCGCCTGAAGGCCACGCCGGGGCACCCGCGCCTGGCCGAGGTGGCCGGCGCGCAGCAGCCGAGCGGCGTCGAGGTCCCGGTCTGGGAGCCGGCTCCCGCTGCCGCCAAGCGCCCGCGCCGCGAGGGCGGCCACGGCGGCGGCGACCGCCGCCCGCGCCGCTTCCACGACCGGTCCCGCGAGGACGGCGACCGCCGCGACGGCGGCCCGCGCGGCGAGCGTCCGGGCGCCGGCCACCAGGGCGAGCGTCCCGCGCGCGGCTACCAGGGTGAGCGTCCTTCGCGCGGCTACCAGGGCGAGCGTCCCGCGCGCGACGCCCGCGGCGGCTCCCGCCGCTCCACCACCGACCGCCGCGACCACACCCCAGGCCGCACCCCCCGCTGACCCACCCCCAAAGGCGCACCCACACCCTGGGTGCGCCTTTGTCATTTCCTCAGGCCCGGTCGAACCCATACCATGAACCGACCGTGAACGGATGACTGCGAAGCGCTTGCACCTCTCGAATCGCGCAGACCGAGAAGCGTCTTTTGGTGATCCATGTCATGCCTGCCGCACTCAGGAGGAGCATGCGATGACCGAATACCATGGCCACTGGCCTCCCGATGATCTCGAACTCGTCTTGGACGACGCCTTCGACGTCGATTTCGAGGCTGAGGAGATATACGACAGTCGCGGCAATCACATCGATCAGGCATATGTGGACGCGGCGGTCGAACAGGTGCATCGGACGGTGGGCCGTGTGTGACGTTATGTCAGGACAAGGGATGTTCTAGCGCGATGACTGGAGTGGTTCGCCGGTCCCCGCCGTAGGGCGGCGCCGGCATTCGCCGTCCACCGTCCCGCCGACGCGGAGCCGATGGGTGAGTCCATCGGACGGACGGGAGGACGCACAGCCGGCGAAGGTGATCGGTCACCGCACTAGGCCGGGGGAGCGGTGCTGCCGCGGGTGGTCAGGCGGGCGGACCGGTCCTCGTGACCGGTGACGTGCTCGCCCGCTATGAGCGAGAGCAGCCGGCGGGCGGCCTGCGCGCCGTAGGCGGGGATGTCGCGGGTCAGCGCGGTGAGCGGGGGCCGGACCACCTGGCAGAGCGGGGAGTCGTCCCAGGCGACGATCGACAGGTCGCCCGGGACGTCCAGGCGCATCTCCTGGGCCACCGACAGTCCGGCCACCGCCATGATGTCGTTGTCGTAGACGACGGCGGTCGGCCGCGCGGCGGAGCTGAGCAGCCTGCGGGTCGCGCGGGCGCCTTCCTCGCCGGTGTAGTCGGTGTGCACGGTGACGGCCTCGGTGATGCCCAGGTTCGCGCAGGTGGCGCCGAACGCCTCGTCGCGCAGCACGGTGTGCAGCAGCCTGGGCAGGCCGGCGACCCGGGCGACGCGGCGGTGGCCGAGCGCCGCGAGGTACTCGACGGTCTCGCGGACGGCGGCGCCGTCATCGGACCACACGGGCAGCAGCGAGCCCGAGCCGGAGGGGTGCCCGAGCACCACGACCGGCATGCCCATCGACTCGACCTCGCCGACCCGCGGGTCGCCGGTGTGCAGGTCGACCACGATGGCGCCGTCGACGCGGCCCTCGCCCCACCAGCGGCGGTAGACCGCGACCTCCTCGTCGTGGTCGGTGACCACCTGGAGCATCAGCGCGTACGACCGGGCCGACAGCTCGCCCTCGATGCCGCTGATGAGCTCCATGAAGAACGGCTCCACGCCCAAGAAGCGCGCCGGCCGGCACAGGGCGAGGCCGACGGTGTTGGCCCTGGCGCCGTTCAGGGCGCGGGCGGCGCTGTTGGGACGCCAGCCGATCTCGTCGGCGATGGCCAGGATGCGCGCCCGCGTGGAGGCCGACACCCCGGGCTGCCCGTTCAGGGCGTAGGACACCGCTCCTTTGGAGACCCCTGCCTGCCGCGCGATGTCGGCGATCGTGGGACGTTTCACAGCGGCTCCCTTGCTGAACCGGTCTAGACCAACCGCGTCTGCAGGTACCTTACTACGCGTCTATCCTGGTGGAACGAGCTGATCGCGCCGGTCCGCTCAGGGCGCCGGCGCCGCGCTGGACCGGGGCGGGCCGCGGCGTTCGAGGGTGGGACACGGGCACGGCCGCTCGTTGACACCACTGACGGGCGAGTCGTAGTTTCACGTTGCTTATCCGGTTCAGCTGATCCACTGCCGGCTCGCGCGCCCACGGCGGTGCCCGCTGTGCCGGAAGCGCCCCGCCCGCGATACGCGCCGTCCGGCCGCATGACCGATCTCTGCGAGGAGAGAGCACTTGAGCATGTACCGTCCGCTGCACGACGGCTGGACCCTGACCGCCGTATCGGACGAGGTGGGCATCGCCGGCATCCCCGCGGCCGTCCCCGGCTGTGTGCACACCGACCTGCTCGCGGCCGGTCTCATCGACGATCCGTACCTGGACGACAACGAGAGCCGGCTCACCTGGATCGGCCGCACCGCCTGGGCCTACGAGACGACCTTCACCTGGCGCGCCGAGGAGGACGCCGAGCGGGTGGACCTGGTCTGCGACGGGCTGGACACCGTCGCCACCGTGTCGCTCAACGGCGCCGAGGTGGCGACCACGGCGAACATGCACCGGTCCTACCGCTTCCCCGTGCGCGAGCTGCTGCGCGAGGGCGAGAACACGCTGCGGGTGGTGTTCGCCTCCCCGTACGCCTACGCCGAGGAGCAGCGGGCGCGGCTGGGCGGGCGTCCCGGCGCGTACGACGAGCCGTACCAGTTCATCCGCAAGATGGCCTGCAACTTCGGCTGGGACTGGGGCCCCACCCTGGTGACCTCCGGCATCTGGCGGGCCATCGGCCTGCACGCCTGGGACGGCGCGCGCCTGGCCGCGGTGCGGCCGCTGGTCACCGCCGAGGGCGGCGAGGGCCGGGCCGAGGCGCACGTGCGGGTCGAGCGGGCGGCGGGGCAGTCCTCCGGCGGGCCGCTCACGGTGACCGCGACGGTGGCCGGTGCCGAGGCGCGGGCGTACCTCGCGCCCGGGGAGTGCGAGGCGGTGCTCACCCTGCGGGTGCCCGCGGCGGAGCTGTGGTGGCCTCGCGGCTTCGGCGACCAGCCGCTGTACCCGCTGGAGGTGCGCCTGGCCGCAGGCGGCACGCCGGAGCCCGCGGCCGGACGCGGCACGGCGACGCCGCTGGACGCCTGGAGCAGGGACGTGGGCTTCCGCGCCGTGCGGCTGGACCGCTCCGGCGACGGCTTCACGATCGTCGTCAACGACGTCCCGCTGTTCGCCCGGGGGGCCAACTGGATCCCCGACGACTGCTTCCCCGCACGGATCACCCGCGAACGCCTCGCGCGGCGCCTGGACCAGGCGTGCGAGGCCGGCCTCAACCTGCTGCGCGTCTGGGGCGGCGGGCTGTACGAGAGCGACGACTTCTACGACCTGTGCGACCGGCGCGGCCTGCTGGTCTGGCAGGACTTCCCCTTCGCCTGCGCCGCCTACCCCGAGGAGGAGCCGTTCGCCTCCGAGGTCGAGGCCGAGGCCCGCGACAACATCGTGCGCCTCGCGCCCCACCCGAGCCTGGTGCTGTGGAACGGCAACAACGAGAACCTCGAGGGCTTCGCCGACTGGGGCTGGCAGGACGCCCTCGCCGGCCGCACCTGGGGCGCGGGCTTCTACTACGACCTGCTGCCCCGGCTGGTGGCCGAGCTGGACCCGACCCGTCCCTACTGGGCCGGCAGCCCCTACTCCGGAGCCCCCGGCCTGCCGCCCAACGACCCCGGCCGCGGCACCGTCCACATCTGGGACGTCTGGAACCGCGAGGACTACCTGCGGTACGGCGCCTACCGGCCGCGCTTCGTCGCCGAGTTCGGCTTCCAGGGGCCGCCCGCCTACGCCATGCTGCGCCGCGCCCTCAGCGACGACCCGCCGGCCGCCGACTCGCCGGGGCTCGCCCACCACCAGAAGGCCGCCGACGGCAACGGCAAGCTGATGCGCGGCCTCGGCGGCCACCTGCCGGCGCCGCGGTCGTTCGACGACTGGCACTACTTCACTCAGCTCAACCAGGCCCGCGCGATCGCCTTCGCGATCGAGCGCTTCCGGTCGCAGGCGCCGCACTGCATGGGGACGGTCGTCTGGCAGCTCAACGACTGCTGGCCGGTGATCTCCTGGGCCGCGGTGGACGGGGACGGGCGCCGCAAGCCCCTGTGGTACGCGCTGCGGCGGGCCTACGCCGACCGTCTGCTGACCTTCCAGGACGGCGCCGTGGTCGTGATCAACGACGGCCCCCGCGAATGGGCCGGCGAGCTGGCGGTGGCGCGGCGCGGCCTGGACGGGGAGCCGCTCGCCGAAGAGCGCTTCCCCGTCGTGGTGGCGGCCCGCGCCACCCTGCCCGTGCCGCTCCCCGAGGCGCTCGCCGTTCCCGGCGACCCGGCCAAGGAACTGCTGACGGCGCGCCTGGACGGGCGAAGCGCGCTGCGGTTCTTCGCCGAGGACCCCGAGGTCGCCTTCCCCGAGGCGGACTTCGACGCGGCGGCCGAGCCCGTGCCCGGCGGCGCGCGCGTCACCGTCACGGCCCGCACGCTGGTGCGCGAGCTGGCGCTGTTCCCCGACCGGCTCGCCCCGGACGCCGAGGTGGACGACATGCTCCACACGCTGCTGCCGGGCGAGAGCGCGACGTTCACCGTGCGCTTCCCTGGCGGGCTCGACCTGGCGGGGCTGACCCGCCACCCGGTGCTGCGCTGCGTGAACGAGGCCCGGTGACGGCCTGGCCGGCCTCGCACGGAACGGCGCTCACAGCGCCGCCGGTGTGACGCGCCGGTCGGACGGGCGGGTGGTTAGCGCGTCGAGCGTCCGCCGCCGACTACTCTTGACGAGCAGGCACACCGACGTGAGAGAGACCATGAAGACCTTCGAAGAGCTGTTCGCCGAGCTGTCGGACAAGGCGCGCACCCGTCCCGCCGGGTCGGGCACCGTCGCGGCCCTGGACGCCGGTGTCCACGCCATCGGCAAGAAGGTCGTGGAGGAGGCCGCCGAGAGCTGGATGGCCGCGGAGCACGAGTCCACCGACCGGGCCGCGGAAGAGATCTCCCAGCTGCTCTACCACGTCCAGGTTCTCATGATCGCCCGGGGCATCGGGCTCGACGAGGTCTACAAGCATCTTTAGGCCGGCGCGCCCGGCCTTCGCCGACCGACCTCGTCCTTCCCCGACGCCTCTCCGATCCGAAGGGACCACGCGCAAGCCATGCTCCGTCTCGCCGTACCGAACAAGGGCGCCCTCACCGAGGCCGCCCAGACCATACTGAAAGAAGCGGGCTACCGCTCGCGCAAGGACTCCAAGGAGCTCGTGGTCGTCGACCCCGAGAATTCCTGCGAGCTGTTCTTCCTGCGTCCGCGCGACATCGCCGTGTACGTCGGCGAGGGCACCCTGGACGCCGGCATCACCGGCATGGACATGCTCGCCGACTCCGGCGCCCCCGCCGAAGAGATCATGCCGCTCGGCTTCGGCGTCTCCACCTTCCGCTTCGCCGCCAAGCCCGGCGCGTTCTCCTCGGTCAAGGACCTGCAGGGCATGCGCATCGCCACCTCCTACGCCGGGCTGCTCGGCAAGCACCTGGCCGAGGTCGGCGTCGACGCCCGGGTGATCAAGCTCGACGGCGCGGTCGAGACCGCCATCCGGCTCGGCGTCGCCGACGCCGTCGCCGACGTCGTCGAGACCGGCACCACTCTGCGCAATGTCGGGCTGGAGGTCTTCGGCGACCCGATCGCGCACTCCCAGGCGGCCCTGATCAGGCAGGCCGGCGCCGAGGAGACCCCCGGGGTCAGGCAGCTCGTCCGGCGGCTGCAGGGCGTGCTGGTCGCCCGCGACTACGTCATGATCGACTACGACATCCGGGCCGAGCGCATCGACGAGGCCATCGCGATCACTCCCGGCATGGAGGGGCCAACGGTGTCCCCGCTGCACCGCGAGGGCTGGGTCGCCGTCCGGGCCATGGTCCCCCGCAAGGGGCACCAGCAGATCATGGACCAGCTCTGGGAGATCGGCGCCAAGGCCGTCCTGGTCACCGCCATCTTCGCCTGCCGCCTCTGACCCGCCGTCCGGCGGCCGCGGCCTCGCCCGTGCGCGTTCTGACAAATGTCACGGCCAACGCCGGACGGGCGGCACTGAGGATCTCCGGCGTTCGTTCCTAACGTTGTCCCCATGAACGCCATATCCCTCGCCGGGGTGCGAAAGAACTACGGTGAGGTCCGCGCCGTGGACGGCCTGGACCTCACCATGGAGGCCGGGCGCACCGTAGCGCTCCTCGGCCCGAACGGGGCGGGCAAGTCCACGACGATCAACATGCTGCTCGGCCTGGCCCGCCCCACCGCCGGGGAGGTCCGCGTCTTCGGCCGCACGCCCGACGAGGCGGTCGCCGCGGGCGACGTCGGCGCGATGCTCCAGGAAGGGACGCTGATCCCCGAGCTGACCGTCCGCGAACTCGTCGACTTCGTGCGCCGCCTCTACCCTGACCCCCTGCCGCTGCCCGAGCTGCTGCGCATGGCGGATCTCACCGACCTGGCCTCGCGCCGAGCCGACCGGCTGTCCGGCGGGCAGTCCCAGCGGGTGCGCTTCGCCCTCGCCGTCGCCGGCTCGCCCCGGCTGCTGGTGCTCGACGAACCCACCGCCGCCATGGACGTGGAGTCGCGTCGCGCCTTCTGGGAGAGCATGCGCGCCTACGCCGCCAAGGGCCGTACGGTGCTGTTCGCCACCCACTATCTGGAGGAGGCCGACGAGAACTCCGACCGGGTGGTCGTCATCGCCCGCGGCAAGGTGGTGGCCGACGGCACCGCCGCCCAGATCAAGGCCGGCGCCGGCGGCAACTCGGTGGAGTTCGCCCTCGACGGCCAGCCGGCCGCCCGCCTGGACGCCCTGCCCGGGGTCACCGGCGTCACGATCCTGTCCGGCAGAGTGACGCTGCGCACCTCCGACACCGACGCGACCCTGGACGCGCTTTACCGGAAGACCACGCTCGACATCCGCGACCTGCGAATCCACGGCGCCGACCTGGAGGACGCCTTCCTGACCCTCACCCAGCGCTCGGAGGCCTGACCATGCCGCACTACATCAAGATCGAAGCCCTCCGGATGCTGCGCAACAAGCGCTACATCATCTTCGTCGTGGCGTTTCCCGTCGCCTTCTACCTGCTGTACGCGAACCTCTACGGCGATCAGGCCGACCAGGCGACCGGCACGCGCGCCGCCGTGATCCTCATGGTGTCGATGGGCGCCTACGGGGCCCTGGCCGCCTCCATCATGTCCACGGCCGTCCCGTGGGCGCAGGAGCGGCAGAGCGGGTGGCTGCGCCAGCTCCAGATCACCCCGCTGCCCGGGTGGATGATCATCGTGACGAAGCTCGTCGCGTCGCTGCTGCTGGTGCTGCCCGCGCTGCTGTTCGTCGTGCTGGCCGCGGTGCTCGTCCAGCATGTGTCGCTGGGCGCGGAGCAGTGGGCCGTGCTGATCCCGATGATGTGGGCGGGGACGATCCCGTTCGCCGCGTTCGGCCTCATCATCGGCTCGCTGGTGCGGCCGGACACCGCGCAACCGATCGCGATCATCAGCATGTTCGGCCTCGCGCTGCTCGGCGGCCTGTGGTTCCCTGTCGACATGCTTCCCGGCACCATGCAGACCATCGCCCACGTCCTGCCGTCCTACGACTACGCCTCGATCGGCTGGGCGATCGTCTCCGGCGGCACGCCCGCGACGTCGTCGGTGGCGGGCATCCTCGCCTGGGCGGCCGCGCTCGGCGGCCTCGCCGTGCTCGCCTACCGCAGAGCGACGGTGCGGGCCTGACCATGAGCCGCCTGAGCAGCGTGTTCAGCTTCGGCGGGGTGGCGGACAAGCCGTCCCGCTGGAGGCGCCTCCTCGGCACCTCCTTCGGCATGGTCTACCTGTTCTACCCGGTGTCGGACGTCACCTCCGGCGCCATCACCGGGACCGACGCGTACTGGGCGGTCGCCTGCCTGGTGGTCTTCGTCGCCTGCTACGTCGCCACCGTGCTCAGCCCGAAGGACTTCGGCGAGCCCGGCCGGTGGACCTACCCGCTGCTGTCCGTCCTGGTGCTGATGTCCGTCGTCTTCCCACTGATCTTCCGGGGGGGCTGGGTGGCACTGCCCATCTACGTCACGGTCGTCATCAGCATGGGGCTGCCGATGCGCGCGGCCCTGGCCGGCATCGTCGGCATGGCCGGCGTCGTGCTGGTCGACGGGCTGGTCGCCAAGGCCGAACCCGGCGCCATCGCCCTGCTGCTGATGCAGGTCGCCACCCTGGGCGTGCTGTTCATGACCGTCCGCAACACCCGGGTGCTGGTGAACCGGCTGCACAAGGCGCAGAGCGAGGTCGCCCGGCTGGCGGCCAGCGAGGAACGCCTGCGCATCGCCCGCGACCTGCACGACCTGCTCGGCCACAGCCTGTCGCTCATCGTGCTCAAGAGCGAGCTGGCCGGCCGCCTGTCGGAGGCCGGCTCCCCGCGGGCCGCCGACGAGATCCGCGACGTGGAGTCGGTGGCCCGGCTGGCCCTGCAGGAGGTCCGCGAGGCGGTCACCGGCTACCGTCAGCGCGGGCTGTCGGAGGAGATCGACAACGCCCGCGCCGCGCTCGACGCGGCCGGCGTGACCGTCGAGGTGCGCACGGCCGGCACCCCGCTGCCCGACGCCCTGGACGGCCTGTTCGGCTGGGCCGTCCGCGAGGGGGTGACCAACGTCGTCCGCCATGCCCGCGCCACGCGGTGCGAGATCGCCGTGTCCCACCAGGACGGGACGGCCGGCCTGGAGATCGCCGACGACGGCCGCGCCGCCGCGCCGTACGAGGCGGGGAGCGGCCTGACCGGGCTGGCCGAACGCGTCCACGCCGCCGGCGGCACCCTGGACGCGGCCCCGTCCCCCGAGGGCGGCTTCCGGCTGCGCGTCCTCGTCCCGGCCCCCGTAAGCTCGCCCGCATGACACGGACGCACCATCCGGCACCGGCAAGGACGCGCACCCACCGCCGCCTCCGGAGCGTCCGCCCGCCGCTCGGCGCACAGCGGCGCCCGGCGCGCGGCGCCCGGCCCGCCGGGAGCGCCCGATGATCAGAGTGGTGCTGGCCGAGGATCAGGCGATGGTCAGAGGGGCGCTCGCGACCCTGCTCGGCCTGGAGCCCGACATCGAGGTGGTCGGCGAGGCCTCCACCGGCGAGGAGGCCGTGGACCTCGCCCGCGAGACCCGGCCCGACATAGCGCTCCTGGACATCGAGATGCCGGTGATGGACGGCATCACGGCCGCGGCCGAGATCGTCCGCGCCGTGCCGGAGTGCCGCATCATGATCGTCACGACCTTCGGCAGACCCGGCTACCTGCGCAGGGCGATGGAGGCCGGCGCGGTCGCGTTCATGGTCAAGGACAGCCCCGCCCGCGAGCTGGCCGCCGCCATCCGCCGGGTGCTGGCGGGCGAGCGCGTGATCGACCTCACCCTGGCCGCGGACGCCCTCAGCGCCGGCCCGAACCCGCTGTCCGCCCGCGAACGCGACGTCCTGGCCGCCGCCGCCGACGGCTCCACCATCGGCGACATCGCGTCGCGCCTGCACCTGTCCGAGGGCACCGTCCGCAACTACCTGTCCACCGCCATCCAGAAGACCCACACCCGCAACCGCATCGAAGCCGTTCAAAGAGCCCGCACCCAGGGCTGGCTCTGAAACCGGACGGCGCAACACCCTCGTGCGTGATCCGCCGACCAGGTCGAGCGCCGGCTGAGTGGCGCCGTCACAAGTCGCTCATGTCACCGACGAGATCAGCATCACTCGCTGAGCCATCTATAGAAGATGGACGTAGCTCCACACGCGCGGCTGACCTCGCACAAGCGTATGTTGACCTGCTGTATGCCCCCCCTGGGCCCTTGCTGGGTCCAGTGGAATGATCTGCAGTCGTAGGAAACTGTGCGAGTTTGTGAGTTGTAATAGGTTTCGTTCGCCAGGTAGAAGTCGAACTCTGCCCTGCCTCCGTGACCGCCGTAGTCGCAAACCTTGCCCTGAATCGTGACCGATCGGTAGTCGTGCCACGTGATGGCGCCGGTCGTGTAGCCGAAAGAGTGATGAATCTCGAAGTAGCTTACGGAATCGGCGTAGGCCGGTGCCGTGTTGGGTCCGACCACCGCGAACATCGCGACGGCGGTAAGAACGATCCAGGCCTTCAGGCTTTTTGCCATTTCCTCCTCCATCTGACTCGACGATGAGAGATCGTCGATCCTATTTTTGAAAACGACCTCGGCCGGCCTCGGATGGAGTAACCGCCCGTCGAGTTCCCGCCGACACCGGTGACGAGCATGCCGGCCGCCCCAAGAAGGACCCCCGGAAACGCCTGGACGGCGCGCCCGGCAGACGAGGGCGGTTCCGCCGGGCGGTCGCGGCCCCGGCTTGTCGCTTCCGCAGATTCACGCATCGTCGGGCCGTTCTTCACCGCCGACCGGCCGAGGTGGCGCAATTTCGCAGGTCACGGGCACGAGACTGAAATCCGGACCGGACCGGACCGCGCCTTTCCCACGGACCTGGTAGGAGTAACCGCGTAGCGGGCGCAGGACTCGATGACGTCTCTGGATCTCTCAGGACAGTGTGGTTCGACGGAGGTGTGAGATGGGCGGGCAGGAGGCGTCGGCGCGGCGATTATTCGCCGCGCGGCTGACCGAACTGCTGGATGTGACGGCGGACCTGCCGGTCAAGAGCGTGGTCGCCGAGACGAATCGGCGGAGGCCCGCAGGGCGGGGGCGGCCGGTGAGCGGGCGGCGGGTCAGCGACTGGAAGCGCGGACGGCACCTGCCCGAGTCGGAAGCTGCGTTCCTGATGATGATCAGGGTGCTGCTCGAGCACTGCCGCCGGCGGCGCGTGCCGCCCGATCAGGTGAGCGCCGGCCTGCTGGACGAGGAATGGTGGCGGCGGTGGCTGCGCGAGGCCCGCGCCTCTCCGCCGGACACGGACCCGGCAGGAGACCTCGCCGGCTCCGCGAAACCGGCGGAGCCTGGTGACACGCACGAGCCGAGCGAGTCCGCTGCCGGTCAGAGGGGCGGGGCGCGGGGGCCGCGGGACCGGTGGGCGGGGCGGTGTCCGTATCCAGGGTTGGCGGCGTTCGGGGGCGATCAGGCCGCGGTGTTCTACGGGCGGGAGAAGGCGACCGCGCAACTGGTGGACACGGTCGCCGAGCGGCTGGACCGCCCGGGGATCCTGCTGGTCGCCGGCGCGTCGGGGGCCGGCAAGTCCTCACTGGTGCACGCCGGGCTGCTGACGGCGCTGGCCAGGGGCGACCTGAGCGCGGAGTCGGCCCGCTGGCCGGTGCTGGTCGTGCACCCCACCGCCGCGCCGCGCGACGAACTGGCGCGCGCGCTGGCCGTCCTCGCCGGAGCCGATCCCGCCTTCGTCCGGCACCTGCTGGAGACCACGCCGCAGCGGGCGCACACGGCCGTGCGGGACGCCGTGGTCGCCCATGCCCGTCCCTCGCCCGGCGCGGCGGCGGACGGCGCCGGTGGGCGGCTGGTCCTGGTCGTGGACCAGTTGGAGCGGATCTTCACGCTGCCCGACGATGACGATCCCGACCTCGTCGTCCCGGCCGGCGGCGATCACGGCGGAGCCGGTGGGCCGGCGCAGGCGCAGCGCGCGGGGTTCGTCGCGGCGCTGCACGCGGCGGCCACGCGGCCCTGCGGCCCCGACGGCGAGCCGGCCGCGCTGGTGATCGCGGTCGTGCGCAGCGACTTCCTGGCCTCGTGCGCGGCCTACCCCGAGCTCGCCGGCGCCGTGAAGGACGGCCTGTTCCTGGTCGGGCCGATGAACGAGTCCGAGCTGAGGCTGGCCGTCACCGGTCCCGCCGAGCGGGCGGGGTTGCGCATCTCCCCGGCGCTGGTCGAGGCGATCCTCGGCGACATGCCTTCCTCGGCCGGTGAAGGCTGGAAAGAGGTGGGGGCGCTGCCGCTGCTCTCGGAGGCGATGCGGGTCACCTGGGAGCACCGTGAGGGAGACCGGCTGACCAGCCGCAGCTACGCCCTGTCCGGCGGGGTGGCGCACGCCGTCCAGACCAGCGCCGAGGCCGTGTACAGCGCCCTGCCGGTCCATCAGCGGGAACTCGCGCGGGAGTTGTTCCACCGGCTGACCAAGCTCACCGCCGACGGGCGGGCCGTCCGCCGTCCCATGCCCTACCAGCGGCGCCCGGCAGGTGAGGCCGGCTCGCGCCGCACGGCCGACGCGGCCACCTCTCACACTCCCGCCGGTCGGCGTGGTGCGCTCGGGCGGCGCCTCGTGGCCCTGGGGTCCTCCGCGCAACGATTCGAGGTCTCGGCGGCCTCCGAGGGACGTGCCGAGATCCCGGCGTCCTGCGCAGGACGGCCGGAGGATTCGGCGCCCTCGGCCGCGGCCGAACCGCCCCGGCGGGCCGAGTTGGACGAGGTGGTGGAGGCGTTCGCCGCACGGCGCCTGATCGTGGTCGGGGAGCGGACCGCGGAGATCAGCCATGACTCTCTCCTGTACGCCTGGCCCCGGCTGCGGGGGTGGCTGGAGGAGGACCCGGCCGACCGCGGGCTGTACGACCGGCTGCTGGACGACGCCGAGGAGTGGGCCCGCGACAGGCGCCCCGCGTCATTCCTCTACCGAGGCGAACGTCTGACAGCGATTCTGCACGCCCGGAGCCGCTGGCAGGCCGCTCCCGATCGCTACCCGGCCCTGCGGGAGACCACCCAGGAGTTCCTGGACGCCGGCATCCACGCGCACGCCCGCGCCGTCAGGCTGCGCCGGGCATGGTCGGTCGCCTTGACCACTCTGCTGGTCTTCGCTCTGACGGCGACGGTGGTCGCGGTCAGGGCCTGGTTCGACATCTCACGCCAGCGCGATGTCGCCGTCTCCCGCCGGTTGGCCACGCAGAGCGGACTGCTCGCCGACCCGGCCCTGTCAGCACTGATGTCCGCCGCGGCCTGGCGCGTCAGCCCGACCGCCGAGGCTCGCGCCGCCATGCTCGCCGTCCTCCGCAACCCGCAACGCGCCGTCCTGAGCGGCGCCACAGGTTCGGCGCACATGGTGGCGTTCAGTCCGGATGGGCGGACGCTGGCCACCGGCAGCCTTGACGGCACCGCGCAGCTGTGGAACGTCGCCACCCGTACACCGATCGGCGAGCGGCTGACCGGGCACCTGCGGGTCTCCTCGCTGGCGTTCAGTCCGGACGGGCGGACGCTGGCCACCGGCGGCGGCGACGGCACGGTGCGCCTGTGGGAGGTGGCGACGAGCCGACCGGCCGGCGCCCCACTCGCCGGTCACCCCGGAGGCGTTTCGTCGGTGGCGTTCAGTCCGGACGGGCGGACGCTGGCCGCGGGCGGTTTCGACAGGACCGTTCGCCTGTGGGACGTGGCATCGCGCACCGTCGCCGGTCGGCTCCTCGACGGTGACGTCCGCTGGATCAGATCGGTGGCCTTCAGCCCCGACGGGCTGATGCTCGCGGCCGGCGGCTGGGACGGGAAAGTGCGGTTGTGGAATATAGCGACCCGCCGTCCGGCCGGCGCCTCGTTCACCGACCACTCGGGGGGTATCTCGTCGGTCGCGTTCAGCGAGGACGGCCGGACGCTCGCCACCGGCGGCAGCCGTGATGGCACGACGCGGCTGTGGCAGGTCAGTACTCGCACCCCAATCGGGGCGCCCATCACAGGTCACACGAGCGGACCGGTCCTGGTGGCGTTCAGCCCGGACGGACGGACGCTGGCCACCGGCGGCGGCGACGACGGCACGGTGCGGTTGTGGGATACCGTGACCCGCCGTCAGGTCGGCGCCTCATTCAGCGGCCACTCAGGGGGTGTCACCTCGCTGACCTTCAGCCCGGACGGGCGGATGCTGGCCAGCGCCGGCCGTGACGGAACCGCTCGCCTGTGGCAGGTGACCACCCGCGTACCGTTCGGCCCGCCCCTCGCCGGCCATACCGGTGGTGTCACGTCGGTGGCCTTCCACCCTGGCGGGCGGATGCTGGCCACAGGCGGCGACGACGGCATGGCGCAGCTGTGGGACGTGGCGGACCGCGCCGCGCTCGGCGCTCCGGTCGCGGGGCACGCGCACGGGCCGGTCTCGGTGGCGTTCGGCGTGGACGGGCGGACACTGGCCACGGGAGGCGGCGGCGGCGATGCCGACGGCATCGTGCTGCTCTGGGACGTGGCCACCCGTTCACTGGTCGGCGGGCCGCTCGCCGGCCATCCCGAGCCGGTCTCCGCACTGGTCTTCAGCCGCGATGGCCGTACTCTGGCCGCCGCCGGCGGTGTCGACGGCATGGTGAGGCTGTGGAATGTGGCGACCCGCGGGCCGATCGGAGCGCCGCTGGCCGGTCACACCGGCGCGGTCAACGCGGTGGCCTTCAGCACGGACGGGCGGGTACTGGCCACCGGCAGCGATGACGGAACGGCACGGCTCTGGGACGTTCGGACCCGCTCCCAGATCGGCGCCCCGCTCCAGGGCCATGCGGGCGGCGTCTCCTCGGTGGCCTTCAGCCCGGACGGGCGGTCGCTGGTCACCGGAGGTAAGGACGGCACCGTCCGGTTGTGGGAGGTGGGGACGAACCGGTCGATCGGGGCGCCGCTCGCCGGTCACACCGGTGAGGTCGGCTCCATGTCCTTCGGCGCCGGGCGGATTCTCGCCACGGGCGGCGCCGACGGCGTCGTCCGGTTGTGGGATGTGG
The DNA here is from genome assembly GCF_055586705.1 of Sphaerisporangium sp. NPDC049457. Lineage (NCBI taxonomy): Bacteria > Bacillati > Actinomycetota > Actinomycetes > Streptosporangiales > Streptosporangiaceae > Sphaerisporangium > Sphaerisporangium sp. NPDC049457. Next base: position 80,507 of record NZ_JBVJHR010000020.1, on the reverse strand, counting down.
CGACCCGTACCCCGATCGGCGCCCCACTCGTGGTCAACCCTCTCGGCCGCTCCTCGGTGGCCTTCGGCCCAGATGGGCGGACACTGGCCGTGGGGAGTATCGACGGCGCTGTGAACCTGTGGGACGTGGGAATCCCGGACGATCTCCACCAGGCCGTGTGCGCGATCGCCGCTCGTTCGCTCACTCCGTCGGAGTGGGCGCAGTACGTACCAGAAGTGGGATTTCAGGCGGTGTGCCGCTGATCGCGGAAGCCCGCGTCCGTTGTCGCTCACACTCTCTCGTTTCGAACATGTGATCTAAAACTCATGGAGTCGGGGCCCGGGCCGAGGTTACGATCTTGCTGTTCGCCGGCCGGGTCGATCGGCCGGTTCTCCGCGCTGACGGGGCGCGAAGACGCCCCGATGACTGGACGGGAGATCGAGCTTGAGGCGTGCGCTGATCGCGTTGGGTGTCGGGTTGAGCGTGTTGGGTTCCACCGTCGTCGCCGGACCGGCACGGGCCGCGGGCCCGCTGATGGTTCCACTGGCTCCCACGGTGACGGCGGCCCAGCAGGTCGCGGGCTTCTGGCTCGCCGACGGGGCCGCCAATCTGAGGAACGCCACGCCCTACGACGTGCGGACGGAGGTCGGCGGGGAACGCCTGATCACGGACATCGTCCCGGACGGCGCTCCGGCGTCCATCCCGCCGCTGGAGGGGCCGGTCTCGCCCGAGGAGGGCGGGATGCCGGCGACGTCGGGCAAGGTGTTCTTCATCGGCAGCGACCTGCGACCCCACTGGTGCACGGGCACGGTCGTGCGCTCGAAGCTCTGGAACGTCGTCGCGACCGCGGGTCACTGCGTGCTGGACGTCGAGGCCCCGATGGGCCCGCTCTTCAAGTGGGTCTTCGTCCCCGCCTACGCAGGCGGCACGCTGCCGTTCGGCCTCTACGTCGGAAAACAGGCCTACACGCACTACGACTTCGACGACATTCGCGACCACGACCGGGACTACGCCTTCGTCAACGTGTACAACGGGGTCGTTCCCGCGTCGCCGGACGTGCTGACCGATGTCGGGAAGCTAGGGCAGAACGTCGGCGGCCAGGGAATCGCGATCAACCAGCCGCTCGCGCCCACGGCCGACGTCCTCGGCTATCCCGCCGGCCCGCACCCCGACGGCAGTGAGCCCTACACGGGGGAGACCCTCGAACGGTCGACCGGGTCGACGTTCGCGACGCGGGTCACGCCCCTCCGCATGGACCGGCCCGTCGGCGTGGACTCGCCGTTCACCGGTGAGGGTTCTCTCGGGGCCTCGTGGCTGACCCGGTACGACGGCGACAGTCGTACGGGCTACCTCAACGGCATCACGATCAGCGTCTCCGACACCGACGGCGACGGCCGGTACGACACCGGCATCTCACCGTACTTCGACGGCGAGTTGTACGGCGTGTACAAGAAGGCCGCCGCCTACTGGACCGGTTCCATCGCTTAGACGGCTTCCGCTCGCCCCGCCGCGTCCGCTCAGAGAAGCGGGCGCGGCGGATCGCGCTGGTCTCCGCCGATCTTCCGCTGATGGCGGTAGCAGTCGTGGCAGTTGCTAAATTTTGCAATTGACCATATTGTCACCTGTGTAAGCGTGGGAGTGCTCTGGGCGGAGGGGACGGCATGGGCGACTTCGCGGGTGGTGTGCGGCGCAGAGTGCGAGAGTCGCGCGAGAGACTCCGTGCCGCCCTGGCGTCCGGAGACGAGTACGCCGTGCAGGCGTACTCCGCCGATCTGGAAGAGATGGTGCGCCTGGCCCGCGAGCACGGCGTCACCGTCGATCGCGAGCCCGTCGTGGGCGCCGGATCCGGCGCGGGGCCGAAGGGCGAGGGGGCATTCCAGGCCGAGCCCGCCCTCCGGCCGCCGGCCGGGGAGGGGTGAGCGTGCCGGTTCCGCTGTACCAGGCCAAGGCCGACTTCTTTCGCACGCTTGGACATCCAGTGCGCATCCGGGTGCTCGAACTGCTGCAGGACGGGCCGCTCGCCGTACGCGACCTGCTGGCGGCCACAGATGTTGGGGCCCCGGGTCTGTCCCAGCAGCTCGCGGTGCTGAGGCGGGCCGGTATCGTCTCGGCCACCCGTGAGGGTTCCACCGTCGTGTACGCCCTCGGCAGCGCCGACGTGGCCGAGCTTCTCCGTGCGGCGCGGCGCATCCTCACCGATGTGATCGCAGGTCAGGGGGAGCTGCTGGCCGAGTTGCGCGAGACGAGGCCGGAGCGGCTCACGTGAGGCGGCGAAGGAGGCGTGGCCGCGTCCCCGCGGCCACGACGGCCGCCGACCGAGATCGGACGGTCTCGACCGGCTCGCCGAACGGGCCGTCGCCCGCGATGGTCGGCGGGCGTCCCACATACGTTTCCAGGTGCCGAGGTGTCAGCACGTCGTGATCAGTCTGTGGCGGAAGATCAGAAAGACCGGCCGCGTGGCCGAGCCCGCGCCCGAGCGCGCCCGCGGCGACGTCCTGCCGGCCGCCGCCGAGCTCGGCGGGTCGGTGCAGATCCGGCACGTCGACGCCGGGTCGTGCAACGGCTGCGAGATCGAGATCGCCTCGGCGTTCGGGCCGGTGTACGACGCCGAGCGCTATGGGGCGCGCCTGGTCGCCTCGCCCCGGCACGCCGACGCACTGCTGGTGACCGGCCCGGTGACCCGCAACATGGAGGTCGCCCTGCGCCGCACCCACGAGGCCGTGCCCGAGCCCCGCCTGGTCATCGCCCTCGGCGACTGCGCGCGCGACTGCGGCGCGTTCGCCGGGGCGTACGGCGTCGCCGGCGCGGTCAAGGACGTTCTCCCCGTGGACGTCGAGGTGCCCGGTTGTCCGCCGCGGCCCGAAGCCATCGTCGAAGCGCTGCGCGGGCTGACCGGCCGGTGAACACCACTATCGGCGCCACGGGGGTGCTGTTCACCGTGGCGCTCGGGCTCTGCCTGGCCGCCGCCGTTCTCGCGGCGCTCGCCCCCCGCCGCCTCCGGCCGTTCCTGACCGGGGTCGTGACCGCCGTCGCGGGTCTGGCCGCGGCCGGGGCCGGCGTGGCGACGCTGGGCGGGCAGGGCTGGTCGGCGTGGCTGCCCGGCGTGCTTCCCCTGGCCGGGGTCCGGCTGGCCCTGGACCCGCTGGGCGGCATGTTCGTCGCGGTGACGGGCGCGGTCGCGGTGTGCGCCGCCGTGTACGGCGTCGCCTACGCCCGGCACGGACTGGACGGCCGCGCCGTGCAGGCCGGCCTGCCGCTGTTCGTGGCCTCCATGCTGCTCGTCCCCGCCGCCGCGAGCGTGAGCACGCTGCTGGTCGCCTGGGAGCTGATGGCCCTCACCTCGCTGCTGCTGGTGCTCGCCGAGCACCGCCGCCGCGCCGCCGTCGGAGAGGCCGCGCAGTGGTACGCCGTCATGACCCACCTGGGCTTCGCGGCGATCCTCGCCGGGCTGGCCGGCTTCGCGGCGCTGGCCGGCGGCGACTCCTTCGACCAGTTGCGCGCCGCCCACCTGTCCCCGGCGGCCCGCGGCGCGGTGTTCCTGGTGACCTTCGCCGGCTTCGCCTCCAAGGCCGGCATCGCGCCGCTGCACGTCTGGCTGGCCCGCGCCCACCCCGAGGCGCCGAGCCAGGTGTCGGCGCTGATGAGCGCGGCCATGGTCAACCTGGGCGTGTACGGCATCCTGCGCGTCGGCCTGGACCTGCTGCACGGCGGCCCGGCCTGGTGGTGGCTGATCGTGCTCGGCGCCGGCGCGCTGTCGGCGCTGTTCGGCATCCTGCAGGCGGCGGTCGCCTCCGACCTCAAACGGCTGCTCGGCCACTCGACGACCGAGAACATGGGCCTGGTGCTGATCGGCGTCGGCGCCGCGGGGTTCCTCGCCGCCGGCGGCGACCGGGTGCTCGCCGGTCTGGCGCTGGCCGCCGCCCTGCTGCACGTGGTCAACCACGCCGCGTTCAAGACCCTGCTGTTCCTCGCCGCCGGCTCGGTGCTGCACGCCACCGGCACGCGCGACCTGGACGCGCTCGGCGGCCTGCGCGCCCGCATGCCCTGCACCACCGCCCTGTTCGCCGTCGGGGCGCTGGCCGCCTCCGCGCTGCCGCCCGGCAACGGGTTCGTCAGCGAGTGGCTGCTGCTCCAGAGCCTCATCCACGCCCTGCCGACGTCGGGCGTCGCGGGCGCGGTGACGATGCCGGCGGCCGTGGCGGTGATCGCGCTGTCGGCCGGGCTGGCGATCGCCACCTTCGTGAAGGCCTTCGGCGTGGGCTTCCTGGCCCGCCCGCGCACCCGGGGCGCCGAGCGGGCGAGCGAGAGCCCGCCCGCGATGCTCGGCGGGATGGCCCTGGCGGCGGCCGCCTGCGCCGTCCTCGCCCTCGCACCCGCCCTCGTCCTGCCGTCCCTCTCGCACCTCGCCGCCGCCCTGCTCCCGGGGACGCCCGGCGCCGCCGCGGTCGGCGGACAGGTGACGCTGCGCCTCACCGAGTACGCCGGGACGATGTCGCCGCTGCTGATCGCGGTGGCCCTCGCGGCCGCCGTCGCCGTCCTGCTCGGCGCGGTCCGCGTGACGGCGAGGCGCAGGGCCAGGCGGGCCGCTCGCCTCTGGGACTGTGGCGCCGGTCCCATGTCGCCGCGCATGGAGTACACCGCCACCTCCTTCGCCGAGCCGCTTCAGCGGGTCTTCGATGACGTGCTGGAGCCCGAGAGCGACCTGGACGTCACCCATACCAGGGAGTCGGCGTACCTGGTGGAGAGCATCAGCTTCCGTGCCCGGATCCCCGACCGTATCGAGCGGCGGCTCTACGCCCCGATCCTCGCCGCCGCCGCTGCCGCCGGGCACGCGGCGACCCGCCTGGCCGACGGCAGCGTCCACCGCTACCTGGCTTACGGCTTCTACGCCCTGACCGGCCTCCTCATCGCCCTGGCGGTGATCTGGTGAGCGGGATGGTCGGGGCCGTGGCCCAGGTGCTGCTGGTGGCGGCGGGTTCGCCGCTGCTCGTCGGGCTGATGCGGCAGGTGCGCGCCCGGCTGGAGGGCCGCGCGGGCGCGGGCGTCGCCCAGCCCTGGCGCGACCTGCGCAAGCTGGCCCGCAAGGAGCCGATCACTCCGCACGGCACCGGCTGGGTGTTCCGCGCGGCGCCGTTCGTGCTGGCGGGCACCGTGCTGGTCGTGGCCGCGGTCGTGCCGCTCGTCACCACGCTGTCCCCCCTGGACGGCGTGGCCGACCTGTTCGCCGTGACCGCGCTGCTCGCCCTCGGGTCGGTGGCGCTGGCGCTCGGCGGCCTGGACACCGGCACCGCGTTCGGCGGCATGGGCGCCAGCCGCGAGGTCGCCGTGATGGCGCTGGTGGAGCCCACCATCCTGCTGTCGGTGTTCGCCCTGTCGGTGCGGGTCGGATCGACCAACCTCGGCGCGATCGTCACCTCCGCCGTCCACGAACCACTTGAGGTGATCTCCCCGGTCAGCCTGCTCGCCGCCGTCGCCCTCGCGGTCGTCACCCTGGCCGAGACGGGCCGCGTCCCGGTGGACAACCCCGCGACGCACCTGGAGCTGACGATGATCCACGAAGCCATGATCCTGGAGTACGCCGGGCCGGACCTGGCGCTCATCGAGTGGGCGTCGGGGATGCGGCTGTCGGTGCTGCTCGGGCTGCTGGCCGGCCTGTTCGCCCCCTGGGGCATCGCCACCGCCGGCGCCGGCCCGGCCGCCGTGCTCCTCGGCGTGGCGGCGCTGGTGCTCAAGGTCGCCGTGCTCGGGGTGCTGCTGGCCGCGGGCGAGGTGTTCATGGCCAAGCTGCGCCTGTTCCGCATCCCCGAACTGCTCGCCGGCTCCTTCATGCTGGCGCTGCTCGCCGTCGCAGCCTCCTTCTTCCTCGCGTGAGATGACATGACCGACTCGGTGTACGTGCCCCTTCTCGACCTCGCCTGCGGGGCGTTCCTGCTGGCGGGGGTGCTGGTGCTGTGGCGGCGCGACCTGGCCGCCATCGTGCGGCTGTTCGCCGTCCAGGGAGCCGCCCTCGGCGCGCTGGTGATCGTGCTCGGCCTCCACGAGGGCTCGGCCGAGCTGGTGGTCGCCGGTGTCGCGGTCGGCGGGCTGCGCGCCGGCCTGCTGCCCCACCTGGTGCGCCGCGCCCTGGTGGCCGGGGGAGAGGGCCGCGAGACCAGGCCGCTGGTCAACGTGGCCACCTCCCTGCTGGTGGCCGCCGTGCTCGCCATGCTGGCCTACGCGGTCTCCCAGCCGATCGTCCGGCTCACCCCCACACCGGCCACCCAGGCCGTGCCGGTGGCACTCACCGTGCTGCTGGTCGGCTTCTTCGTCCTGGTCACCCGGCGCAGGGCGCTGTCGCAGGTGGTGGGGTTCCTCCTCATGGACAACGCCATCACCGCCACCGCCTTCCTCACCACGAGCGGCGTCCCGATGGTGGTGGAGCTCGGCGTCTCGCTCGACGTCCTGCTCGCCGTACTGGTGCTCCAGGTGCTCACCACGCGCATGCGGGCCGCCTTCGGCGGCACCGACCTCGACGAACTACGAGAGCTCCGCGACTGATGCCACCGAGCGAGCACATGTCCGCCCGCCCCGCCGATGCGCGGCCGGCGGATGAGGAGATGGCATGACCCTGCTGATGATCGCGCCCGTGCTGTTCCATGTGCTCGCCGCGTGCGGGTACGCCGTGTTCGGGTGGCGGCCGGCCACCGCGTGGCTGGGCGCCGTCGCGTCGGGCGGGACGCTCGCCGCGGCGGTCGCGCTGGCGGCGGCCGCCACGGCGCGGCCCCGGACGGCGCTCGGCGGGCTGCTGCGCGCCGACGCGCTGAGCGCGTTCATGCTCATCGTGATCGGTGTGGTGGCGCTGCTGGCGATGCTCGCGAGCCCCGCCCACCTCGCCGGCGAGACGGCCGCCGGGCATGGGGCCGGGCGGCGTTACGGCGTGCTGACCCAGGCGTTCGTGGCCGCGATGGCGCTCGCCGTGCTCGCGGCCGGCCTCGGGCTGCTGTGGGTGGCGGTGGAGGCGACCACCATCCTCACCGCCTTCCTGGTCGGGCACCACCGCAGCCGCCAGGCGGTCGAGGCGGCCTGGAAGTACGTCGTGATCTGCTCGGTCGGCATCGCCCTCGCCCTGCTCGGCATCGTGCTCACCCACTACGCGGCGGTGCACGCCCGCGTGCCGTCGGCGGGCGTCCTCGACTGGGCGGTCCTGGCCGGCGCCGCGGACGGCCTTGACCCCGGGGTCATGCGCATCGCCGTGGCCCTGCTGGTCCTCGGGTTCGGCACCAAGGCCGGCCTGGCGCCGATGCACGCCTGGCTGCCCGACGCCCACGGCCAGGCCCCGGCGCCGGTGTCCGCGCTCATGTCCGGCGTGCTGCTGTCGGTCGCCTTCTACGCCGTCCTGCGGGTGAAGGTGATCGCCGACGTCGCCCTCGGCGCCGGCTTCACGCGCACGCTGCTGGTCATCGCGGGCCTGGCGTCCCTGGCGGTCGCGGCCGCCCTGCTGCTGGCGCAGCGCGACTACAAGCGCATGCTGGCCTACTCCAGCATCGAGCACATGGGCCTGGTGGCCCTCGGCGCCGCCGTCGGCGGCCGCCTGGCCATGGTCGCCGTGCTGCTGCACGTGCTCGGGCACGGGCTGGGCAAGTCGGTGCTGTTCCTGTCGGCCGGCCACCTCCACCAGGCGTTCCGCAGCAGCAAGATCGCCGCGGTCGGCGGGCTGGCCGCACGGAACCCGCTGCTGGCCGGCGCCTTCGGCCTCGGGCTGCTCGCGCTGCTCGGGCTCCCGCCGTTCAGCCTGTTCGCCAGCGAGCTCGGAATCGCCCGCGCCGGCTTCGCCTCCGGCCTCGGCTGGGCGGTGGCCGCGGCGCTGGTCCTGATGGTCGTCATCGGCGCCGCCGTCCTGTCGGCCGGCCGCCGCATGCTCCTCGGCGCCCCCGTCGTCTCCGAGCCTCCGCCGCCCGTTCCGCAGCGGCTCGGGCCCGCCGCGGCCGTCCCGCTGGTCGCCGGGCTGCTCGGGTGCGCCGTCCTCGGCCTCACCACCGGACCGCTGGGCCCGTTGCTGGAGGCCGCCGCCACCATGGCAGGAGCCACACCATGACCGGACGCGTCATCGTCCACGTCTCCACCGGCGAGCTGGCCGGCCGTGCCGGGCGGCTGCTCGCGGACGGGTACCGGCTCGCCCTGGTGGCCGCGCACGAGGATCCCGGCGCACTGCGGGTGGTGTACCTGTTCACCGCGGGCCCGCCGGACCGGCGTACCGAACTCCACGTCGACCTCGACCCGGGTGAGCCGGTCGTCCCGAGCCTCGCCGCGCTGTCCTTCCCCGCGGGCAGGTTCGAGCGGGAGATGCGAGACCTGTACGGCATCGTGCCGTCGGGTCACCCGCTGCCCCGCCGCCTGGTCCGCCACCACCACTGGCCGCGGGGCTGGTATCCGATGCGCGCCGCCGCCGGGCCGCCGCCGGCCTTCGGCGACCCGGAAGGGCCCTATCCGTTCGTCACCGTCGACGGCCCGGGAGTGTACGAGATCCCCGTCGGCCCGGTGCACGCCGGCCTGATCGAGCCCGGCCACTTCCGGTTCTCCGTGGTGGGGGAGACGATCCTGAAGCTGAAGGCCCGGCTGTGGTTCGTCCACCGCGGCGTGGAGAAGCTGTTCGCCGGGCGCGACCCGGACGCGGCCCTGCCACTCGCCGAGCGGATCAGCGGCGACACCTCTGTCGGACACGCCCTGGCGTACCGCCTGGCCGTCGAGGAGGCCACCGGCCGTGTCGTCAGCGTGGAGGCGGGGCGCGAGCGGGCCGTCCTGCTGGAGCTGGAACGCCTGTACAACCACGTCACCGACCTCGGCGCGCTGTGCAACGACGTGGCCCACGGCATCCTCAACGCCCAGGCCGGACGCGTGCGCGAGCGGCTGCTGCGGATCAACGACGAGGTCACCGGGCACCGGTTGCTGCGCGGCGGGGTGACGCCGGACGGCGCGGCGCTGCGCGCCCTGCCGGACCCGGCGGAGCTGCGGGCCGTCGCCGCCGACGTCGCGGAGATCGCCGAGCTGGCCCTCGGGCACACCGTCGTCGCCGACCGGTTCTCCGGTACCGCCGTGCTCACCGCCGAAGCCGCCAGGGACCTCGGGGTGCTCGGCTACGTGGCCCGGGCCAGCGGCGTCGACGGCGACGCCCGCCGCGACCACCCGTTCTTCGACCTCGGCCCGTTCGAGCCGGTCACCTGCGACTCCGGGGACGTGACGGCCCGGTTCCAGGTCCGGGCGCGCGAGGTCGCGGCGTCCGTCGAGCTGATCATCCGGCTGCTCGGCGGGACGTCCCCAGGAGGGGAGACCGCCCGGCCGCCGGACACCACGGCGGACGGTGGCGCGTCCGGGACCGTCTCCGGGACCGCCTCGGGGGTCGGCATCGTCGAAGGGTGGCGCGGGACCATCGTCCACCGGGTCGAGCTCGCTCCCGACGGCACCCTCGCCCGCGTGAAGATCGTGGACCCGTCGTTCTTCAACTGGCCCGCGTTGCCGGTCGCGCTGAGCGGCGCGATCGTCCCCGACTTCCCCCTGGTGAACAAGAGCTTCAACCTGTCCTACGCCGGCAACGACCTGTGACGCGCGCCGTGCGGGGAGGAGAGGGCGGACCGGCGGGCTCAGCCGCGCTCGGGCGTCTCGGCGGCGCGCAGGTCCTGCAAGATCTCGGCCTGGCCGGACAGCATGTCGGCGAGGATGTGGCGCGCCACCCTGAGCAGCTCGGCGACCAGAGGGCTGGTCAGCGAATAGTGGACCGTCGCCCCCTCCTTGCGGGAGACGACGAGGTTGGCCCGGCGGAGCACGGCGAGCTGCTGGGACAGGTGCGCGGCCTCGATGCCGATCTCGGGCAGCAACTCGGCGACCGTGTGGTCACGCTCGCTGAGCAACTCGAGCACGCGGATGCGAGCGGGATGCCCCAGCGTCTTGAAGAACTCCGCCTTCAACTGGTAGAGCGGCGTGCTCACCGATCCCCCCTCGCGGCCGGTCCCCGGCTCTCACCTCAGCGTACGTTCGTCGCGTCCGCCCGTCCTCATGGAGCCGACGGGCCATCTCATCACAATTTCGCACCCGGCGCGGACGCCGAGATGGCCGACATGATCTACGCAACCCTATAATGAATTGACCAATTTCCAATTCACGCAATTGGGTAGGTGAACCTTGATGGGAGATGTCCTGCGTAAACGACCCCAAGTCCTGATGTGCCTCGGATGCCGCCGCCACCACCGTCCTTCGGCGCTGCGCCAGACCCGCTGCCCCGCCTGCGGCCACCCGCGGCTCATCGGCTACACCGGTCAGAGCGGTTTCAGCGTCGCCGCCTCCTGCCGTCCCGGCCCGCAGGAAAGCGCGTCACCGTCGCCCGGACCGGGTGCGGCACGGTGATCGGCGCCACGGCGCCGCGATAGGCCGGCAAGGCCTCGCGCGTCTTGCTCCGGGCGCCCGGTCCTTCGTCAGCGGTGCACGATGAGCCAGGTGGCGACGGCCGTGGTCGCGGAGCGGTTGCCGATGACGTGCGGCCGGCTGGCCGCGAAGGTGATCGAGTCGCCCGCGGACAGGGTGACGACCTCGGTCTCGAACTCGACGGTGAGCTCGCCGGTCACGACGGTGCCCACCTCGTACCCGTCGTGTTCGTGGAACCTGCCATGGGCGGTGGACGCCGCGCCGGGCGGATAGGTCGACTCGAAGAAGTCGACCCCGGGGGTCGGCTCGGGGGAGAGCCTGCGGAAGGCGACGCCGCCGCCGAGCAGGATGGGCGCCACCTCGCCCGCCCTCCGGACGGTGAACGACCCGCCCTGCCCGGCGGCGGCGTCCTTGCTGGCGCCCGTGGCCCCGGTTCCCTCGCCGGCGGCGTCCTGCCCGGTCGTGCCGGGGCCCTCCTGCCCGGCGGGCCGGGCCGGGCCGCCAGGTCCGGGTGATCCGGCCTGGCCGGCCGGATGATCCCGTCCCGCGGAGCCGGGCGGACCGCCGGAGCCGAGGCCCGTGCCGGCCTCCTTGGTGTCGGAGAGGTCGAAGACGGCGGCCAGCGGTGCGCCGACGGCCGACACGAAGGCGATGAGCCTGCTCACCGACGGCCGCATCAGGCCGCGTTCGATCTGCGAGACGGCGCTCGGCGAGATGCCGAGCTCGCGGGCGACCGCCCGGAGCGACTTGCCCGACCGGGTGCGGAGCTCGCGAAGCCGCCGGCCGAGGCGTTCACTGCTGATGGCTTCGACGTTCGCGGGGCCGGCCATGACCTCCACACCGATTGTCATAAGGGATTAACGCCGGCGAAATTCGCCGCCGGGTGTTAAGCAATAGATTAACGGTGTTGGTTGAGCGTTCCTCTCAACCGTACGCGTGCGCGCACCGCACTGCCGGTCCCTGATCAGGACATGTCCGTCCACCGCACCTTTCGCCCAGGGATGCGAAATGACCGAATCCAGTGTGTCACCCCCTCCCAGTCACGCACACGACATGGTCACCCCCGTGGCGGAGGCCGCTCCGCCGCACGCCGCCGTCGTCACGCCCGCCGTCCCGCCTGCCGCTCCACCCGCCGTTCCACTCGCCGGGCCGCCCGGCGCCCGTACCGCGAGAAGTCCCCGAAGTTGAGCATCGGCCCGGAGAAGTAGGAGACGACCAGGGCGATCGCTCCCAGCATGACGGGGATGGAGTCGCCGAAGCCGAGCGCCTCCCCCTGGGATCAACATCGTCGCCAATTTCATCTCCCCGGCGTTCGACTTCTCCAACGTCAACCCCAGGCGTATCAGCTGGCGCACCGGCGGCATGATCGCGGCGGTCGGGTCGGTGCTGCTCACGCCGTGGAACTGGTACGGCAACCCCGACGCCATCCACTACACCCTCGGCCTGCTCGGAGCCCTCATCGGGCCGCTGTTCGGCATCCTGATCGCCGGGTACTACGTGTGCTCCCGGCAGCGGGTGTGGGTGGACGAGCTGTTCACGCTCGACCGGGCCGGCCGCTACTGGTTCCGCGGCGGCTACAACCCGAACGCGGTCTGGGCGACCGTGGCCGCCGGTCTGCCGGCCATCGCCTCGGTGCTCGTCCCGAAGCTCCTGCTCGACCTCGGACTGACGACGGCCGATCTCACCTGGATCGCCGACTACAGCTGGTTCATCGGCTGCGGGCTGGGCTTCGTGGCGTTGACGGCGCTGGAGCGGGTCTCGCCCCGGATCACCGGCCTGGACCGCGACCTCGCCGCCGCCTCGGACGGGGCCGCCGCGCGAGCGGTCGTCCCGGACCGAACGGTCACACCCGAAGCGATCCCGGAGGAATCGGTCCCGCCAGGAGCCGTCGTGGGCGGGGCCGCCGGGGATCAGGCGGCCGTGGACGCGGCCGCCCCGGACACCGCGACGCCGCCCCGCCCGTGACCCGCATCCGCGTGATCAACCCCAACACCGCCCAGGCCATGACCGAGTCGATCGGCCGATGCGCCCGGGCGGTGGCGGGGCCGGGCACGACGATCGTGGCCGTGCGCCCGGCCATGGGCCCCGAGTCGATCGAGAGCCACTACGACGAGGCGCTCGCCGTGCCCGGCGTGCTCGCCGAGGTCGCGGCCGGCGAGCGGGACGGGACGGACGGATACGTCATCGCCTGCTTCGGCGACCCCGGCCTGGACGCGGCACGCGAGCTGGCGTCCGGTCCGGTGGTGGGCGTCGCGGAGGCCGCCATGCACGTCGCGACCTTGGTCGGACGCGGCTTCAGCGTGGTGACCACCCTGTCCAGGACGGCGGGCCGCGCCTGGGACCTCGCGCACCGGTACGGCTTCGCCGCCGCCTGCCGCGGCGTGCACGCCTGCGACATTCCCGTGCTGGATCTGGACCGTCCGGATGGCGACGCCCGCGAGGTGGTGACCAGACTGTGCGCCGCGGCCCTCGACACCGACGGCAGCGACGCGGTGGTGCTCGGCTGCGCGGGCATGGCGGCGTTCCAGGGCGAGATCTCCCGCCGCCTCGGCGTCCCGGTCATCGACGGCGTGACCGCCGCCACCACGCTCGTCGAGTCCCTGGTCCGCCTCGGGCTGCGTACGAGCTGCCGCGGCGAGTACGCGCCGCCCCCGCCCAAGCGCTACTCCGGACAACTCGGCGCATTCACCATCCCCGCCCCCGGCTGACCTCCGTCGCCCCCTCGGGCGAGCCGTCCCGCGCCGTCCGACCGGTCTCGGCCGCGATGTCGAACGCCTCGATCAGGTGTGCGGGGCCGTCCCGGCCGGTGTCGGGGGCGAACACCGCGCGCTGGCGTTCCGCGCCGGTGCCCGCGCGGGCCAGGGCGCCGAGCAGCCGGTCGGTTTCCTCCTCGTCACCGGTCTCCCGCAGCGCGGGACGGATGCGGTCGAGCATCTCGTCCACGAGCGCGGTGGCGGGCACACGGGCGCCCGTCCTCGGATGCACGCCGTCACCGTTCAGCCCGAACCGGGCCGCGGCCCACAGGGCGGCCCGCAGGGTCTCCGCGTCGCCGGGGTCGCCGGGGTCGCCGGGGCCGCCGCCCGCCGCCAGTTCGGCGCAGGCGGTGCGCACCAGCGCGCGTGACAGAGCGGCCTGGAGCACCGCCTCGTCCACGGTTGCGGCGACGTCCGCGGCCCGGAGCTCCACGGTCGGGAACCGCGCCGACGGCCTGGCCAGCCAGTAAGGGTGCGCGGAGCGGACCAGCGCGCCGCTGCGGTGCAGCATGTCCGTCACCTGGTCGTAGTGCGCGGCACTGGAGAAATGCGGGGGGATGTCGGTCGCGGGCCAGCGCGACAGCGCGACCGTGCGCCAGCTCGCGTACCCGGTGTCGGCGCCGTCACAGAACGGGGAGTTCACGGAGATCGCGAGCAGGGTCGGCAGCCAGGGCCTGAGCCGGTCGACCACCGCCACCGCCATCTCGCGGTCGGCCACGCCCACGTGGACGTGCAACCCGCACGTCTCCTGCTGGGTGACGAGCAGCCCGTAGAGATCGCGCAGCTCGCGGTACCGCGTCTTGTCCGAGACGGCGCGGGGGACCGCCGGAGCGATGACCGGAGAACCGACGGCCAGGACGCGCAGGCCCACCTGGGCCGCGGCGCGTCCCAGCCGGGCACGGCCCGCGGCCAGCACCTCACGAAGCCCGCCCAGGTCCGTCCGTACCGGGGACACCGTCTCGATCATGGACGCCAGCAGCTCGGCCTCGAACCCTGTCCCGGCCTCCACCGGCTCGGGAACGCCCGGACCCGCCGCCGCGGGGTCGCCTGAGCCGGTCTCCGGGGTCGCGTCGGCGCGCCGCCCGGCCACGCGCGCGGACTCGGCGTCCCGCGGTCCGCCGAGTTGGTCCAGCAGCCGTGCGTTGCCGGGGACGGGGCGTCCATCCAGAGCGTCGACGATCAGGAACTCCTCCTCGACGCCGAGGGTGACCGCGTCGCCTTCGGCCGGCCGATAGGACCGCGCGAAGCTCACCTACACCGCCCCGGGCCATGACGGGGACACCACGAACGGCTCACGACGGCCTGGGCGCCTGCGCGACACGGGCGGCTTGCGGCGCTTCGGCTCGTTCATCGACGCCATTCTAAAACCGCCACCCCTCACCCACGAGCCCCGAAGGGCGGTGAGCGATGCGTCACATTCCGTCGGACCGGAGAAGTGATTCCTCCGCGCGGCGGGGGAGGTGACGGGGGTGGCGACGAGTGGGATACAAGACCGGATCCAGCGTCATATCGACACGTTGATCGAGACCGACGCGGAGACCGGTGTGCAGGTTGCCGTCTATCACCATGGCGCGCTGATCGTCGACGCGGTGGCCGGTACGGCCGACCCGGCCACCGGGAGGCCGCTCACCTCGGGAACGCCGATCTTCAGTTTCTCCACCGGCAAGAACGTGGCGGCCGTGCTGGCGCATCTGCTCGTAGAGGGTGGTCTCATCGATTACGACACCCCGGTCACGGACCTGTGGCCCGAGTTCGGCGTGCAAACCCTGACCGCCGTGGACTACGTCATCGAAGGCACCGCGAGCCTGGTCACCGACCAAGCCACCAGGGAGGCCGTGGCGACCGCCTTCGAACAGGTCTATGGCTGGCAGCTCACCCGCGAGGACGGAACCTGGTACCAGCTGGGCGACGCCGCCCGGACCGGCGATGTCCGGCTCTACCGGCTCCAGCCGGACAAGGGCTTCGCCTTCGCCACGGGTAGCGAGTCGTCCGAGACCCGCCTCCAGTGGAGCTGAAGGCGCAACGCCGCGCCGCCCGCGCAGTTGTGCCGTGACGTCCCCGCCGCAGAGCGCTCGGACGGGCCAGGCCACCGGATGGCGATCGCTGTGAACCCGCACAAAGGGCAGCCAGTCGGACAGCGCCGATCCGTCCTCGGCCCGCGCACGCGGTAGAAGACATCGTCGTCCGGCCAAGGTCACCGGACGGCGGGCAGCCGTGAGGACTCCTTCACGTTCGCGTCCGCCCGCCGGTCGTGAAGCGTCCTGCGGGCGTGGCCGGGGGAGCTCCGGCCGACTGGGAATCTACAATGTAAAGGCGGCGTCTCGGGTCAGCGATGAGCGGGCTGGTGGTCGGCGACGTGGCGGATCAGGTCGCCGACGTGGACCACACCCATGCAGCGGCCCACCTCGTCGACGACCACCAGGTCGTCGTACACGCGGGCGGTGTCCTTGCCCGCGACCTGCATCGCCGCTATGGCGGGGGTGGTCTTGGGCACGACGCGGGGCGGGTCGGCCAGGCGGTGGGCCGGCTTCTTGGCGTGCAGGGCGTGCCCGTAGGGACCGGCGATCGACAGCAGGAAGCGGCTGCGCTCCACGCTTCCCCGCGGGCGCTGGTACTCGTCGACCAGGATGACGCTGGTGATCGACGGTTCGGTGCCGAGGGCCTCCACCACCTCCTCCGCCGTGGCGTGCATGCCCAGCGTCACCGCCGGCATGAGGAACTCCTGTACGCGGGGGCCGAGGTCGATCCCCGGTGCCTGCGGCTCGGCGGGCACCGGCAGCGGGACGTACACCCTGCCGTGTGAGGGCCGCCAGTCGAGCGGGGCCAGCAGCGGCCCCTGGGCGAGACGCACCCCCCAGCCGCGCAGCGTCGTGAGCTGCGCTTCGTCGCGCACCTGGGGCGCCAGGACGTGGACGCCCATGCTCTTGGCCATGTGCGCCACCGCCTCGCCGACGGCGTTGCGCCGCGGGTCGCGGGGCACCCGTTCCATCAGGTCCGGCGAGAGCACCAGCGCGTACGGCGCGGCGTCGGCGATCAGGTCGAGCGGGACGTGCGAGGTGCCGAGGCCGCCGATGGCGACCAGGTAGCCGATGGTCCGCAGGCCGTCGACGCCGGTCAGCAGGGCCCGCCGGTCCGGCGCCGCGACGTCGCCGGTGATCACCAGGATCACCTCGCGGGGACGGCGGCCGGTGGCGCGCATGGCCTCGTGCAGGGGGGCGAGGGCGGCCGACCCCTGGACCACGGCCGCCGGCGGCACGGTGAGCAGCAGTGGGAGCAGCGCCTCCTCGCGGGCGGCCGCGTAGACGCCGGCGACGGTCCCCGAGACGTCCCCGGAGATCTTGATGGAGGCCGCCTCGGCGGTGGCCTCGACGGCGATCACCCCTCCGGTGTCCAGATCGACGATCGGAAAGAAGACCGCGGCGGCACGCGCCGCTCCCGGCGTCCCCGGCCCGAACGGCCCGGAAGGCCCGGAAGGCCCGGAAAGCCCGGAAAGCCCGGAAAGCCCGGAAAACCCGGAAGGCGCGGGAGGTCCGGGAGGTGCTGAATACCCGGGAGGCCCGGAAGGCGCGGGGGAGGGTGTGGGGAGTCGCGGCGGGGCCGCCTCGGGACCGCCAGGGGCGGCTCCGTGGCGACCGGAGGGGGAGGCGCCGGGAGATCCCGGTGAAGCCGGAGGGGCCATCGAGGCTCCCTGGGATGCGTCGGTACGGGTGGCGGTCGCCAGGATCGAGGCGGCCGGGGAGGAGGTTCTGGGGACCGTCACCCATGGATTGTGCTGCGGGTTTATCGGTAAGAAGGCCGCCAAAAGGTGGAATTCACTGATATTTCTCCCACTGTTGGAAGGAAGGATTCCTTTACCGACAGTCGGAAACCCTGTCACGCCACGTAGCCGAAGATCGCCCCGCCGGAGCCCCGCCTCCGCCGCCCGTGCCGCCCGGCCGCCCGTCGGCCTCGGCTGTCGGGCGCCGTCCTGTACTGTCGCTGGGCATGGCGGGACGACCGGCGGCGGGCGGGGGACGGTGGGTCTCCGTGGCGCCCGAACGCCTGGAGCGGTGGCTGCGCGGGTTCGCCGGACGGCACGGGACCGCCGAGCCGGTCCTGGCGGACGATGTCGTGCGCCTGCGAGCCCCCGACGGCGCCGTCGCCGAGCTCTTCGTGCCCTTCCCGCCGCTCCCCGCCGGGTCCGAGGGTGAGAGTCCGCTACCGGCCTTGGTGGCGCACGCGGCGGCCGACCGGATGGTCGGGGTCCTGCTCGTACGGCTCGGCGGGCACGCGGCCGGAGTGTTCGAAGGCAGGCGGCTGGTGGCCTCCAAGGTGGGCTCGCGCCTGGTACACGGGCGCAGCGCGGCCGGGGGCTGGTCGCAGCACCGCTTCGCCCGCCGCAGGGAGAAGCAGGCCAGTGAGGCGTCACAGGCGGCGGCCGACGTGGCCGCGCGCGTGCTGGCGCCCCGCGCGGACGAGCTGGACGCGGTCGTCCTCGGGGGAGACCGGCGCGCCGTGGACGCCCTGCGCGCGGACCGGCGGCTCGCTCCGATCTTCGCGCTGGAGGCCGCGCCCTTCCTGGACGTGCCCGACCCGCGGCTCGCCGTACTCCAGGAAACCCCCGAGACCTTCCGCGCCGTCCGCGTCCGCCTGCTCGACCCGTAGGTCTGTCACGGGCAGGCGCCGCGCCGATGCCGGTCGGCCGCCCCGGCGGGCGGTACGCCGTCGCCACCGGCGGGCCGCCGTTTCCTCCCCCTTCGGCTTCTTCCATCGCCTGTCCCGAGCATCGCGGGGCGGCCGGGAACGGGGTGACCTCGCCGCCGGCTGAAGCGGGCCGGGAACCGGCGGGGGCGCGTGGGCCATCGACCCGCTGGAAGGTGCCCGTACACTAGGCGTATGCGCACTCCCGATTGATCGGCGCACTCGACGAAGCGGGGCCGGGCCGCCCGGCCGGCCCGCCGCATTCCGGTAACCACCGCCAGCACGTTCTTCGACCTTGTTCCCCGCTCTGGGAGTGTTCCCTCATCATGATCATCGCGTCAGACATCGAACTGCGCGCCGGTTCCCGCCTGCTCATCGAAGGGGCGTCCTTCCGGGTGAACCCGGGAGACCGCATCGGCCTGGTGGGCCGCAACGGGGCCGGCAAGACCACGCTCACCAAGGTCCTCGCCGGCGAGGGCCTGCCCGCCGCCGGGACGGTGACCACCACCGGCAGCGTCGGCTACCTCCCCCAGGATCCCCGTACCGGCGATCTGTCGGTGATCGCCTCCGACCGCATCCTGTCGGCCCGAGGCCTGGACGAGGTGCTGCGCGAACTGCGCGAGGCCGAGCTCGGCATGGCCTCCGCCGACACCCGCACGCGCGACCGCGCGGTGCGCGCCTACGGCCGCCTGGAGGACCGCCTGCACGTCCTCGGCGGGTACGCCGCGGAGGCCGAGGCCGCCTCGATCGCCTCCAGCCTGGGTCTGCCCGACCGCGTGCTCAAACAGCCCCTCCAGACGCTGTCCGGCGGCCAGCGGCGGCGGGTCGAACTCGCCCGCATCCTGTTCAGCGGAGCGGAGACTCTCCTGCTTGACGAGCCGACAAACCACCTCGATGCGGACTCAATCGGGTGGCTTCGTGATTTTTTACGATCACACCAGGGCGGTTTGATCATTATTAGCCACGATGTCGGGCTTCTTGAAGCGACGGTCAACCGGGTCCTGCACCTCGACGCGAACCGCGGCGTCATCGACACCTACAACGTCGGCTGGACCACATATCTGGCCCAGCGCGAGACCGACGAAAGGCGCAGGAAGCGCGAGCGCGCCAACGCCGAGCGCCAGGCGTCCCAGCTGCTCTCGCAGGCCGACCGCATGCGCGCCAAGGCCACCAAGGCCAAGGCCGCGCAGGACATGGAGCGCAGGGCCAAGCGCCTGCTCGCGGGCGTGGAGGAGGAGCGGCGCACCGACAAGGTCGCCAAGCTCCGCTTCCCCGACCCCGCCCCCTGCGGGCGCACCCCGCTGACGGCCACCGGTCTGTCGAAGTCCTACGGCTCGCTGGAGGTCTTCACCGACGTCGACGCGGCGGTCGACCGGGGCAGCAGGGTCGTCGTGCTCGGCCTGAACGGCGCGGGCAAGACCACGCTGCTGCGCATGCTCGGCGGCCTGGAGAAGCCCGACTCCGGCGAGGTCAGGCCCGGTCACGGCCTCAAGCTGGGCTACTACGCCCAGGAGCACGAGACGCTGGACGCCGGCCGCACGGTGCTGGAGAACATGCGCTCGGCCGGTCCTGACGTGCCCGACGTGGCACTGCGCAAGGTCCTCGGCTCGTTCCTGTTCTCCGGGGACGACGCCGACAAGCCGGCGGCGGTGCTGTCGGGAGGCGAGAAGACCCGGCTGGCCCTGGCCACGCTGGTGTTGTCGAGCGCCAACGTCCTGCTGCTGGACGAACCGACGAACAACCTCGATCCCATCAGCCGCGATCAGGTACTTTCAGCGTTAAGGTCCTATTCGGGGGCGATTGTCCTTGTTACGCATGATGAAGGTGCTGTTGAGGCCCTACAACCAGATAGGGTGATCTTGCTGCCGGACGGAGTCGAAGACGCTTGGAGCGATGAATTTTCCGATCTTGTGGCACTTGCCTGATCTTAATTTGAGCGGGTACGGATCTTTTCCCATGGAGTAGGTAGCCGATCCGGCTGAAATGACTGATCATGGCGTGAGTAACGCTGCGGAAGTCTGGCACTACAGGAGGTACTCGTGGCCGAGACTCTCAAGAAGGGCACCCGGGTGACCGGGGCCGACCGTGAAAAACTGGCCGCCGATCTCAAGAAGCGGTACGCCGCTGGTGAGAGCATCCGTGCGCTCGCCGCGTCGACCGGCAGGTCATACGGGTTCATTCACCGCATCCTCAGCGAGTCCGGCGTGACTCTGCGAGGACGTGGCGGAGCCACCCGGGGCAAGTCCAAGCGCTAGAGGACGCCTCGGATACGCGCGACCGCAGCCGCTCGTGCCGTTTCACCCGAAGCCCGTCCCGCCCGCGCCGGTAGAATCTCATTCTGGAACCTGCACTGGGTTCGGGCGTGACGGGATGACGACTGGTGGACGGAGCGGGCGATGGCGGAAGCGGCGACAGGGGGGAGTGCGGCGGACATCTCGGCGAGCGACGAAGCCGAGCCGGGCACGCATGGAGCGCTGAGGCGCGCCGGAGGGGTGCGTGGCGAGGCTGACGGAGCCCCTGACAGCGAACAGCTCGCAGAGATCGGTCTGCGCTTCGAGGTGGACGGCGAGATCGCGACGATCACACTGGACCGGCCGGAGAGGCGGAACGCCCAGACGTTCGCCACCTGGTCCGCTCTGGCTCACATGGGCACAACGCTGCCCGAGCAGGTGCGCGTCGTCGTGGTCCGAGGCGAGGGGCCGTCCTTCTCAGCCGGCATCGACGTGCGGATGTTCAACCCAGGGGGCGTTCCGGGGCAGGGCTCGTTCGCGTCCGCGGCCGCCCTCGACGATGAGACGTTCGAGCAGCGCATCGAACAGGCGCAGCGGGGCTTCCTGTGGCTGCGCCGCCCCGACATCGTGTCGATCGCGGCGGTGCAGGGGCATGCGATCGGGGCGGGGTTCCAGCTCGCCCTGGCCTGTGACCTGCGGGTCATCGCCGACGACGCCAAGTTCTGTATGAAAGAGGCCGCGCTCGGGCTGGTCCCCGACCTGACGGGCACCAAGCCGCTGGTCGATCTCGTCGGCCTGTCGCGCGCCGTGGAGATCTGCCTGACCGCGCGCGTGGTGGAGGCCGGCGAAGCGCACCGCATCGGCCTCGCCGAGCGCGTCGTCCCCAGAGGGGAACTGGAGGCGGCGACCCGGGAGCTGGCCTCGTCGCTGCTGACGACCGACCGGGACGCGGCGGCCGCCACCAAGAGGCTGCTGCAGGCGGCCGCGGGCCGCACGCTCGCGGAACAGGCGGCGGCCGAGCGCGCCGAGCAGGCGGTGCGCATCAGGACGCTGTTCGGGGGCGCCCGCCAGGGGTGATCGTTCGCCCTGAGCTGACCGGGGAATCGCCAGGGCGGTTCACCTGCTTGGCCGAGGGAGGGAACGCGGGCGAAACGGCCGCGGGCCGGGTGCGGGGAGAGGATCGGCGGGCGACGGATGTCGATGATGGGCGGGGGATTCGGGCCCCAGGCGATGCGGTCCCTGCGACGGGACAGTTCGGTGACCAAAGAGCGGCTGACGCCGGGAACGGTGCCGCGCATCGCGCGATACGCGCGGCCCTACCGCTGGCAGATCGCGGCCTTCCTCGGGCTCGTCGTGCTGGACGCCGTGATCGTCATCGCCAACCCGCTGCTGCTGAAGTCCATCATCGACAACGGCATCATCCCCCGCAGGGCCGATGTCGTCGTCATGCTGTCGCTGGTCATCGCGGCCCTGGCCGTGGTGGACGCCGGGCTCGGGCTGGCGCAGCGCTGGTTCTCCTCGCGCATCGGCGAGGGCCTGATCTACGACCTGCGTACCGAGGTCTTCGACCACGTCCAGCGCATGCCGGTGGCGTTCTTCATGCGCGCCCAGACCGGCGCGCTGGTCTCCCGGCTCAACAGCGACGTCATCGGCGCGCAGCGCGCCATCACCAGCACCCTGTCGGCCGTGGTGTCCAACGTCGTCAGCCTGGTCATGGTGCTCGGCGCCATGCTGATCCTGTCGTGGCAGGTCACGCTCGTCGCCCTGATCCTGCTGCCGATCTTCATCTTCCCCGCCCGGTACGTCGGGCGCCGCATGTCCGGGCTGACCCGCGAGCAGATGCAACTCGACGCCGAGATGAGCTCGGTCATGACCGAGCGCTTCAACGTTGCCGGCGCCATGGTCGCCAAGCTGTACGGCCGCCCGGACGACGAGGCGGCGCACTTCAGCGAGCGGGCCGGCCGGGTGCGCGACGTCGGCATCACCGTCGGCATGTACGGCACGGTGTTCCGCGTCGCCCTCGGCCTGGTCGCCGCGCTCGCCACCGCGCTGGTGTACGGCGCGGGCGGCGTGCTCGTGGTCGACGGAGCCTTCCCGATCGGCACCCTGGTCGCGCTCGCCGCGATGCTCATGCGCCTGTACGGCCCGCTGACCAGCCTGTCCAACGTCCACGTGGACGTGATGACGGCGCTGGTCAGCTTCGACCGGGTGTTCGAGGTGCTCGACCTCAAGCCGATGGTCGCCGAGAGCCCGGACGCCCGGCCGCTGCCCGGCGGGCCGGTCACCATCGAGTTCGACGACGTCCAGTTCCGCTACCCGGCGGCCGAGGAGGTCTCGCTGGCCTCCCTGGAGGCGGTCGCCCGGCCCGACACCGGTCCCAGCCAGGAGGTGCTGAAGGGGGTCACCTTCACCGCCAGGCCGGGCCAGCTGATCGCGCTGGTCGGGCCGTCCGGGGCGGGCAAGACCACGATCACCTCGCTGGTCTCGCGGCTGTACGACGTCACCGGCGGCGCGGTGCGGGTCAACGGCCTCGACGTGCGCGACGCCACCCTCGGCTCGCTGCGCGAGACGGTCGGCGTGGTGATGCAGGACGCGCACCTGTTCCACGACACCATCGGCGCCAACCTCCGCTACGCCCGTCCGGACGCCTCCGACAGGGAGATCTGGGAGGCGCTGCGCGCCGCGCAGATCGGCGAGCTGGTCGAAGGGCTGCCCGACGGGCTCGACACCGTCGTCGGCGACCGGGGTTACCGGCTGTCGGGCGGCGAGAAGCAGCGCATCGCGCTGGCCCGGCTGCTGCTGAAGGCCCCGCGGGTGGTGGTGCTCGACGAGGCCACCGCCCACCTGGACTCCGAGTCGGAGGCCGCCGTGCAGCGGGCGCTGAAGACGGCGCTGGCCGGCCGCACCTCGCTGGTGATCGCCCACCGGCTCTCCACGATCCGCGAGGCCGACGAGATCCTGGTCGTGGAGGACGGCCACGTGGTCGAGCGCGGGCGCCACGACGACCTGCTCGCCGCGCACGGCGCCTACGCCGAGCTCTACAGCACCCAGTTCGAACACCAGCGCTGACGCGAGCGGCCCGCGGGCCGGGCTTCACCGCACCCGGTTCGAGCACCAGCGCCGACGCGAGCGGCCCGCGGGCCGGGCGGCCGCCGTCAGAGGTAGCCGAGCCTGGCGAGCTCCTCCTTGGCGACCTTCTCGACGAGCGCCACCGCCTCGGGCCGCAGCCGCGACCGCCACGCGCCCACCTTGGGCGCCGTGGCGCCGTACAGCGCCACCTTGGACACCCTGCTCTCCAGGAAGTCCGACACCGCCGCGACCGTCGGCCCCGGCGCGGAGGCCATGTCCTCGTAGCGCAGCGTGAGCAGCTGGTCGGGCGGCAGCTCCTGGCGCAGCGCGGCGCTCAGCCGTACGGCGCTGCGCCAGCGCAGGGCGCACTTGCCCGCCGAGTCCATCGCCGTCCACCTGTCGCGGTGCTCGCTGGCGTTGACCCCGAGGAACGGGTTGGGGAACTCGGTCTCGTCGCTGAGCATGCTCGTCCGGAACAGGCTCATGGAGGCGCGGTCGGCGAGCATGTCGGCGGTGACGTC
This sequence comes from Sphaerisporangium sp. NPDC049457, assembly GCF_055586705.1. Taxonomy (NCBI): domain Bacteria; kingdom Bacillati; phylum Actinomycetota; class Actinomycetes; order Streptosporangiales; family Streptosporangiaceae; genus Sphaerisporangium; species Sphaerisporangium sp. NPDC049457. Next base: position 56,879 of record NZ_JBVJHR010000020.1, on the reverse strand, counting down.
CCTGCCGTCGCGGATGAACTGGATGAACCGGGCGTCGGGGAAGGCCTGGAGCAGCACCGGCGCGCTGTACAGCAGGTCGGGGTTGGCGTCGCCGAACCGGACGACGGAGCCGGGGGAGGCGCACGGGCCGCCGCCGGTGACGGCCCCGGCCTCCCGGCACGACGCCGGGCACTCGGCGCACGCCCCCGGGACGATCTGCCACGCCTCGGCCAGGGCGTCGCGCAGCACCCGCACCGCGCCGCCGCCCTTCCTGCGCATGATCGACGGACGGCGGGCGAAGGCGTAGACGACGTGGGCCACCGCGGCCCGGCCCATGGTGACGTGGAAGCCGGGCGAGCGCTTCAGCGCGCGCGCGAGAAGGTCGGCGCCGGAGTGCGGAGCGCCGAGCAGGAACACCGGTCTGCGGACCTTGATGCCGTTGACGACCAGAATGTGGGTCGGGGGTCGCATAAGTGAGGACAGTCTGACACCCTTTGCGAGGTGAACGAACCGGCCACGCCCCGCCCAACGGTGGTACATGGCGTCACCTGGGTAAGCGTACTCACAACGGCGGCGGTTTCCGCCCATTCACCGTTTTTCGACGGCCACAAATCAGGACGATTCCGCGGGACAGGAGGCGGGCGATGAAGGACAGGCGGCTATGGGTCCCCGGTCGGCTGCATCCTGGCGACCGGGTGGCCGTCGTCGCCCCGTCGGGGCCGGTCGACCCGGTCCGCCTGACCCGTGGCCGTCAGGTCCTCACCGAGATCGGCCTGGACGTCGTGGTCATGCCGAGGGTGCTCAACCGGCGCGGCTACCTGGCCGGTTCGGACGCCGGCCGGGCCGCCGACCTGCAGGACGCCTGGTGCGACCCCGACGTGCGGGCCGTCATCTGCGCCCGCGGCGGCTACGGCGCCACCCGCCTGCTCGACCTGCTCGACTGGACCGCCATGGGGGCGGCGCGGCCCAAGATCCTGCTCGGGTCGAGCGACATCACCGCGCTGCACCAGGCGTTCGCCGTGCGGCTCGGCGTCGCAAGCTGCTTCGGCCCGATGCCGGCGTCCGCCACGCTGAGCGACGCGGACGGGCCCGACGAGGCCTCGCTGGCCCACCTGCGCGCCTCGCTGTTCGAGGGCGACATGCCCGCCCCGGTGGCCGGCGGCCAGGTGATCGTGCCCGGCCACGCCGAGGGGCCGCTCACCGGCGGCAACCTGTCGCTGCTGGCGTCGCTGTGCGGCACGCCGTACGCCATGCGCGCCCAGGGGCACATCGTGCTGCTGGAGGACATCGGCGAGGAGCCCTACCGCATCGACCGCATGCTGACCCAGCTGCTGCAGGCCGGATGCCTGACCGGCGCCCTCGGCATCGTGCTCGGATCCTGGGAGCGGTGCGGCGACCCGACGCCGGTGCTGGTCGACCGGCTCGCCCCGCTCGGCGTGCCGATGATCGCCGGGCTGCCGATCGGCCATGGCACACCACAGTTCACCGCCTGGATGGGGGCGGACGCGGTCATTGATACCGAATCGTGCTCTTTGACTTGCCTGTTCCGCGACCCCGCTACGGCACTGTAGGCGCAGGTAGGGGGAAGAAACCGTGGTAGTTGGGAGCCTGCGTGGGCTTGTTCAGGCGATACCGGGATTGGCGGGCAGGCACGTCGCGGCGCTCGTTCGAGGAGGCCGATCTGGACTCCCTGCTGGTGCTGGTGGCGGAGAGCCTGGGCTATGACCCGGCCTTCCAGCCGGGCGGCTCCTCGATGGCGCTCACCGGGCCGCGCACCGTGACGGTGCGGCTGGACGGGCTGCGCCGCGAAGCGGGGCGGCGCTCGCGCGAGGACTGGCCGATGCTGGTCTCCGAGCACCTCGGACGGGCGGTGGCCCGCGCCGACGACCTGCCGGACGTGTGCGACTACGCGCAGATCCTGCCGCTGCTGCGCACCCAGGTGATGCTCACCGACGGGCTGGAGGACGACCCCTCCCGGCTGATCGGCCGCCACCTCGGCTCCGACCTGATCGAGGTCCTCACCGTCTCGGGGCGCCCGGTGCGTCCGGAGGAGGCGTTCTGCTGGCCGGTCACGCCGGCGCAGGCGCTGGACGCCGCCGGCCGCAACGTGCTCGCCGACGAGCGGCTGTCGGCCGAGCGCGTCGACCTCGACGGCATCTTCGCCTACGTCATGACCGGCTCGCCGGCCAGCTCGGCCGTGCACCTGCGCAAGATCGAGGACTACCTGCTGGTCTCTCCCGACGGGCTGATCGTGGCGCTTCCCCGTCCCGGAGAGATGGTCGTCCACCCCATCGACGGCCTGTCGGTGATGCGCGCCATCGAGCGGCTGTGGCTGCTGGCCCACCGCGAGTACCGCACGCGCGACGACGGCCTGAGCCCGCACGTGTACTGGTGGAACCACGGCAGGCTGACCCGCATCCAGGCCGACCTGGTCGTCCAGAACGGCCAGCGCCGCCTGGTCGTCGCCCCGCCCCCCGACTTCGCCCGCCTCCTCGCCGCCATGGCCAGGGGCCGCTGAAGGAGCTGTTTCTTAGATCTCCTGACAGCGGGCGCCGGGTTGGTGACGCTCGTGTATCGGTTGTGGTGATCTGACAAATGCGAGTGGAGCCGCTGTTACCGCCGGGCGGGGCACGTGGAGGCCGGTGGAATGACCATCCGATGGTGCTCAACGGCGTGTTCTGCCGAGCGCGTACCGGGGTACCACGGCACGCTCTCCCTGAGCGGTTCGGGTCGTGGGTGACGGTTCACAAGCGGCATCGCCGCTGGTCGGCGGACGGCACATGGGAGCGGCTGCTTCAGGTGGTCCAGGTGCCGAGGACGCTGCGGGCTGGGTGGATGGGGATGTGTCGGTGGATTCCATGATCATATGGGCGCACCAGCATGCGGTCGGCGCTCCGGGTGCGCCCCACCTGTTGTAGGGCCAAAGTGGGGACCCGCCTGGACAGCGTGAGGCAGTCCGGTATGGCGAAGTCTGCGCGTCCAGTTGGAGGAGGAGGTCAGGCAGGCGAGTGGCTAGAAGGCTCGCGGGGCGCATTCTCCTCGTCTAAATACCGGAACTCGCCGAACCATGGGGGGTCAGGACCGGAGCTTCTGTCGCCAAGGGGAGCTTCGCCGACCGGCCGGTGGTGCCCACGAGGAGTGGAACGAGCTCTACGACGCCTTGCCATACCCGTAGCGCGTATCTCTGACGCTCTTTGGACAAGAACAGCGCTAGCAGAACGACCAGCGCGCCTACGAGGATCGCGATGGTCGCCGGAATGGCTCCTATCAGTGCGCGTACCGGCAGCTGCGGTAGCGTCATGGGATCCTTCTTTCCGCTTCCGGCGACGGTATGTCAGCGATGTGTCTGGGTCCGATCCCGAACGCGTGTGCGTACGGTGACCTGCTCGCCGCCGATGACGACGTCCGTCTCATCCGACCAGACTCCGGCGTTCCGGGCTTCGGTGCCGAGCAGTGAGAATGCTTGCTCGGTCAGAGCGATGTGGCCCGCGCCGTCTGCGAGCCGGGAGACCTTTGCCGCCACATTGGAGCCGACCCAGAATCCCTGTCCTCCCGGGTTCGGACCTGCCCACCCCTGGCATACGAGGCCGTCGTCGATGCCGATCCTGACCTGAAGCGCATGAGAGTTGTCGTCGGCGCGCGCCGCCAGAGAAGAGGACATCCGCTGCACCTCGACCGTGGTGGACAGCGCACGATCGACACGTCCCTCTCCCTGGAAGATCGCCAGTACTCCATCGCCATTGATGTCGCACACGACTCCGCCGGTGATGTCGGTGAGAGCGACGATTGAGGAGAAAAATCGTTCGAGCAGGTTTCTGGTCGCGTGCACGCCCAGCGCGCTTGTCAGCCTCGTTGAGTCTCGGACGTCAATGAAGGCGCTTGTCGCCTCGAACGGAGCACGCGCCCCCGCTGGTTGAGATGGTGCGGCGATCTTTCTGACACCGTTGAGGAACACGACACCTCCCGAGACGAGAGCCGTAGGGACGGCAAGGTCATCTCAATATAGGGAGAAGTCTATATTTTTACAAGCATTGACTCGTCTTAGTATGAAAATGATCTCAATCGGGCAATGCCGCACTGGCGCGTAGAGCGGCGAGATCCTTGATGATCAAGCGACGGTAGTGCGTCTCCACCACGCCTTCCTCGCGAAGTGTTCGCAAGGCCTTGAACACGCTTGGCTCGCTGGCGCCGGTCAGCGAGGCCAGATCGGACTGGTTGAGGGAAGGGTGGAGAACGATACCTTCGCCGGCTGGCGTCCCCCACTTGTCCGCTAGGGCGGCGAGCGTCCGGGCGAGCCGGGTGGGGGCGTCGAACTGGCGGAAGTCCAGAATCTGTTGCGTACGTGAACGCTGACGTTCTATCAGCATTCGAATCAATGCGTGCGACGCCGCAGGCTCGTTCTCCAGCAGATCAAGGAAGTCGCCCTTGGAAATCTCCAGTGCGATCACCTTCGTCGCCGCGCTTACGGTGGCCGATCGCGGCTCTCCGGAGATCGCCGTCATCTCGCCGATCGTGTCCCCGCGCGTCTGGATGTCGATCAATTTTGGTGTGCCGGAGATGTCCATCGACTCCACGCGGACGACACCATCGAGGATCACGAACACCTCCGTCGCCTGGTCGCCTTGGGTGACGAAGACCTGACTCGGAGAGAAGATCCGCCGCGTACCTCGGTGCAAGACGACATTCCGGGTCTCATCGGGCAGTGTCGCTAAGAAGCTCTTGGACGGCCATGTCGCGGACGCGTCGTCTGCGCGCTCGTTGTGCGTTCCGGACTGGCCGACACTGCCCATACGGATCCCCTTCCTCGTTGAGCCTGATCACTATGGTGCCACTGTTCAAAAGATCTCTGGCGGCACGGTGCCGGTTCAGATGGATGATCAGGCGGGGGTTAGCAGGGCGGTGTGGCGGGGGGTGCAGTGGGGGCGGGAGAGGGTGTGGGCGGTGTGGATCAGCGGGACGTGGCTGAAGGCCTGGGGGAAGTTGCCGACCAGCCGCTCGTAGCGGGGGTCGTACTCTTCGGCCAGCAGCCCCACGTCGTTGCGCAGTGACAGGAGCTTCTCGAACAGCTCGACGGCCTGCTCGCGCCTGCCCGCCATGGCCCGCGCCTCGGCGAGCCAGAAGCTGCACGCGAGGAACGCCCCCTCGCCGCCCATCAGGCCGTCCACGGAGTTCTGGTGGGCCAGCGGATAGCGCAGCACGAAGCCGTCGGACATCAGCTCGCGCTCGATCGCGTCGATCGTCCCGGTGACGCGGGGGTCGTCCGGCGGCAGGAAGCCGGTCTGCGGGATCAGCAGCAGCGCGGCGTCCAGCTCGCCCGACCCGTACGACTGGGTGAAGGTGTTGCGCGCGGAGTCGTAGCCCTTCGCCAGGATCTCTGCGTGGATGCGCTCGCGCAGCGCGCGCCAGTGGTCGACCGGCCCGTTCTGGCCGAACCGCTCGACCTGCCGGATCACCCGGTCGGCCGCCACCCAGGCCATCACCTTGGAGTGGACGAAGTGCCGGCGGGGCCCGCGCACCTCCCACAGGCCCTCGTCCGGTTCGTCCCAGTGGGACTCAAGGAAGTCCATCAGCGACCGCTGGATCGCCCACGTGCGCGAGATGGAGGAGAGCCCGGACGCCTGCGACAGGTAGAGGCAGTTCATCACCTCGCCGTACACGTCGAGCTGGAGCTGGTTGACCGCGGCGTTGCCGATGCGCACCGGGCGGGAGTTCTCGTACCCCTCAAGCCAGGGCAGCTCCATCTCGGGCAGGCGGCGCTCGCCGGCCACGCCGTACATGATCTGCAGGTCCTGCGGGCGGCCGGCGATCGCGCGCAGCAGCCACTCGCGCCAGTCGCGGGCCTCGTCGACGTAGCCCGCCCCGAGCAGCGCGTCCAGGGTCATCGTGGCGTCGCGCAGCCAGCAGTAGCGGTAGTCCCAGTTGCGGACCCCGCCGATGTCCTCGGGAATGGAGGTCGTGGGCGCGGCCACGATGCCGCCGGTGGGGGAGTAGGTGAGCGCCTTGAGGGTGATCAGCGAGCGGACGACCGCGTCGCGCCAGCGGTCCTCGGTCTCCGGGGTGCACTGGGAGACCCACTCCTTCCACATGGCCTCGGTCTCCCGCAGCTCGGCCATCGGGTCGATCTGGTGCGGCCGGGGCGAATGGGAGGGGTGCCAGGTGAACACGAACGCCAGCCGGTCGCCGGCCGAGACGCGGAAGGTCGCCTTGTGGGCGTAGTCGCCGCCCTGCAGCGGCACGGGGGAGTGCAGCCAGACGGAGTCGGGCCCCCCGACGGCCTGCAGCAGGCCGTCGGTGCGGCGCACCCACGGCACGATGCGGCCGTAGTCGAAGCGGATGCGGATGAGGGTGCTCATCTCGACGCTGCCGGCCAGGCACTCGACCACGCGCACCAGGTCGGGGTTGGCCTGCCGGGGCGGCATGAAGTCGGTGACCCGCACCGTGCCGCCCTCGGTGTCCCACTCGGTCTCCAGGATGAGGGTGTCCTCGCGGTAGCGGCGCCGGGTGCTCGGCCGCCGCCCGGGGCCCGCCGGGCCGATCCACCAGTGGCCGTTGCGCTCGTCGCCGAGCAGGGACGTGAAGCAGGAGGGGGAGTCGAAACGGGGCAGGCACAGCCAGTCGATCGACCCGTCCCGCCCGACGAGGGCGGCCGACTGCATGTCGCCGATGAGCGCGTAGTCCTCGATCCGCATGCCGTCACGCTAGTACGCGCAGGGGGTTTCGGCGCCCCCGGCGACGGAAGATCCGGCCGCCGGGCCGGGCTACGTCAGGTTCGCGGTCGCATCCGCGGCATGAAGTACTGCGTGAGCGGGCCGATCAGCACCGCGAAGACGATCGTGCCCACGCCCGCGGTCCCGCCGAGCAGCCACCCGATGGCCAGGACGGTCAGCTCGACCAGCGTGCGCGCCGACCTGATGGACAGTCCGAGCCGGTTGAGGCCGGTCATCAGCCCGTCACGGGGGCCCGGGCCGAGGCCGGCGCCGATGTACAGGCCGGTGGCGGCGGCGATCAGCACCACCGCCGAGAGCAGGTAGGCCCAGCGGACCGCCAGGGGCTCCGGCGTGGGCAGCATCCAGATCACCAGGTCGGCGAAGAGCCCGAGGAACACGATGTTGCTCAGCGTGCCGATGCCCGGGCGCTGCCTGAGCGGGATCCAGAAGAGCATGACGGCGGCGCCCACCACGATGATCCACGTGCCGATCGACCATCCGGTGCGGACGGACAGGCCCTGGTGGAAGACGTCCCACGGGTCGTTGCCGAGCCCCGACTCGACCTGGAGCGCGACGCCCGCGCCGTAGAGGAACAGACCGGCGTACAGCCGCAGCAGGCGGTTGGGGAACGAGCCGAGGCGGGGGAGGGAGATCTCAGTCATAGTGCCGCAATGTTCGGACGCCAATGGCTTGCTGGCAAAGGGCCAATCAGAGAAAGTGGCTTTATGGAGCGATATGTCAGCGGGCCATGGCTGGCCAAGTTGGTCGACCTTCCGCCGGACACCCGCCCGTACTACCGGGCGCTGGCCGAGCGCGTGCGCGGCCTGATCCTGGACGGCCGCCTCGCCACCCGCGTGCGCGTGCCGGCCGAGCGTCACTTGGCCGAGGCGCTCGGCGTCAGCCGCACCACCGTGACCGCCGCCTACGACCGGCTGCGCGAGCAGGGCTACCTCGACAGCCGCCAGGGCGCGGGCAGCTGGACGGCCCTGCCCGACCCCGGCGCGCTCGGCACCGGCAACCCGTGGGTGATCGCCGACGACGATGACGGCCTCGTCCCGCTGCACGCCGCGGCCCCGCCCGCCACGTCCCTGCTCCCCGAGGCCCTGGCCGCCGCGGTCGAGGCCTACCCCCGCTACGGCCTCGGCACCGGCTACGGCCCGATGGGCGTGCGGCCGCTGCGCGAGGCGATCGCCGCCCGGTACGGCGCCCGCGGCCTCGCCACCCGGCCCGACCAGATCCTGGTCACCGGCGGCGCGCAGCACGCCATCCACCTGCTCCTCACCCTGTTCGCCGGGCAGGGCGACCCGATGCTGGTGGAGTCGCCGACCTATCCCCACGCGCTGGACGCGGCCCGCCTGCGCGGCGCCCGGCTGGTGCCGGTGGGGCTCCCCGGCGACTGCTGGGACGTCGAGCTGATGGCCTGCGCCATGCGCCAGTCGGCGACCCGGCTGGCCTACGTCATCCCCGACTTCCACAACCCCATGGGCCTGCTCATGGACGACGCCGGCCGGGCCGAACTGGTGGACGCCGCCCGCCGCAACGACACGACGCTGCTGGTGGACGAGAGCTGGGCCGAGCTGGCCATCGACGAGGTGCCCGCCACCCAGCCGCTGGCCGCGTTCGACACCGACGGCCGGGTGATCAGCGTCGGGTCGGCCTCCAAGCTGTGGTGGGGCGGCCTGCGCATCGGGTGGATCCGCGCCACCAGCGCCCTGGTCCGCCGCCTCGCCGTCCTGCGCGCCGGGATGGACATCGCCGCGCCGCTGATCGAGCAACTCGCGGTGACCCACCTGTTCCAGCGCATCGAGCAGGCCAAGGCCGAACGGGCGCGCGGGCTGGCCGCCTCACGGACCGCCCTGACCGAGGCGCTGCGCGCCCACCTGCCCGAGTGGTCGTTCACCGAGCCGCGCGGGGGCGGCTCGCTGTGGGTGCGGCTGGACTCCCCGATGGCGACGCCGCTCGCCGACGCGGCGGCGGCGCAGGGGGTGCGGCTCGCGCCCGGCCCGTGGTTCGGCCTCGACGGCACGCTGGAGCGCTACCTGCGCCTGCCGTTCACGATGCCGCCGCGGGCGCTCGCCGACGCGGTGCCCCGCCTCGCCGCCGCGCGGGCCATCGCCGTCTCGCCGTCCGCGCAGGCCTCGCCGTCCGCCCACCGGCCGCCGCCCGGCGCGGCGCTGACCCCTTCCCTGTGACCCCTTCCCCGTGACCCGTTTTCCCCATGACCCGTTCCCTGCGACCCGTTCTCACCGCTCGCCCATCAGCACGCGCAGCCGGCGGGCAAAGGCCAGCAGGACGGCCGAGGCGGCGAGCGCGATGGCGGCGAGCGTGGCGAAGTACGCAGGCTCGGACATGTAATGCAGCAGGCGCGCGGTCTGGCCGCCGATGGCGTCCCCGACGGCGAACGACAGGTACCAGACGCCGAGCATCTGGCTCCGGAAGGCGTGCGGGGCCAGTTCGACGGTCACAGAAAGCCCGACCGGGCTGAGGGACAGCTCGCCGAAGACCTGGATGAGGTAGACCAGGAACAGCCACCAGACCGAGATGCGCCCCGTCTCGGCGAGCCCCGCCGCGAGCGCCATCGCCACGAAGCTGACGCCGATCATGAAAAGGCCGAACGCGAACTTCTGCGCCGCCCCCACCCGGTCGCCGAGCTTCACCCACAGGGCCGCGAAGACCGGCACGAAAATCATGATCATCAGTGGGTTGAACGACTGCGTGGTGGCCGCCGTGATCGACTGCCCGAACATCCGCAGGTCGGTGTGCTCGGCCGCGAAGTCGTTCAGCACGGTCGGAGCCAGGTCGTAGATCATCCAGAAGATCGCGGCGGCGACGAACAGCCAGACGTAGGCCTTCATCTTGGTCCGCTCGCCGGTGGTCAGGTTGTGGCCGCCGAGCAGGATGTAGGCGAAGTAGCCGACCGGGACCATGATCGTGAGGATGGTGAGCGCCACCGTGAAGCGGTCGACGGTGAACGTCCCGCTCCAGGCCCACAGCGCCAGCGCCACCGCCGCGCCGCCCAGGCCGATCGCGGCGATCATCCCGAAGTGCCGCCGCTCCTCGGGGGTCAGGCGGTGCCCGGGCGTCTCACCGGCTCCCCGCAGGTGACGCCCGCCGGCGACGTACTGCGTCAGGCCGATCGCCATGCCGACCGCCGCCGCGCCGAACCCGAGGTGCCAGCGGTCGTCCCGCGCCAGGTTGCTGACCACGTACGGGGCGGCGAACGCGCCCAGGTTGATGCCCAGGTAGAAGATGGAGAAGCCCGCGTCCCTGCGGGCGTTGTCCCCCTCGGGGTACAGGCCGCCGACCATCGTCGAGATGTTCGGCTTGAGCAGCCCGGTGCCGGCGACGATCAGCCCGAGGCCGAGCCAGACGAGCCCCTGGCCGCGCAGCGGGATGGCCATGCTGATGTGGCCGAGCATGATGACCGACCCGCCGGCGAGCACCGAGCGCCGCGCTCCGAGCAGGCGGTCGGCGATCCAGCCGCCGGGCAGCGCCAGCAGGTAGACCAGCGCGCCGTAGACGCCGACGACGGCGGTGGAGGTGGGCTTGGGCAGCCCCATGCCGCCCTGGGCGACGGTGGCGGTGAGGAAGAAGAACAAGATGGCGCGCAGCCCGTAGAAGCTGAAACGCTCCCACATCTCGGTGAGGAACAGCGTGACGATGCCGCGCGGATGCCCGAAGACCCTCCGTTCCTCCACCTGCGTGCTGACTTCCTGCGACATGCGGTACGTCCCCCGTCCCGGTGCTGTGCTGGTCCTGCGGCGTTCTGTGGCGTCCTGCGGCGTTCGCGCCGCTGTGAGCTTCGGCTGCGTTCGTTCGGCTGTGCGCGTTGGGTTGTGCGCGTTGGATCGTGTGCGTCCGGCTGTGCGCGTCCGGTCTCGCTCCGCTCGGCGGGCCTCGGGCGCCGCTGTGTCCCGGCGAGCCGCCCGCCGCCCCCTGGCGGGCTCCTCGCTCGGGTCGTCGCCGCGTTCGGAGCCGGACTGTCACGGGCTTCGAGGAACTAACGTATCCAACGTCGGTTTTATTGCTTGGTGTCCGAATTGGTGATTCGTATGGCCGCATGCCCCGGACACTGAGCGTAAGGGAATGACGGTTTCGGCCCGCGAAGCGGACAAGGGCGGCGCTTCTTCTCACTTCCAGGGACTTGTTTGCCGTGAACACCTGTGGTGCGATGCATCCCACTCGTGTAAGTGGGCACTTCTGGAGGCGAAATGGCCGACCCCCGGGTCCTTGCCGAACGCAGGGAAATCGAGCAAGAGATCGCCGGCCACACCATTTGCGAACAACTCAGGCGCACGGCGGAGCGTTTCCCTGACGCGCCCGCCTACTCCGACCGGTCGGGTGACGGCTGGACGACGTTGACCTACGCGCAGGCCCGTCAGCGGGTGCTCGCGATCGCGGCCGGATTCGGCGCCCTCGGTCTCGACCGCGGAGAGGCCGTCGCGCTCATGATGGTCAACCGCACCGAGCACGTGCTCGCCGACCTCGGCGCCGTCCACGCCGGCGGGATGGCGTGCTCGATCTACGCCACCTTCGCCCCCGAGCAGGTGGCCTTCGTCGCCAAGGACGTCAACGCCAAGATCGCCGTGCTGGGGGGCGCGGCCGACCTCGCGCGCTGGACGCCGATCCTGGACGAGCTGCCCGGCCTGCGCAAGGTCATCGTGCTCGAGGACTGCCCTGAGGGCGAGCTGTTCATGAGCTGGGAGGACTTCCTGGCGTTCGGCGAGAGCGCCCTGGCCGCCGACCCGGCCGCCGCCGAGGCGCGGGCCGCCACGGTGACCGCGGACGACGTGCTCACCGTGCTCTACACCTCCGGCACCACCGGCAACCCCAAGGGGGTGCCGCTGACCCACGCCAACATCTGCTTCGAGGTCGCCGTCAGCGTCCGGCTGACCGGGCTGCCCGACCACGGGTCGCAGATCTCCTACCTGACCTACGCCCACATCGCCGAGCGCGTGCTGAGCCTGTACATCCCGCTGTTCAAGGTCTACCACGTCCACTTCTGCCCCGACCTCGCCGAGCTCGGCGCCGTGCTCGCCCAGGTTAAGCCGCTGTTCTTCTTCGGCGTGCCGAGGGTGTGGGAGAAGATGATGGCCCGCCTGCAGGCCCTGCTCGCCACCCAGCCCGTTGAGCAGCAGGAGCAGGTCCGCGCGGCCATGGCGGCCGGGCTGGCCTACGTCGAGGCGTGCCAGTACGGCCGCACCCCGAGCTCCGAGGTCACCGCGGCCTACGAGCAGGCCGACGCCGCGCTGTTGTCCATCATCCGCTCGATGATCGGCTTCGAGAACGCGCTGTGGCTGGCCACCGCCGCCGCCCCGATGCCGCTCGAAGTGCAGCGGTTCTTCGCCGGGCTCGGCATGCGCGTGGTCGACGTCTACGGCATGACCGAGACCAGCGGCGCGTTCACCGGCAACAGCACCGACATGTTCAAGCTCGGCACCGTCGGGCCGCCCTTCCCGGCCGTGGAGGTGCGGGTCGCCGAGGACGGCGAGATCATCACCCGCAGCCCTGCCAACACCGGCGGTTACCTCAACCGCCCCGAGGCCACCGCCGAGCTCATCGACGAGGAGGGCTGGCTGCACACCGGCGACGTGGGCTCCATCGACGAGGACGGCTTCGTCCGCATCGTCGACCGCAAGAAGGAGCTCATCATCACCGCCGGCGGCGAGAACATCTCGCCCGCCAACACCGAGAACCTGCTCAAGGAGCACCCGCTCATCGGCCAGGCCCTCGCCTACGGCGACCGCAGGCCCTACATCGTGGCGATCCTCACCCTCGACGGCGAGGTGGCCCCCGTGTGGGCCAAGGGACGCGGCATCGAGTTCGCCTCCCTGGCCGAGCTGGCCGAGCACCCCGACGTGCTCAAGGAGGTGGACGCGGCCGTCGCGGCGGCCAACGCCAAACTCGCCCGCGTCCAGCAGGTCAAGCGCTGGCACCTGCTGCCCGTCGAGTGGACCGCCGAGACCGCCGAGCTCACCCCCAGCCTCAAGCTCAAGCGCCGCGTCGTGCACGCCAGGTACGCCGCCGTCATCGAAGAGATGTACCAATCCTGATCCCTGACTGATCTCTGCCTGACCCGGGCCCTTTGCCGGGCACGGGGCGTGTCGGCCCCGTGCCCTTGCCCGGGGCCGCCTAGCCTCCAGGCCATGACCAGGAGACGTCTTCTCACGTCGTCGGCCGCGGGGCTGGCCGCGCTCACGGTCCTCGCGGAGGCGTCCCCGCCCCGTTCCGCGTCCGCGGCCGGGACGGGGAAGCCGGCGGTGACCGCGCGCTCGACGGTGCGCTCGCCGATGCGCTCGACGGCCGTCCCGATCGCGGAGCCCTCCCCGGCCACGGCCCCTCCCGTCGCCGCGGCGCCGTCCAAGGCGGCCCCCGCCGTCCCCGGCGGGCCGGTCATCCGGTCGGTCCGGGTCCGTCCCCGCTCTCCGGTGGCGCGGCCGCGGCACGGGGTGCGGCTGGTGGTCGAGGTGGTGGCCCGGGGCACGGCCGGCCCGCGCGGGGTGACCCTGCGCGTCGAGCCGGACAGGCGGGCGAGCGGGACGCCGGCCGTCGCGCCGGCGCCCGTCCCCGCACGCGGCGGCTCCGGCTGGGAGGTCTGGCGGTTCGACCCGCCGGTGCGCCTCACCCGCTGGTACCCCGCAGGCCGGTGGCGGGCCGTCGCCACCGCGAGGGACGCCCGGGGACGCCGGACGACGGCCGCCACGTCGTTCCTGTTCAGGAAGGCCAGCGCGCTCAGCGGGCTGCGCGCCGCCCGGGTCCGCGCGCGGCCGGGGGTCATACGGGTGACCGGGACGCTGACGCGCGTGGACCCGACCGGCAGGTTCGACTACTGGTCCTTCCCCCGCCAGCGGGTGACGCTCCAGTTCAAAAAGCACGGCGGGCGAAGGTGGCGGAGCGTCGCCGAAGCGCGGACCGACCAGGAGGGCGTCTTCGTCCGGCGGGTGAGAAGACGCCCGCACGGGGTATGGCGGGTCGTGTATCCGGGGACCCGGCATTACGCCGGTGTTGCGCATATCATCCCGACATAAAGCGCATAACTAGGATAAATCGCCCCATACCTCTTATAACAATATCGTTGCGTGTCCGATATGTACGAATTTTCTGGCGAGTGTGCGGCAACTTTCCACCCCCTATCGACGTCTATGACGTAGGCACACCCCCCTTGGGATGCCTTTCTCTACGGGGAGAGGAAGTTCCGCATGATGAAACGCATCGCTACCGCTTTGGTAGCGGCCGCCATGGGCGCTTCGGCGCTGTCGGTGGCGGCACCGGCGATGGCGGACGAGGCGCCGGACACCACGGTCGGCATCGAGTCCGTCAGAGTGACCCCCGACCCGGTGGTCATCCGCGGAGGCGATCACGTCAGCGTCACGACCACGGTCACGACCGTGGGCGCCGAGGACGTGAAGATCGACTTCGACCCCACGGGCCGGGGTGGGCAGCCCGACTGCAACCCCTGCCCCGGGGCCGCGAAGGCGTCCAAGAGCGGCTCAGAACGGCAGAGCTGGGACAAGACCATCGTTCTCGACCGGCACGATCCGGCCGGGAAGTGGCTCGTCCACGTCACGGCGACCGGCAAGGACGGCAAGGTCGTCGAGGCGCACTCGTCGTTCTTCGTCAAGATCGTGAAGGCTCGTTCGCACCACGGTCCGCGCGCGACGCGGATCGCCGGGTTCAACGCGAGCCCCGAGCCCGTCAAGAAGGGCCGCAAGCTCTCCCTCTCGGGCAAGCTGCAGACGGCCCGGTGCTACGGCGACTGGTGGTGGAACGGTGACGTCTACGTCGTGGGCGACAACCGTTGCGACGCCGACAACCGCTGGCACAACTGGCGTCAGCTCGGCTGGCAGAAGATCCACGTGTACTTCCACCGCGCCCACGGCGGCAAGTGGGAGTACGTGGACACGATCGAGACCAACCCGGACGGGTCCTTCTACACGAAGATCCCGGCCTACTGGTCCGGCACCTGGAAGGTCGTCTTCGAGGGCTCCCGCGGCCTGTACGGGTCGTCGGCGACCGACTATGTGAAGGTCGTCCGCTAGTCCTCGGCTCCGGCCGGAAACGGAGCGCCTGGCCCCCGGAACGCCCGGGAGCCAGGCGCTTTCGCCGTTTCACGGGGCGATCGTCAGGGGCCGGTCTCGCGGGCGAGCTCCAGGGCGGTCAGGTCCAGGGCGCTGAGCGTGAGGATGTTGGCGATCTGCTCAAGGGGCATCCCGGCGTCGCCGAGCTGGGTGATGGTCACCGCGGTCCGCAGGAAGATGCGGCCGATGACCACCTCGTCCACGTCCGGCATGTCCTTACGGAAGAAGTCGGCGAGCTGCTGACCGACCTCCCGGTCGGCGTGCACGCGTGGGTCGTTGAGCTCAGGGCTGGACAGGATGTCCTGCAGGTCCCTGCGCTCGTCTTCCGTGAGCTTGCTCAAAGGGTCGCCTCCCCGCCGCCATGTCGTTATTGGGAGACTATGCGCTCCCGACTCCGCGGAGAATGGCAGGGGTGGCCAAAGATCGGCCGGCGGAGAGAGCGGGCCCGCCGCTCCGCTCGGCTCCGCCGGCCGGGCGGTCAGGAGGACACCGCCTCGACGAGCTTGCGGCGCTGCTGGACGCCGAGGCCGCCGATGCGCCGCTTGTCGTCGACGCCGGCGCGCTCCATCAGCGCGGCCGCCTTGGTGGGGCCGATGCCGGACAGGGCGCGCAGAGCCTGGGAGACCTTGATCTTCTTGGCCGTGTCGTCGTCGCGCTTGAACAGGTCGTCCAGGGTGAGGTCACCGCTCTTGAGCTGGGCGAGCAGGGCGGCCCGCGCCTGCCGGGCCTCGGTCGCCTTGACGAGAGCGGCCTGCCGCTGCTCGGGGGTGAGAACGGGAAGGGCCATGAGGATTCTTACTCCTTGGGGGATCAATATCGTGGGCCGTCCGGCCGCTGGGGTGTCGGTCGGCATGTGTGCTACCCCTGTGGCGCGCTCTAATCATGCTTTCCCCCACTTCCGCCCCCCTTTTCCGGCCAATCTCGCTGCACCCATCGAGTCATTACAAGTCGTGAAATTTGGGCCTTCTATCTTCGGACCGTTGACCTGACTCTCAGTGCAGGCGCGCGACAACCCAGAAGCGCGCGTCCCAAGGAGGATTCAGGTGAGACGTCTTCTGCTCGCGGGGTTGGCGATCCTGGCCCTGTTGTGCACCAGCGGGATCACCGGGGCGGGGGCCTCGGCGGAGCCACCCCCCAACTACCAGTACCGCGTCGACGGGCCCAGCACGGCCGTGCAGCGGACCGCGATCGCGGCCACCGGCGCCGCGATCGACGAGGTGGCGGCCGCGTCGGTCGTGGTCACAGCCTCGGAGGCCGAGCTCGCCGCGATCAAGGGCCTGGGCTACGCGGTCACCCGGCTCCCGCGTCCGTTATCGCCCGTGGTGCCGAAGCCGCAGGACTTCCCGTCAGCGGACTCCGGTTACCACAACTACGCCGAGATGACCGCCGCGGTGAACCAGGTGGTCGCCGGCTATCCCTCCATCGCGAGGAAGTACAGCTACGGGACCTCCTACGGCGGCCGCGACCTGATCGCCATCAAGATCAGCGACAACGTCGGCACGGACGAGAGCGAGCCGGAGGTGCTGTTCACGGCCCACCAGCACGCCCGCGAGCACCTGACGGTCGAGATGGCCCTCTACCTGCTCAACCTGCTGACCGGGAGCTACAACACCGACAGCCGCATCACCGGCCTGGTGAACTCCCGCGAGATCTGGATCATGCCCGACCTGAACCCCGACGGCGGCGAGTACGACATCGCCACCGGCTCCTACCGCTCCTGGCGCAAGAACCGGCAGCCCAATACCGGATCCTCCTCCGTGGGCACCGACCTGAACCGCAACTGGGCCTACCGGTGGGGATGCTGCGGCGGCTCCTCCGGGTCGCCGTCCAGTGAGACCTACCGCGGCGCGTCGGCCGAGTCCGCGCCCGAGGTGCGGGCCCTGGCCGGCTGGGTGCGCGGCCGGGTGGTCGGGGGCCGGCAGCAGATCAGGAGCAACATCGACTTCCACACCTACAGCGAGCTGATCCTGTGGCCCTACGGCTACACCTACAGCGACACCGCCACCGGCCTGACCGCCGACGACCAGAACGCCTTCGCGACGCTCGGCCGGAACATGGCTGGGACCAACGGCTACACCCCCCAGCAGTCCAGCGACCTCTACATCACCGACGGCACCATCAACGACTGGCTGTGGGGCAACTACAAGATCTTCAGCTACACCTTCGAGATGTACCCGAAGAACGGCTCGCCGGGCTTCTACCCGCCGGACGAGCAGATCGTGACCCAGACCACCCGCAACAAGGAGGCGGTGCTGAGGTTCCTGGAGTACTCCGACTGCGTGTACCGCATCATCGGCAAACAGGCGCAGTACTGCTAGCGGCACCGGTAGCGGCCCTGTTGGCGTCACCGCCGGCGGTACCGCCGGCGGGCGGCGCGCCCTCCCCGCCGCCCTGAACCGGCCGTTTCGATCCGGCCGCTCCGGCGGCCCGTCCCGCGGCCGCCGCCGTCACCGGCGGCGGCCGTCCGCTCCGCGGCGGCGAGCCCGGCTTTGATGGCGCTTTGAGGGGGCTTTGAGCGGCCCGGTGCAGCGGTGATGGCGTGGAGGACGGCGAGGCGCGAAGATCCTACAGAGAGGGATCAAGCGGCCGTCACCCCTCCGCACAGGGACGGACCGTGGCTATAGCGAAATAGGGAGTTCAAGCAATGCGACAGCGCCGGCTGGGCAGCCAAGGGCTCAGCGTCTCCGCCGAGGGGCTCGGCTGCATGGGGATGAGCACCGTCTACGGCCCCGCGGACGAGAGGGAGGCGATCGCCACCGTCCACCGCGCGCTGGACCTCGGCATCACCTTCCTCGACACCGCCGACATGTACGGGGCGTGGGACAACGAACGGCTCCTCGGCCGGGCGATCGCCGGCCGCCGCGAGGAGGTCGTCCTGGCCACCAAGTTCGGCAACGAGGTGCGGGACGGGCGGCTCACCGGCCGCGTCAACGGGCGGCCCGACTACCTGCGCCAGGCGCTGGACGGCTCCCTCGGACGTCTCGGCGTCGACCACGTCGACCTGTACTACCAGCACCGGGTGGACCCGCAGGTCCCGGTGGAGGAGACCTTCGGCGCGCTCGCCGAGTTGGTCGCCGAGGGCAAGGTCGGCCACCTCGGCATCTCCGAGGCCGCGCCGGAGACCATCCGCCGCGCGCACGCCGTCCACCCGCTGACCGCGCTGCAGACCGAGTACTCGCTGTTCACCCGGGACGTCGAGCACAACGGCGTCCTTTCCACCACCCGCGAGCTCGGCATCGGCTTCGTCGCCTACAGCCCGCTCGGCCGCGGGTTCCTCACCGGCACCATCCGCAGCACCGACGACCTGACGGAGCACGACCGCCGCTCCGCCCACCCGCGCTTCCAGCGCGAGAACTTCGCCAGGAACCTGGCGGTCGTCGACCGCATCCGGGTGCTCGCCGACGCCAAGGGGGTCACCTCCTCCCAGCTCGCCCTGGCCTGGGTGCTCTCGCAGGGCGGCGACATCGTCGCCATCCCCGGCACCAAGCGCCGGGCGTACCTGGAGGCCAACGCGGCCGCCGTCGAGATCACCCTCACCCCCGACGACCTGGCCGCCATCGACGCCGTGGCCCCGCCCGGCGTGGCGTCCGGCGCGCGCTACCCCGACGACAGCATGCGCGCCGTCCACCGCTGACAGTGATGACGCAGGTGAGCGCCTCCCGGTGGAGTTTGAGCCGGCGGCCGGCCGGACGGTCCCCGCCTCGCGGCGACGCGCGCCCGCGCGGGCCGGTCGGACCGGCGGGGCGATCGGCGGTCAGACCTGCGGGGCGATCGGCGGCGGCGCGGCGGCCTCGCGCAGGCGGCGGAACTCCTCGGCGATGGCGGGCAGGGTGTAGTGGGCGTTGAGGCCGCTGGGGTTGGGCAGGATCCACAGGCGCGCAGGGCCGATCATCTCGTCGCACGGGCCGACGGCCGCCTTCGGCCTGTCGAAGGCGACGCGGTAGGCCGTGACCCCGACGACGGCGACCACCCGCAGGTCGGCCTCGCACGCCAGGCGCTTGAGCCTGGCCGGGGCCAGGCGCAGCTCGTCGGCCGACAGCTCGGCGGCCTTCGCGGTCGCGCGCGGCGCGAGGTTGGTGATGCCGAGCCCGTACGAGGGCAGCAGGTGCTGCTCGCTCGGACTCAGCAGCCGCGGGGTGAACCCCGACAGGTGCAGGGCCGGCCAGAACCGGTTGCCGGGACGGGCGAAGTGCAGCCCGGTGGCCGCGGAGTACAGGCCCGGGTTGATGCCGCAGAACATCACGGCCGTGCCGGGCCCCACCACGTCGTCGAGCGTGCGGTCGCGCGCGGCTCGCAGGTCCGGTCTCATCCCGGTCATGCTATGTGGTCGGCGGCCCGCCCCGGGTTGCGGCGGACGATCGCCGCGTTCAGCGCCGTGGCGAACAGCGTCCAGCCGGCGTAGGGGAGCAGCAGCAGCCCCGCCGGCCGGTCGGCCCGCAGGACGCGGCGGGCGAGGACGGCGTTGGAGACGTTGAGGGCCACGATCTCGGCCAGCGCCGCCTTGGGGGAGCGCAGGCGGAAGAAGACCGCCGACCAGGCGGCGTTCAGCGCCAGGTTGACGCCCAGGGCGCGGCCGAGGTCCCGCCGGTCCGCCTCGCCGGCGCGGGTCAGCGCCCGGGCCGAGGCGTAGGCGATCAGCGCGTACAGCGGGGTCCACACGGCGGCGTAGGCGGGTGGGGGCGGCTGCCAGCCGGGCTTGCGCAGCCGCCGGTACCAGGGGGAGTCCGGATCGGTCGCCACGCCGCCCGCCACGGCCGTCGCGGCGACCGCCAGCGAGGTCTTCACGAGAGTCCGTCTCATGCGCCCCCTGTGCCCGCCGATCGGCGCCCCACACCCGGCGCGCGCCGTGGTCAGTGCGGCTCCACGGCGGTCTCGCCAGGAAATGTCGTCGTGTTCTCCGGTGAAAGACCCGTGTGTTCCCCGGCGAAGGCCAGGATGTCCGCGGTCAGGGCGCGTTCTTTGCTCCCGGGCAGGGCGGCGTGCGCGGAGTCGGGTTCCCGGCGCATCAGGATCGGCCGGTCACCGCTCGTGGCGTGCTGGAGGGCCGCGCACATTTTGGTGACATGCGCCTCTCCGGTCTGCAGATCGGTCACCGCGCCGGTGAGAAGGAACGCGGGATAAGCCGTTCCGGGAATGACATTGTGGTAAGGGGAGTACGCGAGCAGCCATCGGAGTTGTTCGGGCTGCGAGGCGCTACCGAATTCCTCCGTCCACGTGCATCCCAGGCCGAAATTCTCATAACGCACCATGTCGCACAGCGGGCCTTCGGCGATGACGGCGGCGTACAGGTCGGGCCGCTGTGTGGCGGCGGCGGTGACCAGCAGGCCGCCGGCGGACTGGCCGTAGGCCGCCAGCCGGCCGGGGGTGGTGCGGCCGGTGCCGATCAGCCAGGCCGCCGCGTCGTTGAAGTCGCCGACCGCGCGGTGCTTGTGCGGTCCGCGCCCCGCGTCGTGCCAGTGCTGACCCTCTTCGCCGCCTCCGCGTACGCAGGCCACCGCGTAGGTGCCGCCGGCGTTGACCCACGCGGCGGCCGTGGGGGAGAACCATGGGCGCATCGGCATGCCGAAGCTGCCGTAGCCGTACAGCAGGGTGGGGCGCGGGCCCGGCCGATCCTCGGCGGGGGTGAACAGGAACAGCGTGATCTCGGTGCCGTCGCCGGCCCGGCAGCGGACGCTGTGGCTGCGGATCCGCGGAGCGCGTCCCGCGATCGCGGCCCCGGTCTCCCGCTCGGTCCGCCCGCTGATGGCGTCGTAGCGGTAGATGGTGGGAGGCGTGGTCGCGTCGCAGTAACTGAACCACGCGCGATGCCCGTGCGGAGCCTTCGTCCGCAAAGACGACACGACGCCCGCTCCCGGAAGGGGCAGCTCGGTGAGCGGCCGGCCGGTGGGCAGGTCGTGCAGGGTCAGCGTCGAGACGCCGTGGCGGGCGCGTGCCACCAGCAGCAGGGGCCGCGGCAGCGCCGGGTCGTCCAGGACCGCGCACTCGTCCAACGGGGCGTGCGGGTCTTCGGGCACCAGCGTGCGCCACGCGGCCGGGTCGCGATCGTCCTGGCGCGCCAGGCAGACGCGGCCGCACGGGGCCTGGTGGTCGGTGACCAGCAGCAGATCGCCGTTCGAGAGGAACCGGGGGAGAACCCGGGCGCGCGTGGCGGCGCCGTCGATGATCTTGACGAACCGCGGGGCCTCCGGATCGGCGAGCTCGGCCAGGTGCACATCGTTGGGCGAGGCGGGCCCGGCCATCGCGGTGACCGCGAGATGACGGCCGTCGGCGCTGACCGTGAGCCCGTAGTAGTGGTCCGGGGCGTCGTCGCCGCCGAAGACCACTATGTCGTCACGCCAGGGCGAACCGACCCGATGCAACCTCACCCGCCGTCGCAGGCGCAGGTCGCCGGCGGGCGGTTCCTGCTCTGCGACACGGCTGACGTAGTAGAACGCCTCTCCTCTCGGCAGCCAGGCGAGCGAGGTGTTGCGGGCGCGCGGCAGCGGCCCGTCCACCACCTCGCCGGTACGCGCGTCCAGCACCAGGATGTCGCTGCCGGGCTGCTCGGCGACCTCCATCTGGACGGCCACGCGTTCACCCTCGCGCGAGGGCCACCAGGCGTACAGCCCGGTGCGGCCGGACGGATCGATCTCCATCGGGTCGACCAGCACCCGCCTGTTCCCCTCGGCGTCGACCACGAGCAGGCGCCGTTGCTCGTCTCCCCGGAGCTGCTCGGCGAGGAACATGACCGTGCCGCGCGCCATCGGAGGCTCCGGCACGCCGAAGGACGACAGCTCGTCCACCGAAGACGCCCACGATCGCAGGTCGCGCCAGCCGGCGCGATGGGCGCGGAAAAGGCGATCTTGGGCGGCGGCCCATGCTCGCACGCGCGCGTCATCGGCCTCTTCCAGCCACCGGTAGGGGTCGGGAACCGCGAACCCGAACAGATGCTCGACCGCGTCGCCGCGTTGAGCGCCAGGGTAGGTGAATCGCGCCACGAACGCCCCCGATTTGTCGACCCGTCGCCACGGGAAGAGGCACTGCGGCCAATTCGCACCGCAGTACCTCGGTTCACTCAGTTACGACTGACCGCGAAGAATGTCCGCCTGCCAGCCGCGTACCCCGCCGATGCGGGCGGCCGGAGTGGAATCGCGATAGGGTAGATATCCGGTCATGTCAGCCTCCCGGATGTGGTGATTAGCCCGGAATGGGCAATTGCGCTAACAGCCATCCCCGTGCCCGCGATCGATAAACGCGGACATCGCTCCCGGCGGTGAACGCCGATTCCGCCGCGTCAGCGGAACATGCGGGCCGGAGCGCCCGGCCATATCGGTCCCCGGCGGGGAAAATCTCCGGAAAGAGCGGCAAGGCATAATGGAATGCGATATGAAGCCCGATATCGAGCGAAGGCAATTTTCCGCCTCCCGAGATAGATCGAAGGGCTGGGGCGATCCTCGCGTCGTGTGATCGACGGCGATCGACCGGCTCCCCGGGCGCCGGCCTCCGGAGAACGGCGCGGTCCGCTCCCGGGGACGGCGCCGTCCGCGACCGGTGGGCGGGTCTCCCTGATCGTGCCCGGCGGCCGGGAAGTGCGGCACTGCGGGCGATGGTCCACGGCTGAAGTAAACTTTCCTCTTCGTGAGCGCGCGGCGCCGGTCCCGACGCCGGGACAGGCGCCCGGTGCGCCGCAGGGCGGCACGCGGGGCTGGGCGAAACGCGCCCGTGCGGGACCCCGGCCCGCGAGAAGCTCGCCACCACAGTGGAACCATGGTGTCGACGGCGTGACACGCGCGTCCGTCAGAACGAGGAGCCCGATCATGACCTCCAGCGTCGAAGAAGCGTCCGGCTTCGCCGACCTCGGACTGCGCCCCGAGCTGTTGCGCGCGCTGTCCGGCCTCGGCTACGAGGAGCCCACGCCGATCCAGCGCGAGGCGATCGGACCGCTGATCGAAGGACGCGACCTGCTCGGCCAGGCCGCCACCGGCACCGGCAAGACGGCGGCCTTCGCCCTGCCCATCCTCCAGCGGATGCCCGCGGGCGGAGGCGGCGGCGACCCGCTGGCGCTGGTCCTGGTGCCCACGCGCGAGCTGGCCGTCCAGGTCTCAGAGGCCGTCCACCGCTACGGCCGCGACCTCGGCGCCCGCGTGCTGCCCATCTACGGCGGCCAGCCCATCGGGCGCCAGCTTCGCGAGCTCCAGCGCGGCGTGGACGTCGTCGTGGCCACCCCCGGCCGCGCGCTCGACCACATCGGCCGCAAGACCCTGCGCCTGGACGCGCTGCAGATCGTCGTGCTCGACGAGGCCGACGAGATGCTCGACATGGGCTTCGCCGACGACATCGAGGCCATCCTGCAGGAGACCCCCGGCGAGCGGCAGACCGTCCTGTTCTCGGCGACGATGCCGCCGCGCATCAACTCCATCGCCCGCCAGCACCTCACCGACCCGGTGCGCATCCAGATCGAGCGTGAGACCGCCGCCCCAGGGGAGTCCCCGCGCGTGCGGCAGAGCGCCTACGTCGTCCCGCGCGCCCACAAGCCCACGGCCCTCGGGCGGGTGCTGGACGTCGAGGCCCCCGAGGCGGCGATCGTGTTCTGCCGCACCCGCGAGGAGGTCGACCAGCTCACCGAGACCATGAACGGGCGCGGCTACCGCGCGGAGGCCCTGCACGGCGGGATGGGCCAGGAGCAGCGCGACCGCGTCATGGCGCGGCTGCGCGCCGGCACGGCCGACCTGCTGGTCGCCACCGACGTCGCCGCGCGCGGCCTGGACATCGAGCAGCTCACCCACGTGGTGAACTACAACGTCCCCTCCGCCCCCGAGTCCTACGTGCACCGCATCGGCCGGGTGGGCCGCGCCGGGCGCGAGGGCGTGGCGATCACGCTGGCGGAGCCGCGCGAGCACCGCATGCTCAAGACCATCGAGCGGGTCACCAAGTCCCGCATCCAGGTCGAGAAGGTCCCGACGGTCGCCGACCTGCGGGCCCGCAGGCTCGAACTGACCCGTTCGGCCCTGGAGGAGAGCATGCTGGAGGACGACCTGGAGCAGTTCCGGGTCGTGGTCGAGACGCTCGCCGACGAGTTCGACCTGGTCGAGATCGCCATGGCCGCGGTCAAGCTCGCCCACGAGGCGAGCGGCGCGGCCGCCGACGAGGAGGAGATCCCCGACGTGCCGCTGCGGCCCGAGCGCGACGGACGCGCCCGGCGCGAGCCGGCCGGGCGCGACGAGCGGCGGGGCCGGGGACCGTCCAGCGGCATGACCCGCGTGTTCATCGGCGCCGGCCGCGCCGGAGGCGTCCGCCCGCAGGACCTGGTCGGCGCGATCGCCAACGAGTCGCGCCTCAGCGGCCGCGACATCGGCGCCATCGAGATCGCCGACCGCTTCTCGCTGGTCGAGGTGCCGGACAACGCCGTGAACGACGTGATCGCCTCGCTTCGTCAGACCACCATCAAGGGCAAGAAGGTCACCGTCCGCCGCGAACGCTTCGAAGCCCGCTGACCGCCGTCATGCCAGGGCGTTGACGGCGGCGGCGAAGACGCCGGGCAGGCGGTGGGCGGCCGGCACGATCAGGCCGGCGGGCAGCGGGTGCCGGCGGGCCGCGAGCAGCGCCCCGGTGAGCAGCCGGTGGCGCAGCGACAGCCGCCGCCACGCCTCCTCGTACGCCTCGGGCCGCCCGGCCCGCAGGCAGCCGATCAGGGCGCGGGCGGACAGCAGGCCCAGCGAGACGCCCTCGCCGGTGAGGGCGTCCACGTAGCCGGCGGCGTCCCCTGCCAGCAGCACCCGCCCGGCCACGCGGGCGCGGACGCGCTGCCGCAGCGGGCCGCCGCCGCGCACCGAGGTCGCCGCCGGGCCCCGCAGGAGGCCCAGCAGGGCGGGGAACTCGGCGAGGTGCTCGTCGTAGCGGCGCCGCTCACGGCTGAGCACCGCGACTCCCACCAGGCCGTCGGCCACCGGCGTCACGTACGCCTCCCCGCGCGCCGCCCAGTGCACCTCGACGAAGTCCGTCCACGGGGCGACCTGGAAGTGCCTGCGCAGCCCGTACCGGCGCGGCGCGCGTCCAGCGGGAAGCTCCAGGCCGAGCGCCCGGCGCAGCGGGGAGTGCAGGCCGTCGGCGGCGACCAGCCAGCGGGCGCGCATCCCGGCCGCCTCCACCCGATCATGGTGCTGGCGCACGTCACCCACGCGTCCGCGGACGACCTTGACCCCCACCTCGGCCGCGCGTTCGGCCAGGACGGCGTGCAGATGGGTGCGGCGCACGCCCAGGCCGGGGCCGTGCCGGAACGGCGCCTCGGCCTGACGCCGCGCGTCGAGGTAGCGGATGCCGCGCAGCGGGCGTCCGGTGACCCCCGTCACGCCGAGGGCGCGCAGGGCGGCCACGCCGGCGGGCATCAGTCCCTCGCCGCACGCCTTGTCCACCGGCGTGGGCCGCGGCTCGACCACCACGGCCTCCATCCCGGCCAGGGCCGCGTGGATGGCGGCGGCCAGTCCGGCCGGCCCGCCGCCCGCGACCAGGACGTCGATCACGCCGGCTCGCCCTGCCGGCCGACCGCCCAGGCCAGCGCGGTCTCCTCGCAGCGGATGCGCACGACCATCAGCGCGGCGTTGAGCACGGTGAAGACGGCGGCCGTCACCCACGCGCTGTGCACCAGCGGCAGCGCCACGCCTTCGACGGCCACCGCCACGTAGTTGGGGTGGCGCAGCCATCGCAGCCGGTAGGGCCCCCGGGTGACCAGTGGCAGCCCCGGCACGACGAGCACCTGGGTGTTCCACCGCGGGCCGAGCGCGGTGATGCACCACCAGCGCAGAGCCTGGGCGGCGACGACCAGGGCGAGCATCGGCCAGCCGAGGGCGGGCACGAACGGGCGGTGGGCGTTGGCGACCTCCAGCATGCAACCGGCGAGCAGGCCGGTGTGCAGGGCGACCATCCAGGGGTAGTGGCCGCGCCCGAAGACGCGCCCGCCCCGGGCGAGGCTCCAGGTGGCGTTGCGCCGGGCGACGACCAGCTCGGCGAGTCGCTCCACGCAGACGAGCAGGACCAGCAGCAGGTACCAGGACGACATGCCTGGAAACGATACGGGCACGGCCGCCGCGGCGAGGGGAGTGAGGGCCGGCGGATCCGCGGGGAACGCGGCCGGCGGGGGGAGCGCGAGGGACATCCGGCCGCTACCAGCGCAGCAGCACGAGTTCGGAGCAGAAGCCCGGGCCCATCGCGATGAGCATGCCGGGGGTGCCCGGTGGCGGCGGGCGCTGGGCGAGGGTGTCGCGCAGCACGTGCAGCACCGACGAGGAGGACAGGTTGCCGACGTCCGCCAGCGAGCGCCAGGTCAGGTCGAGGGCGCCGTCGGGCAGGTCGAGGGTCGGTCGGCCCCGGCGCGCCCCGCCCGTGTCCTTCAGGTGCGGCGCGGTCCGCGCCGCAGGCGACCACGGCGGCGGCGCCGTCGCCGAACAGGCCGCTCGCCACCAGGTTCACGATGGAGGAGTCGCCGCGTTGCAGGGTGAGCGAGCACAGCTCGACCGAGAGCAGGACGGCCACGTGATCCGGCCGGCCGCGCAGGTAGTCGTGCAGGCGGGCGACGCCCGCCGCTCCGGCGACGCAGCCGAGACCGAACACCGGCAGCCGCTTGACGTCCGGGCGCAGGCCGAGACGGGCGGCCAGCCGGGCGTCCACCGAGGGGGCGGCGATGCCGGTCACCGACGTGAACATGATCATGTCGACGTCGGAGGGAGTGAGGCCGGCCGCGTCGAGGGCGGCGCTCACCGCTTCGGCGCCGAGATCGACCGCTGCCTCCACGAAGACGTCGTTGGCCGCTCCGAAGCCGTCCAGCTTGGCGTACTCGTCGAGCGGCGGGACCAGGTGGCGGTGGTCCACCCGGGCGGAGGTGTGCAGCCGGTCCAGCATGCGGCGATCGGTGCCCGGGGGCAGACAGATGCGGGCGAAAGTGTCGGTGATCTCTGCTTGGGGATGGCGGTTGGGAGGCAGGGCACCGCGGACAGCCACGATTCGCGTCATGAATTCCCGCTTCAGAGAAGTGGAGGACACCCTGACTCTTGCCCACGGTGTCCCCCGGCATGCCTCCTTGATCGTCCCCGACTCCTTCCTGCCACGCCGCCCGCGCCCGAAGCCGTCTCTCGATACTCATCCCGCGGTGACCGCCTGTCGCGGCCCTCCGCGGCCAGCCCTGGTGCGTCCGAACGAATGGCGCTGATGGAGCCCTCAGTGGCCGGTGGGGCGCCCTGAGCACCTCAGGTCGCCCCACCGGCCTTTCCGGATACGGCTTCCGCCGGATGGCCGGGAACTCACCGCGGCTGGTCAGGTGCGGACTGCGCCAGTTCGAACCAGACCAGGGTGCCGGACGGGCGGCGTTCGAAACCCCAGCGTGCGGAAAGGTCGTCGACGATCGCGAGTCCCCGCCCGTCGGTCTCGTCGTCGCTCGGCCTGCGCACGTGCGGGATCTTTGACGAGCCGCCGTCCTACACAACTTTGGAGGCTGGATCGCATAGAAAGACAAATTTGTATCTGCACAAAAAGGGCATATGGCTGCAATGTGGCAAGGGGGTAAGGCTTTGAACGCCAAGCGAGCGATGACACTGAGGGCCCAGTGGCTCGGCCGACACCTGCGCGAGCTGCGTGAGATAAGTGGTCTCACCCTCAAAGAGGTCGGCGGCTTCATCCAGCGTGACGTCGGGACGGTGAGCCGAATCGAGGCCGGGATCTATCCCGCGAGAACCCCGGACGTGCTCGCGATGTTGGACCTGTACGGGGTCACGGAAGCCCGCCGTCGCGATGGATTGCTGAAGCTCGCAGGGGAAGTGTGGCAGAGCGGGTGGTGGGACGGCTATACGGAGGACCTGTCCAAAGTCATGGTCGACTACGCGTGGGTGGAGTCGCGCGCCCGTCGTATCAGTTCCTTCGATGCGCTGGTGATCCCGGGCCTGCTGCAGACTCGCGCGTATATGGAAGCGGTGCAGACAGCGATCGTCGACTCATCTCCGAACCAGATCACCTCTGGAATCCGTTTTCGACTCACGCGTCAACAGATTCTGACGGCTCCTGAGCCGCCGTTCATCGAGGCGATCTTGGACGAGAGCGTCCTGCGCCGATCCCCGGGAGGTCATACCGTGCTCCAGGTGCAGCTGGAGCATCTGCTGGTGCTGGCCGAACAGCCCCACATAGAGATTCGTGTGCTGCCCTTCTCCTCTGGTGCGCACGCAAGTCCGGAAGGGGCCTTCAGGATCTTCGAAATGCCTGAGCCGTACCCTGAGGTCGCTTACATGGACACGCCTGCGGGAGGCATCTACGTGGAGTCAGCTGAAGTCGGGCGATTCATGCTT
Organism: Sphaerisporangium sp. NPDC049457; assembly: GCF_055586705.1. NCBI lineage: Bacteria > Bacillati > Actinomycetota > Actinomycetes > Streptosporangiales > Streptosporangiaceae > Sphaerisporangium > Sphaerisporangium sp. NPDC049457. The sequence goes on along the minus strand of NZ_JBVJHR010000020.1, from coordinate 28,808 downwards.
AAACTTGAACATATCCGGGAGGCCACTCTGGAACCGTTGGAGGCGCGCAAGTTCATTCGCGAGATCGCTGACAATCTGCCATAGGCCTGGACGAGGAAAATTGATGAGCTCTTCACAGAAGCCCTTAGCAGCGTGGCACGTAAGTAGTTTCAGCCCTGATGGAGGACCGAACTGCGTCGAGGCGGGTCCCTTGCTCGACGGCAGTGGGCGGGTCGCGGTGCGGCATAGCCGTCATCCGGACGGTCCGTTGATCATTTACACCAGGGCCGAGTGGGATGCCTTCCTGGCCGGCGTCCGTGCCGACGAGTTCGACTTCCAGTAGGACCGGTTCCGGGCTGGGCTCTTCGATCTCTGTGGCGTCGACCTGGCCCGTGGTTCGTTCCCGCACCTGATCCCGGGGCCTCCCTTCGCTCGCGCCATGTCGCCGCGATGGAGCGTGAGGGCGCCTAGTAGGCGGACGGTGGAGGCCGAGGCGCGTGGCTAGGCGATCGGTTCTGCCCGGCACGTCCGGTCGAAGGGCTTGGGGTTTTCGGGGCGTGCCGAAAGCGGGATTCGCGGGTTGCGGAACGTTGCTGTTCGCCGTCGTGATCGAGTGGAGACGCAACGGGTTGCCCGCCCGCCGGTGATGGGCTGTACAAACGAGGGGAGCCCTTCACCGAAGAACCGGGGAATCCTTGACCGGACTGCGACTGGAACTCGACGACCTGCTGTGGGAGCACGGCGGGGGCCGGCGGGTGCTGCGCCCGCACCGGCTCGCCGCCGCGCCGGGGCGGGTGGCCGTCGTGCTGGCGCCGGACTCCGGCGAGGCGGACGCCTTCACCGACCTGCTGGTGGGGGAGGCCTGGCCGCGCAAGGGCACTATCCGCATCTCCGGGCAGGAAATCACCGCGCTGGGCGGGGAGGACCGCGGCATCGCCTTGGTGCCCGCCGGTGGCGGCCTGTTCCCGCACCTGACCGTCGAGCAGAACATCGCGTTCGGCATGCGCGAGGATCGCCGCGGCGCCTACCGCCGGGGCTATGTCGCCTACGTGGCCGGACGGCTGAACCTCCAGGGCCTGCTCGCCGTCGGCGCCCACGAGTTGTCGCCGGACGAGCGGCTGCGCGTGGCACTGGCCCGGGCCATGTGCCGGTGGCAGGCGGCCAGGGCGGTGGTCGTGGAGGACCGCACCGGCCACACGCCCTGCCACGCCGCGGTCAGTGAGACGCTGAACGCCTATCCCGACCTGCCGGTCGTGGTGGTTAGCGACGACGGGAACCGGGTCGCGGCGCTGCGCGGCCCCGCGCTTTCATGGGAGGTCGTGGCCACTGATGGACCGTAGGGGGGCGCTCGCTCTGCTGGCCGGTGTCGCCGCGGCGGCGGCCGCCGGATGCGGCGACGCGCGGCCGGTTCGTATCGCTGTGGTGTGGAGCGGGTGGGAGCTGAGCCGCTTCCGGGAGGTCCTGGACCTGCCCGGCGCCGTGGTGTTCTCGGCCGGGGACAACATCGAGGCACTGCTCGGCGGCCCGGCCGCCGGGACGGCCATCCCGGACGTGGCGATCGTGCCAAGGGGCGCGCTCGTCACCGACGCGGCGTCCATCGCCCGGTTATACGACGTCTCCACGTCCGGGCCGGACGCCTGGCAGAGACTCCTGCCGGCCGGGCGCGGCGGCGCCAAGCGGGGCGCCTGGTTCAAGGTCGCCCACAAGTCGTTGGTGTGGTACCGCCCCGAGGCCTTGCCGGGCCGGTACCCGCCCACCTCCTGGGAGGACTGGGTGGCCTGGTGCGGGGCCCGGGCCGCAGCCGGGACACCGCCGCTGGCCATCGGGGCCGCCGACGGCTGGATGCTCACCGACTGGTTCGAGAACGTGCTGGCCGGTCTCGACCGGGGCGCCTACCGGTCCCTGCTCGATCGGGGGACCGTGGAGGAGTGGTCGAACGGTCATGTCCGCGAGGCTCTCAAGCGGCTCGCGAAGCTGTGGTCCATCAGGGGGCTCATGCCCGGCGGCGGGCGCCGGGCACTGGTGACCCAGTTCCCCGACGCGGTCCTCGACGTCTTCGTGCACCGGCGCGCCGACATGGTCGCCGCGCCCGACTTCGCCTGGCCGATCATCGACCGCTACGCCCCCGCCCAGGCGTTCGGATGCTCGGCCATCGGCCGGACGGGTTGCGGGGTCGACCTGTTCCGCTTCCCCGGGCCCCGTGGCGCACCCGTCCCACCGGTCATCGCCGGGGGTGACATCGCGGTCGCGCTGACCGACGAGGGTGTGAGCCCCCTGCGAAGGCTCGTCGGGGACATCCATGAAACGGCTCTGGCTCGGCGCGAGCGGGTCGTCCGCCTGGCGAAGTGGGCGGGCGAGGGCGGCTTTTTGTCGCTGGAGCCAGGGGTGCGATACCCGCCGATCCTGAACGGCCTGGCCGACGAGTTGCGCGACTTCGAGTTCGACCTGTCCGACCGGCTGTCCGGCCCGCTGGCGGGCGGCGACGGGCGAGGGCTGTGGCGGGTGCTGACCGACCTGTTCACCGCCGTCGCCGTCGACTGGGACGGACACAAGGCCGACCGCGCCGGCCCGGGGGAGGGCGCCGATGACGTCGATGTCGACGGTCCCGTCGGCAAGGCGATGAACGCCCTGGCGGCGCTGGCCAAGGGGAAGGCGGGCCTATGACGAGTGGTGACGCGTTCCTGTTCGACCTCACCCCGCACCACGACGTGCGGGCCCCCGCCCGCTGGCAGGGGACGGGCCGGCACGGCGGCTGGGTGTACCTGCTGCCGGCGGCGGCGCTGGTGTCGGCCGTCCTGCTGGCGCCGCTGGCGGTGACCGCGGTGACCAGCGTGAAAGGCGGCCCGTCCGCGTACCTCTCCGTGCTGACCGACCAGGACGTCCGGTTCGCCCTGCTGCACAGCCTCGGATGGCTGCTGCTGGCCCTCGGCGTCTGCGGGCTCGGGCTCGGTCTGGCCCGCCTCGCCCAGGCCGCCGGGCCTCGCACGCGCGCCCTGCTGCTCGCCGCGCTGGCGCTGCCCGCCGTCACCTCGCCGCTCACCGCCGGCACGGCGTTCCGGCTGATCTTCGATGCCGACCCCGCCCGCGGCACGGTGTCCGCGCTGGTGCCCGGCGGCGCGCCGTTCCTGGGCCCGGGCTGGATCTGGCTGGTGCTCGGCCTGGCCTTCGTCTGGCAGTGGACCGGCCTGGCCTGTCTCGCCTTCCAGGTGGGCCTGGCCAACCTGCCCGCCCACCTGCTGCGGGTGGCCCGCGTCTTCGGCGCCGGGCGGCTGCGCCGCTTCCGCGCGGTCGTGGCCCCCGCCCTGTTCCCGACCGCGGGCCTGGCGATGCTGGTGGTGCTCACCGCCGCCGTCCGCGTCTTCGAGCTGGTGCTGGTGGGGGCGCCCGGTTCGGTCCAGGCTCGGGTCGACGTCGTCGGCCTGTACTGGTGGCGTCACCGCGGCGACCTCGGAGCCGGCCCGGCCGCGGCGCTGGGGGTCCTGCTGACCGTCATGGCGATGGCCGTCGCGGCGGTGACGGCCCTGCTGTGGCGGCTGCGCCGCAACTGGAGCGACGCCGGCCCGCCGTCCGGGGTCACCGTTCCGGAGGCGAGGCGGCGCGGCCCAGGCGCCCTGGCCGGTGCCGCGGCCGTGGTGATCGCCCTGATCTGGGCGTGCCCGTTCGCCGTGCTGCTGCTCACCTCCTTACGCTCCCCGGAGGCCGTGGCGACCTCCGGGTGGTGGACCGGCGGGTACGGTCTCGGTTCGTTCGCCGAGGCGTTCGACGGCGGTGTCTTCCTGGGCGCGCTCGGCGGCACGGCCGAGCGCGCCGTGCTGGTGGCCGCCCTGGTCGTCATGATCGCCGTCCCCGCCGCCTACGCCCTCACCCCTGGCCGGCTCCCCGTCCGCGCCCAGCGGGTCGTCGCCGCGGTGGCCGTCCTGCTCGCGGTCCTGCCTCCCCAGGTGGCGGCCATGCCGCTCGCCGAGATGCTCGGCCCCCTCGTGGGCGTCACCGTGGTGATCGGCCTGATCCACGCCGCGCTGCTGCTCCCTCTCGGGGTGTTGCTGCTGCGCGGCGCCTTCATCGCCGTGCCCCGCCCGGTCGTGCTGCGCCCGCTCGCGGAGGGCCGCTCGGCGATCACCCGAATGACGGTCGAGAGCGGTCCGGCGGTGCTCGCGGTGGCGGTGCTGGCCTTCGTGCTCGCCTGGAACGACCTGGTGGTGGGCCTGCTGCTGAACTGGCCGGCGGCCGACCAGGCGCCGCTGGTCGTCTTGGAGCAGGCCCGCCACTTCTCCACCTCCGCGGGGGCGCTCGCCGCCCAGGAGGTCGTGCTCACCACGGTGCCCGTCCTGCTCGCGCTGGCCACCGGCAGGGTGCTGGCCCGGGGCCTCACCCGGGGGGTGCGCCGGTGACCCCGCCGCCCGGTGGGCCGGGCCCGCGGCCGCGTCACCGCAAGCGGGACCGGCTGTCGGCCCTGGTGCCCAGGAGCCCCAGCGAGACGGCGACGGCCGTCATCGTCCTGGGCTCCGCGTGCGGTGGCGCGATCTTGAAGGAGATGGTGGCCAACGCCGTCCTGTCCCGGTTTCCCACCTGGCTCCTGTTCGTGATCGCGCTGCTGCTGGTGGCCGGCGGGTGGTGGTGGCAGCGTCACCGCCACAAGCGCCCCCTCCGGCCCCCGGCCGCCCCGCGGCACCTGCCGCCACGGGCCGAGCCGTTCATCGGCCGCGACGCCGAGGTGGCCAGGGTCGCCGCCCGCGCCCGCGAGCGCGGCCTGGTCGTGGTGCGGGGCCCGGTGGGCATCGGCACCTCCGCCGTCGCCATCGCCGCCGGCTGGGAACTCGCCCCGGACGCCGCCGGGCAGCACTACGCCGACCTGCGCGGGCAGGACCGCGACGCGCCGGAGGACGCCGGCAGCGTCGTGGAGCGGGTGCTGCGCACGCTCAGCCTCCCGATCTCCGCCGCGGGGGATTTCGAGGTGGCGGCCCAGAAGGTGCTCGCCGCGCTGGAGGACACCGGGACGGTGCTGCTGCTCGACAACGTCGAGCGGTGGGAGCAGGTGTCCTGGCTGCCGCGCCACGTGCCCGGAGCGTACGTGATCGCCGCCGGCTACCTGGACACCGGCCCGGACGAGACCCTGCCGGGCGACGTGGCCGTGGTCCAGATCGGTCCGCTCGCCCCCGCGGCCGGCGAACGGCTGCTGCGCGCCCACGTCGCCGCGGGCCTCCTGGAGGCCGACCCGGCGGCCACCGCCCGGCTGGCGGAGCTGTTCCTGCGCCGTCCCGCCATCATCACCGGCATCGCCCGGTGGCTGGCCGACAACCCGCGGGTGCCGATCGCCGCGCTGCTCAAGAGCCTGGAGGAGGGGCCCCGCGACCAAGGCCTGCAGACCCTGCTCGCGGGGCAACTGCGCCGGGTGCGGCCCCAGGCCGGCCGCCTGCTGGCACTGCTCGCCCGCGCCCCGCTGGCCGAGCTGGGCCGCGACGGCGCCGCCGCCCTGCTCGGAGCCGCCGAACGCGACGTCGAGCGGTACATGGAGGAACTCAGCCGGCACGGCCTGGTGGAACGGGTGCGCGAGTCGCGGGTCCGCGTGGTGCGGGCCGCCCGCGCGATCGTCTCACCGCCGGCGGACTGGGAGACCTCCTGGCGCAGGCTGGCACACCGGTTCGCCGACCGGGCCGACTACTACGCCGAGCGGTTGCCCGAAGACGAGGCCCGGGCGTGGTTCGTCATGGAGGACAAGGCGCTGCTGCAGATCCTGCGCGCCCACTGGCCCGCTTCGGGTGCCTCGGCGGGCCCGCTATGGCGCATCGCCGACGCCCTGGAGGTCTGGTTCCTGCTGGAACAGCGCCACAGGGAGCGGCGCGAGGCGGCTGGCGCGCTGGCCGTCGCCGCGCGGGCGGTCGGCGACACCGGGGCGCAGGCGACCGCCGAGCTGCGGCTGTGCCTGGTCGCGCTGGCGCTCGGCGAGCCGCGGCTGGCCCAGGAGCATCTGGACGGCGCCACCCGGCTGCAGGGCGCGGGCGGCATCGAGATCTGGCCCGCGCAAATCCACCTGGCCCGCGCCGCCACGCTGCTGGCCGCCGGGGACGAGTTCGCCGCCGTCGAGGCGTCCCTGGTCCGGTACGGCCAGGCGCTGGCGGGCGGCGACGCCACCGGCCAGGCCATCCGGTGGATCGACATGGCCGTGCTGCGGATGCGCCAGGGGCAGGTGTGCGCCGCCGAGCACCGCGGCCCCGAGGCCGACCGCTTCTACGTGGACGCCCAGGGCCTGCTGGTGCGGGCGCTCGCCGTCGCCCGCGAGGCCGCGGACCTCTCCGCCGAGGCGCACGCCCGCGAGTTGCTGGCCGTCGTCCACTGGTACCTGGGCCGGGCGCATGAGGCGACGGAGGGCTGGGAGGAGGCCGCCCGGCTGCACCGGGCGGCCGGGGACGGCGTCGGCGAGGCCCGCTGCCAGGTGCACCAGGCGGCGGCGCTCACCGCCGAGCGCCGCGGGGAGGCCGCGCGGTTGCTGCGTTCGGCGCTGGCCAGGCTCCCCCCGACCGGGGTGAGCACCGCGCTGGCCCGGCTGCGCCTGGCGGAGGCCGAGCCGCGCAACGCCCGCGCCCACCGCGACAAGGGCCTGGCCGCGCTCGACCCCTGGGACGGCATCGCCGAGCCCCTCCAGATCGCCGAGCTCCGCCGCCGCCTGATGAAACCCGGGTCTGCGGAGGGAAGCTGACCACCCGGTCACCGTCCTGGGGTACGGCATGACCACCACCCGGCCGGCGCGGGCAGCGCGGATCTCGCCCGGCCGTCGTCCCACTGCGCCTGAGGGAGGCCGGGCCGGTCGGCACCGGCCGGGCGAGAGCCGCCGTGCCGCACGACCGTCCGCCGCCCGGCGCGGCCCTGCGAGAAGGGGTGACCGATCGAGGCCCCCCGGGCGAGGCTCCAGGTGGCGTTGCGCCGGGCGACGACCAGCTCGGCGAGTCGCTCCACGCAGACGAGCAGGACCAGCAGCAGGTACCAGGACGACATGCCTGGAAACGATACGGGCACGGCCGCCGCGGCGAGGGGAGTGAGGGCCGGCGGATCCGCGGGGAACGCGGCCGGCGGGGGGAGCGCGAGGGACATCCGGCCGCTACCAGCGCAGCAGCACGAGTTCGGAGCAGAAGCCCGGGCCCATCGCGATGAGCATCCCGGGGGTGCCCGGTGGCGGCGGGCGCTGGGCGAGGGTGTCGCGCAGCACGTGCAGCACCGACGAGGAGGACAGGTTGCCGACGTCCGCCAGCGAGCGCCAGGTCAGGTCGAGGGCGCCGTCGGGCAGGTCGAGGGACTCGGCGACGGCGTGCAGCACCTTGGGGCCGCCCGGGTGGCAGACCCAGGCCGTCACATCCCGCGCCGTGAGACCGTGGTCGGCGAGGAAGCCGTGCACGTCGTCCGCCAGATAGGTGCGCACGACGTCCGGGACGCTGGTGTCCAGCACGACCCTGAACCCGCTGTCGGAGACCTCCCACCCCATCACGTTCTCGGAGTCGGGGTACAGGTGGCCGCGGGTCGCCACCACCGTGGGCCCGCCCGCCGTCCCGGACGCGACGGCCCGCCCGCCGGCGGCGTCGGCGGACGCGGAGCGCTCCGCCGGCGCGGCGCGGTCGGCGCCGATCGCCACCACCGCGGCGGCGCCGTCGCCGAACAGGCCGCTGGCGACCATGTGGACCGGGGAGGAGTCGCCGCGCTGGAGCGCGAGCGAGCACAGCTCGACCGACAGCAGCACGGCCACGTGCCCCGGCCAGCCGCGCAGGTAGTCGTGCAGCCGGGCGATGCCCGCCGCGCCCGCGACGCAGCCCAGGCCGAAGACGGGCACCCGCTTGACGTCGGGGCGCAGGCCCAGCCGGCCCGCCAGCCGGGCGTCCACCGAAGGGGCGGCGATGCCGGTGACCGAGGTGAACATGATCATGTCCACGTCCGCAGGAGTCAGGCCCGCGGCGTCCAGCGCGGCCCCCACCGCCTCGGCGCCGAGGTCGACGGCCGCCTCTATGAAGATCTCGTTGGCCATCCCGAACCCGTCCAGCTTGGCGTACTGGTCGAGCGGCAGGACGAGGTTGCGGTGGCCGACGCGGGCGGAGGTGTGCAGCCGGTCGAGCAGCCGCCGGTCCGCGCCCGGGGGCAGGCATATGCGGGCGAAGGTGTCGGTGATCTCTGCCTGGGGGTAGCGGTTGGGAGGGAGGGCACCGCGGACAGCGGCAATTCGGGTCATAAGGTTCCCGCTTCGCTCAGTGGAAGACACCACTCTTCTGCCCAGCGCTCAGACCAGCATGCCTTACCAGGTGGCCTCATGATCCTGAATGCCGCCGCCGTGGTCCCCGGGCGGCTCGCCGCCCGCCGCCCTCTGGCCGAGCGCGGCCAGGACCCCGGCGCACCAGCGGATGTTGGCCTGTTCGTACACGCGTCCCCCCATGAGCGTGAGGTAGGGACCGACCCGCTCGGCGTCGCGCAGGTGCGCGCTCTCGTCGCGCCCGTCGAGCAAGGTCTCGCGGAGGCGGTCGTAGAGCGCGAGCTTCTCCTTCGCGTGCTCCAGGCGTTCTTCGAAGGCCTTCCGCACGGCCGCGAGATCGCCGTCGCCGGCCGCCTGGAGCTTGACGAGCAGGTCGTCGCGCATCGCCGCCGGCCGGGTGGGCCGGGCGATGAAGGCGTGCAGCTCCTCGCGGCCGGCTTCCGTCAGCGAGTGGACCCGCTTGTTCGGCCGGCGCCGCTGCTCGACCAGGCGACTCTGGACCAGCCCCTCGCTCTCCAGACGCTCGAGTTCGCGGTAAAGCTGCTGCGGCGTCGCCGACCAGAAGTTGGCGACGGACACGTGGAATCGCTTGGACAGCTCGTAACCCGCGGCCTCCCCCTCCAGCAGCGAGGCGAGCACGGCGTGACGAAGCCCCATCTGGACGGTCCTTCCGTTCTGCCATAGTCTTATCCGCACCTACTCAACAAAGTGAGTATAGAGGTGGAGCCATGCACCCCTTCCGCGCCGCGGTGGAAGCTCGGGACATCGACGCCATGCTGGGCCTGCTCGCGCCCGACGTCGTCTTCCGCAGCCCTGTCGTGTTCGGTCCCTACAAGGGGCGCGAGGCGGTCGAGCCCATCCTTCGCGCCGTGTTCCACGTGTTCGAGGACTTCCGCTACGTGCGGGAGATCGGCGCGCCTGAGGCGGCCGACCACGCTCTGGTCTTCCATGCGCGCATCGGCGACCGGGAAGTGGAGGGAAGCGACTTCATCCATGTCGGCGAGGACGGCTCGATCACCGAGCTGACGGTCATGACCCGTCCGCTCAGCGCCACGCTCGCGCTGGCCGAGGCCATGAGGGCCCGTCTGGCGGGGGAGGGCGGGCACTCCCATGGCTGACGACGCCGCCTCCGGACGACTCGCCGACGAGCCGGGCGGGCCGCCGTTCGTCGACGAGCACCGGACCACGATCGCCGCGTCCCGCGACCTCGTGTGGACCGCCCTGCGCCGCTACGCCGAATCGTCCCTCAGGCTCAAGGAAGGCGGGCCGCCGGCCCGACTGCTCGGCACCCGGCCGCGCAGCGGCTTCGAGGTGCGGCAGCTCGTCCCCCGCCGGCGCCTCGGCCTGGGCGGACGCCACCGCTTCTCTCGTTACCTGCTGGTGTTCGAACTCGCCGACGCCGGCGGCGGCCGGACGCTGTTGACCGCCCGCACCTACGCGGCCTTTCCCGGCCCGCACGGCCGCGCCTACCGTGCCCTGGTCATCGGCACCCGGGGACACGTCATCGCCGTCAAGCACATGCTGCGGGCCATCCACCGCGCGAGCCTCGACCCGGCCGGCCCCGTCCAGGCCTGACCGCCTCGCCCGGCCCCGGCGACCCGCTGCCGGCGGGTCCTCGCGGGGGCCGGCGCGGGCACGGAGGGCGCCGGTCCCCGCCGATGGGGATCCGGCGCCCTCTCGTCACCTCGGAGGGGTGCGGTCCGGTGGCGCGGCGTGCCGCGCCGGAACGGCGGGCACGGTCAGGGGACGAGGCCGGGAAGCTCGGTGTAGGACTTGCCGCGGACGAACCACTGGAAGCGCGCCGCGTTCTTCCCCGAGGGCGAGGGCAGCCCGGCCCGCAGGTTCACGGCGGAGTTCACCAGGCCCACGTCCAGGCCGCACCCCTTGGCCTTGGGTACGGCGAAGGCCGCGTCCTCGGCGGCGGCCGTGAAGACCGGCACGCCGTCGATGGAGGTCAGCTCCAGGGAGGTGATCTCCGGGTTGAGCAGGATGGGCGCGGCGTCGGAGCCGATGTAGCACTTCTTGCCGAGCAGGGGATGGATCATGCGGATCTTGATCCCGACGTTGGTCGGGAAGACGGGGCCGGCGTCCACCCGGCCGGTGCCCTGGGTCTCGACGTAGACGTCGGTGAGCCTGGGCACCTCCAGCGGCTTGCCGATCAGGCCGCCCGGCACCTTCATCCGGCCGCCCCTGACGCCGCCGAAGGCCGCGGCGGCGGCGCCGTCCTTCAGCTTGCCCTGGGCGACCGTGATCCGCAGCGGCGCGGAGATGTCCTGGTCGATCTTGCCGAGCTTCATCGTGCCGCCCACGGTGATGATGAAGACGCAGCTCCAGGTGTCGGGCTGGGCGTTCTGCGGCAACCTCGGGCAGTCGGTCCAGTCCGCGTCGCTCGGGCGGTAGTCGTACGCGGCGGCCCCGGCGGGGACCGCGGGTCCGGCCGCCAGCGCCGTCACGGCGGCTCCGGCCACGAGCGATCGGGCGAGAACCTTCATGGACTCCTCCTTCGGCCCCGCCGGAGGGCGCGGTTCGCGTGAAAGGACGGACCCCCGGTTATATCCGCGACGCGCGCGCGTTTCTACGCACGTCCCGGCGGGTGCGGCGCCCGCCGCTTGTCACTTCCGCGCAAACACGCCCGCGCCGCCGCCCGGCGTCCACGAACCCTGACCGGCCCGGTGATCATCGGCAGGGGAAGGACGGGAAGGACCGGCCGGCGGAGGGACGGGCGCGCGGGCGCCGTTAGGAAGGCTCGCCGACGCGGTCGCTGACGTGGGCCGGGACGGGCCGGGTCACCCCGGGCGCGGTGATCGGCGCCCGCCATTCCCTGGCCAGCGGCAGCACGCCGGCCCAGACGTCGTGCGGGTCGTCCGCGTCGCTCGGCGGGCCCTGGCGCACCTTCACCGACGCCTCCCGCAAGGAGACCGCCAGGATGGTGGTGGCGGCCAGCTCCTTGCGGTCGGGCGCCCTGGCGTACTCCCACTGGCCGGGGGCCACGTGCTCGGTCAGGCACCGCAGGGCCGCCAGCTTCTCGGCCCCCTCCAGCACGCGCGGCACTCCGTAGACCATGGCGCTGCGGTAGTTGACGCCGTGCTCGAACACCGACCGCGCCAGCACCAGGCCGTCGACGTGGGTGACGGTCACGCACACCTCGGAGTCCTGGCGCATGCTGCGGCTGGCCACCGACCCGTGCACGTACATCTGGTCGTCGTCGAAGCCGTAGACCGTGGGCACCACCATCGGGACGTCGTCCACGATCACCCCGAGGTGGCAGACGAACCCCTCGCGCAGCACCTCGTACAGCGCCTCCCGATCATGACGCCCCTGCTCGCGCAGCCGACGGTGACGGGTTCGCTCAGTTCCTGACAGATCGCTCACGAGGGCATATCCAACCAGTTGATCGGCCAGATTTCGCGAACAGCCCGGCCGCGCGCCCGTCACTGCGTCAGGGCCGCCCTGGCGCGGGCCGCGCGGACGGCGGCGCTCAGGGTCGCGATGTCGTACGCGCCGTGGTGCCGCCGCCCGTTGACGAAGAACGTCGGGGTGCCGGACACGCCGCTGAGGTCGGCGGAGTCGACGTCCTCGGCGATGCGCGCGGCGCCGGTGTGCTCGCGCAGGTCGCGGCGGAAGCGCTCGACGTCCAGCCCGATGCTCTCGGCGTAGTTCGCCAGGTCACGCGGGCGCAGCTCGCCCTGGTGCTCCAGGAGCATGTCGTGCATCTGCCAGAACGCCCCCTGCGCGGCGGCCGCCTCGCTGGCCTCGGCGGCGAGCTGCGCCCAAGGGTGGACGTCGTGCAGCGGCAGGTGGCGCCAGACGTACCGCACGTCGCCGTGCCCGTCGAGCAGTTCGCGCACGACCGGCTCGGCGAGTCCGCAGTAGGGGCACTCGAAGTCGCCGTACTCGACCACGGTGACCGGCGCGTCGTGCGGGCCGCGCAGGTGGTCGCGGCCGTCGTCGACGGGAAAGGCCAGATCGACGATGCTGTCGGCGGTGCCGAGCAGCGCCCGCGCCCGCACCCCGGACGGCAGGCGGACGGTCACCCGCGAGATGACCCACGTCACGACGGACGCGCACAGCGCCGCGGCCAGGATGCCGAACTTGGCCTCCTCCAGCCGGGGCCCGCTGAAGGCGAGCGTGGCGATCAGCAGCGAGACGGTGAAGCCGATGCCGGCGATCGTCCCGCCGCCCGCGACCGCGGCCCAGCCGACCGGGGGCCGCACCCGGCCCCGGCTCAGCCAGGTGACCAGCCACGTCGCCCCGACGATGCCCACCGGCTTGCCGAGGACGTAGGCCGCCATGATCCCCAGCGTGATCGGCGAGGTGAGCGCCCGCGCCACGAAGTCGCCGTCGATCGGGATCCCGGCGTTCGCCAGCGCGAACAGCGGCACGATCGCGTAGCTGGTCCACGGGTGGTACAGCTGCTGGAGCCGGTGGTTCGGCGAGACGGCCTTGGCCAGCCCCGCGCTGGCCGAGCGGGCCAGTTCGGCGGTCGGCTGCTCGCGGAACAGCCGGAACAGGTCGCTCGCGCGCTCAAGGTCGCCGCGCGCCGCCGGGGAGGCGTAGGTCAGCAGCCCCATGGCGAGGCCGATGACCACCGGTTCGACCCCCGACGCCTGCAGCGCCGCCCAGGCCGCCACGCCGAACGCCGCCACCACCAGGCCGTTGCGCACGCCGACGGTGTACTTGACCAGCAGCATCACCGCGAAGATCGCGATCGCCGCCATCAGGGCCGGCACCTGGACGCTCTCGCTGTAGAAGAACGCGATGACGCAGAGGGCCACCAGGTCGTCGACGACGGTGACGGTCAGCATGTAGGTCCGCGCGCGGGCGGGGAAGCGCGAGGCGACCAGGGCGAGCATGCCCATGGCGAATGCCGTGTCCGTGGACATCGCCGCGCCCCAGCCGTGCACCGAAGGCTCGCCCGCGTTGATGAGCAGGTAGACGCCGACGGGCACGAGCATGCCGCCCAGGCCGGCCGCGACCGGCAGCACGAGCCGCCGCCGGTCGCGCAGTTCCCCCATGTCGAACTCGCGCCGCGCCTCCAGGCCGACGACGAGGAAGAACAGCGTCATCAGCCCGTTGTTGACCCAGTGGCGCAGATCCTGGGAGATGCCGAGATCTCCGACGCGCATCGACAGCGTCGTCCCCCACAGCGCCTCATAGGAGGGCAGGTGGGCGTTCGCCCACACCAGGGCGGTCAGCGTGGCGGCCAGCAGGACCGCGGCGCTGCCGGTCTCGGTGCGCAGGAACTCGCGCAACGGCGTCTCGAACCGTCGCGCCCACGTGGTCTCTCCGAGGAACGGCGCTTGCCGTGGTGCACTCACTCTGACTCCGACGCGTCACGGCCCCAGGACATTCCCCGCGCAGGCCAGGCGGGGTGCCCGCGGGCACGCCCGCCGCGGCCCGGGACGGCGGGCGGGGCATTTTTCGATCAGCTTCTGGCGGACATTCCGCCGTCGACGGTGAAGATCGCTCCGCTGGTGTAGGCCGAGCGCTCGGAGGCGACGAAGGCGATGAGGTCGGCGATCTCGCGCGGGGCCGCGGCGCGGCCGAACGGGAAGCCGGCCGTCAGGCCGGCGCCCGGGTCCTGGCCGGCGGCCGGACGGCGCGCGTGGGCCGCCACGAGGGCGAGGATGCGCTCGGTCGCCACCGGTCCGGGGTTGACGCCGACGACGCGGATGCCGTCGGCCGGGCCGTGGCCGCCGAGGGCCCGGGTGAAGGCCATCAGCGCGGCGTTGCCCGAACTTCCCGCGATGTAGCCGGAGTCCGTCCGCTCGCCCGCGACGCCGATGTTGTTGACGATCACCCCGTGCCCGCGGGCCTTCATCCGCGCGTAGACGAGCCGGGTCAGGTCGATGTAGCCGAAGACCTTGAGCTCCCACGCGTGCCGCCAGGCCGCCGCGTCGACCGCGTCCAGCGAGCCGCCGGGGATGTCACCGGCGTTGTTGACCAGGATGTCCAGGTCGGGGACCGCGGAGGCCAGGCGGGCGAGGTCGGCCGGTCGCCGCAGGTCGACCGGGTGTACGTGCGCCTCGACGCCGTGGGCGGCGCGCAGGCGGCGCGCGAGGTCCTCCAGGGCGGGCGCGTCGCGGGCGGCCAGGTGCACCTCGCAGCCCTCCTCGGCGAGCACCTCGGCGGTCGCCGCGCCGATGCCCTTCGACGCGCCGGTGATGAGCGCGGTCTTGCCGCGCAGGTTCAGATCCATGGTGCCCTCTGACTGTTTGCGCCGATCTGTCGCGACCGGCGGAACGACGGTGACGCGTGCCGGGGACTTCGGGCCCGCCGCGGGTCATGGCCCGCGGCCGGCCGCTCCCACCGGATGCGCACGGCTCCTGTCACCACGTTGACGGAACCGGCAGTTCCGACAAAGTGTCGCCGGAACCGCTGGTTCCGTCAAACCGGTAGCCTTGAGATCGTGTCCGCCGACGCCGCCCGTGAGCCGGCCGGGGCCCGTCCGCATACGGGACGCCGGCGCAATCCCGCGGTCCGGCAGGCCGTGCTGCGCTGCGCCGCCGACCTGCTCGCCGGGCCTGACGGCATGGCCGTCACGATCGACGCGATCGCCCGCGCGGCGGGGGTCAGCAAGCACACGATCTACCGGTGGTGGCCCTCCAAGGGCGCGGTGCTGCTGGAGGCGGTGGTCGAGCACGCCCAGCAGGACGTGGCCGTTCCCGACACCGGCGCACTGGCCGCCGACCTGGAGACCTTCCTGTCCGCCACCTTCCACGCCGTCGAGCGTGCCGGCCCTCTGCTGCGCGGGCTCATGGCGGAGGCGCTGCGCGACACCGACTCCGCCGACGGCACGCGCCGGTTCATCGCCGCGCGCAGAGCCGGGCTCCGCACTCTGCTCGCGCGCGGGCGCGGGCGCGGCGAGCTTCCGGCGGAGACCGACCTTGAGCTGGTGATGGACCAGATCTACGGGCTGATGTGGTACCGCCTCCTCATCGCCCGCTCACCCCTCACCGCCGAGGTCGCGGCCCACCTGACCCGGGCCGTCATCGGTTCCCCGGCGGGCACGGCGCACGGTTCCCCCGGCCCCGGCCAGGGTGCGTGCCAGGGTGTGTCCCTGGGGTGAGGCCCGCGGGTCACACGTGAACATGTCGGACGTGAAACGACGACTGACACTTCTGATGGCGGCGGCGGTGACGGCGGTGGCGTCGCTGACGCCCGCGGCCGCCGACGCCCTCTCCCTCGACAGCGGCCCCGCGACGGCCACGACCTGCGCCGCGGTGCCCGTCTCCGCGCCCTCCGGCACGAAGGTGGAGTCGGTGAAGGCGGCCGCCCACGCCGGCGGAACCGTCACGTTCCCCGCCGCTCCTCCGCTGCACCCCGAGGCCGAGACGCTCACCGGCGTGCCCGCCTGGTGCGACCTCACCGTCACGGTGAGCCACCCGGGCGCGAAGGACCACGTCACCATCAAGATCTCGCTGCCCCAGGACAGGAAGAAGTGGAACGGGCGGTTCCAGGCCACCGGCGGCAGCGCCTACCTCGCCGGTGACCTGACCGGGTCCCCGCTGGTCGGCGCGGTCAAGGCCGGATACGCCGCCGCCGCCACCGACGCCGGTGTCGGCGCCGACCCGCTCGACGTGAGCGGCTGGGCGCTCACTCCGGCCGGAAAGGTCGACACCCCGCTGCTGGAGAACTTCGCCTCCCGCTCGCTGCACGACATGGCCGTCATCGGCAAGGACGTGACCAGGAGGTTCTACGACAAAACCGTGAGTCACTCGTACTGGAACGGCTGCTCGACCGGCGGCCGCCAGGGGTACGAGGAGGCCCAGAGCCACCCGGCCGACTTCGACGGCATCCTCGCCAAGGCGCCGGCGATCAACTGGGACCGGTTCGCGGTCGCCACGCTCTGGTCGCAGGCCGTATACAACGAGGAGAAGGTCGCGCCCACCTCGTGCGAGCTGGAGGCCTTCACCGCCGCCGCGGTCAAGGCCTGCGACCGGCTCGACGGGGTCAAGGACGGCATCATCGACGACCCGCGAAAGTGCGGCTGGGACCCCCGGCGCCTCGTCGGCACCAAGGTCGTGTGCAAGGACAAGACGATCGTGATCTCCCGCGCCACCGCCGACGCGGTGCGCAAGGTCTGGGCCGGTCCGGTCATCTCCGGCCGCAAGGTCTGGTACGGGCCCAGCAAGGGCGCGAGCCTCGCCGCCGTGGCCACGCCCGGCGCCCCGTTCTTCGTGGCCGGCACCTGGGCCGAGTACTTCGTGACGCGGGACCCGTCGTTCGACGCCACGAAGCTCACCTACAAGTCCTTCGCGCGGCTGTTCCGCGAGTCGCAGCGGCGGTACAACGACATCATCGGCGGCGACGACCCCGACCTGTCCGCGTTCGCCAAGGCCGGCGGCAAGCTGCTGAGCTGGCACGGCCAGACCGACGAACTGGTGCCCACCCAGGGCACGATCGACTACCGCGAGCGCGTCGCCCGGGCCCTCGGCGGCGACAAGCGGGTCGACGACTTCTACCGGCTGTACCTGCTGCCCGGCGTGAACCACTGCGGCGGCGGCACCGGCCCGTACCCGGCCGACGACCTCGGCGCGCTGGTCGCCTGGGTGGAGAAGGGCGAGGCTCCGGACACCCTCGCCTCCTCGGTCACCGGTGCCGACGGCAAGACGGTCACGCGGAACGTCTGCCGCTATCCGATGGTGGCCCGCTACACCGGCCACGGCGACACGGCCTCGGCCGCGAACTACCGCTGCGTCACCGCCTGACCCAGTACGCACGACGTTCTGCCGTCCGGCGTCCGGGACCCACGATCACGCGGGAAGCGGGACGCTCGACCCAGGGAGACACCCTGGGGGCGTCCCTGGGATCTACCTGTCGCGCAGCGCGGAGGCGAGCTCGCGGCGGGAGCCGATGCCGAGCTTGGTGAAGACCTTGCGCAGGTGCCATTCGACGGTGCGCGGACTGAGGAACAGCACGGCGCCGATCTCGGGATTGGTGCGGCCCGCCGCGGCCAGACGCGCGATCTGCGCCTCCTGGGGGGTGAGCTCCTCAGGTTCTCCCAGAGTGCGCTTGCGCACCGTCTCGCCGGTGGCGGCCAGTTCACGCCCGGCCCGGTCGGCGAAGCCCTCCGCGCCGATGGCGGTGAACGCCTCGTGCGCGACGCGCAGCTGCGCGCGGGCGTCGGCCCGCCGGTTCTCCCGCCGCAGCCACTCGCCGTAGAGCAGGCGGGCCCGGGCGGTCTGCAGGCCGAGCCGGGTGGCGGAGAACCGCTCGACCGCCTCCCGGTAGTGCTCCTCGACCTGCCCGGCCGGCCCGGCGAGCGCGTCCGCGAGCGCCTGGGCGCCGCGAGCCCAGTCGGTGCCGGCGGCACGCGTCCGGACGGCGAGGCGGTCACGCGCCCGCGCCGCGACGTCGTCCTCCCCGGCGCGTGCGGCGGCTTCGACGAGCTCCGCGAGCGACCACTGCAGGACGGCGAGGTCCTCGTGCCGGGCCGCCTCCTGGGCGGCCCGCAGCGCGGCGGAGTACCGGCCGAGCCCGTTGAACAGCACCGCCCTGCTGTATCCGGCGACGGCGAGCAGCCACCCCATGCCGCCCGCCTCGGCGTTCCTCACCAGGGCCTCGTTGAGCTCCAGCGCGGGCTCCTCGCGTCCGCGGTGCGCGGCCAGGATGACCGCGGTGGCCGGATGCGGGGACGAGCCGGTGGCGTCTCCGAGGGCCTCCGCCTCCTCCAGCAGCTCCGAGGCGTCGGCGAAACGGCCGGCGTAGATCAGCGCGGTGGCGCGGAAGGTCAGCGCGCTCGGCAGCAGAGACAGGGCGCCGGTCTCGCGGGCGTGGCCGACGGCCTGCTCGGTCCTGGTGAGGAACGCCCCGTCGTCCCACACCTCGTGCAGGATCGCCCCGGTCAGCCAGACCAGGTCCAGGTCGTCGTGCGGGGTGATCGCGGCCAGGGCGCGCGCGAACAGCGGCACCGCCGCCGCGTGCCCCTCCAGGCTCCACGCCGTCAGAGCCGTCAGGAGCAGACCGGCCGGCTCCCCGCCAGGGGGCACGTCCCGCGCCGCCTCGGCGGCCCGGCGCAGGTCGCCGTCGCCGAGACATCCCGCGTTCACGGCCGCGCCGATCGCCGCCAGGTAGGTCTCCCGGGCCGCGGCGGGATCCAGGGTCTCCAGACGGCGCGCGGCCGCGAGCAGCGGCGGCCCGGCCGCCCGTCCGGCGTTGAACGCGAACGCGACCTTGGCGCGCAGCCGCTCCACTCCGGCCTGCTGCACCAGGTCCAGCGGCCCCAGTTCGGCGGTGGCCAGCAGGCCGGGGACCTCGGCGAGCGCCCCGGCGGCGAACCTGGCCGCCGCGGCCGCGAGGGTGCGCCCGGCGCGCTTCGCCGGATCGGGGGTGAGCTCCGCCGCGCGCTGCAGGAAGGCCGAGGCCGCGGCCCGGCCGCCACGGGCCGTCGCCCGCCCGGCCGACCGCTCCAGTTCGCAGGCGACCTCCTCGTCCGGTCCCAGCGCGGCGTGCGCCCGGTGCCAGGCACGGCGGTCGGGGTCGCGTACGGGATCGGTCACCTCGGCGAGCGCCCGGTGGACGGCGCGCAGCGCGGAAGGCTCGGCGGAGCGCCGGCAGGCCGAGCGGACCAGCGGATGCCGGAACCGGACCCTGGTGCCGATCTCCAGCAGGTTCGCGGCCGCGGCCGGCGCCGCGGCGTCCATCCCGGCCCCCAGCCGCTCGAGCGCGCGCCACAGCAGCGGCACGTCGCCGAGCGGTTCGACGGCGGCGGTGAGCAGCAGCGTGCGGGTGTCCTCCGGCAACGCGGCGATGCGCCGCTGGAAGCCCTCCTCGACCCGTCCCGCCAGCGGCGTCGCGCCGTGCCCGCCGAACCCGAACGCCAGTTCCGCCACCGTGAGACCGTGCGGCAGTTCGAGCAGGGCCAGCGGATTGCCGCGGGTCTCCGCGACGATCCGGTCGCGTACCCGGGCGTCGATCGGCCCGGGCAGGATGGAGTCCAGCAGCGCCCGCGCGTCCGCGTCGGCAAGACCCTCGACGCGCAGCTCGGGCAGCCCGGCGAGGATGCGCCCGTCGCCGGGGGTGCGCGCCGCGAACACCAGGGCGATCGACTCGCGGTCCAGCCGGCGGGCGACGAACGCGAGGATCACCTCCGACATCCGGTCCATCCACTGGACGTCGTCCACCACGCAGACCAGCGGCCGCTCCGAGGCGACCTCGGCGAACAGCCCGAGCACGGCGAGCCCCACGAGCAACGGCTCAGGCGCGGCGCCGGCGCTGAGGCCGAACGCGGTGGCGAGCGCGTCGCGCTGCGGCTCGGGCAGCCGGTCGAGACGGCCCAGCAGCGGCGCGCAGAGCTGCTGAAGCGCGGAGTAGGCGATCTCGGTCTCCAGCTCCACCCCGGCCGCGCGGACCACCTGACCGGCCTGCGCCGCCTCGGCGAGGTGGTCGAGCAGAGCGGTCTTGCCCACCCCGGCCTCGCCGCGCAGCACCAGTACGCGGCTCTGCCCGGCGTGCACGTCGCGCAGCAGCCGGTCGAGCGCCTCCTGCTCGCGCCGCCGCCCTCGCAGCGCGGAACCCCGGATGTAGATCGGCACGTCCCCTTCCCCCGGGGGAGGAGGCTACAGCACTCCCGCCGCTCAACGGACGAACAGGGTAGATCATCGCGACATGTCGGAAACGGTGGCGAGCCGGTGCTGAAGGGCATCGCCCGTGGATCGGAGTCCGCGCAGGTCCGCCGGGCACCACGGCCGGCCTTCGGGCCGAGGGCCGTTCCGCCGCCCGGAGCGGCCGGCGGGATGCCGGCACGGGCGGCGGATCGTTATTAGGTTGCGGGAGGTGGCGCGACTCTGGCGTCATTGATCGCGTCGGATCGCGTCGGTCCGGAGTCCGGCGGAGGGAGGCGACACGCGATGGTGTACAGCAAGGTGACGGGTGGGCGTGCGCCGATCCGCATGTGGGGCGACCCCGGCGAGGTCGAGTCGCAGGCGATGCGGCAGCTGCGCAACGTGGCGAACCTTCCCTGGACGCATGGTGTCGCCGTGATGCCGGACGTGCATTACGGCATGGGGGCCACCGTGGGTTCGGTGATCGCGATGCGCGACGCCGTGTCGCCCGCGGCGGTGGGGGTGGACATCGGGTGCGGGATGAGCGCGGTGCGCACTTCGCTCAAGGCCGAGGATCTCCCCGACAACCTGCCGTACCTGCGGTCGCGGCTCGAGCAGGCCATCCCGGTGGGCTTCCACGCGCACAAGCGCCCGGTGGAGCCCGCCAAGCTGCACGGCCTCCCGACGGCCGACTGGGACGCCTTCTGGCGGGGGTTCGAGACGCTGGCGCCGGCGGTGCGGCCCAAGCGGCAGCGGGCCGAGGTCCAGATGGGCACCCTGGGCGGCGGCAACCACTTCCTGGAGGTGTGCTCCGACGACGAGGGCGTGGTGTGGGTGGTGCTGCACTCCGGGTCCCGCAACATCGGCAAGGAGCTGGCCGAGTACCACATCGAGCAGGCGCGCAAGCTGCCGCACAACCAGGACCTGCCCGACCCCGACCTGGCGGTGTTCGTGGCCGGGACGGTGAAGATGGAGGCCTACCGGCGCGACCTGTTCTGGGCGCAGGACTACGCCCGCCGCAACCGGGCGATCATGATGGCGCTGGTCTGCGGCGTGCTGCGCAAGCACTTCGCCGGCATCACCTTCGACCGGCCGATCTCCTGCCACCACAACTACGTGGCGGAGGAGACCTACGACGGCACGGACCTGCTGGTCACCCGCAAGGGCGCCATCAGGGCCGGCACGGGGGAGCTCGGCATCATCCCCGGGTCGATGGCGACGGGCACCTACATCGTCAGGGGCCTGGGCAACGCCAAGGCGTTCAACTCGGCCTCGCACGGGGCGGGGCGCAGGATGAGCAGGAACAAGGCCAAGCGCACGTTCACGCTCGGCGACCTTGCGGCGCAGACCAGCGGGGTCGAGTGCCGCAAGGACGCCGGAGTGCTGGACGAGATCCCGGGCGCCTACAAGGACCTTGAGTCGGTCATGGCCGCCCAGACCGACCTGGTCGAGGTCGTCGCCCACCTGCGCCAGATCATCTGCGTCAAGGGCTGACACCCCGCCCGCTCCCCAGGGCGTCCGGTGGCAGGCGGGGCCGTCCGCGAAGGCCGCCGCCCGCGAAAGGCCGCCGCCCGCGAAAGGCCGCCGCCCGCGAAAGGCGGCCGTACGCGGGGAGGCGGCTGTACGCGGGGAGGCGGCCGTCTTCGGCGGCTCACGACCTGCTGGGCCGGGCCGCGGGGGTTCACGCGCTCCCGCGGCCCCGCCGCCGCCGCGCCGGCTCAGGAGCGTCTGGGCGGGCCTGAGCTGCGGCGGACGACCAGGTGGGGCTGGACGACGATGCGCGCGGGCGGAACGGGCGCTCCCCCCGCGGCGCCGGGGAAGCCGTCGGCCGCGGGCTGCGCCGCGGGGCGGGCGTCCTCTTCGGCGGCCAGGGCGTCGAGCAGCAGCTCGATCGCCTTGCGGCCCACCTCGGAGAAGTCCTGGGCCACGGTGGTGAGGGGCGGGGTGAAGAACTCCGACTCGGGCACATCGTCGAAGCCGACGACGCTGACGTCATCGGGGACGCGGATGCGCGCCTCGTCCAGCGCCCGCATGACCCCGAGGGCCATCTGGTCGTTGGCCACGAACACGGCCGTCAGGTCGGGCATCCCGGCCAGCAGCTGGCCGCAGCGGTAGCCCGAGCGCGGGCTCCAGTCGCCCGACAGCGGCTCGGGGATGGGGGCCCCCGCCGCCCGCAGCGTCTCGCGCCAGCCCTGGGTGCGGGCCTGGGACTCAAGCCAGTCCGGCGGCCCGGAGACGTGCCAGACCGTGCGGTGGCCGAGCCGCAGCAGGTGCTCGGTGACCAGCACGCCGCCCTTGCGCTGGTCGACGTTCACCACCGGAAGGCCGACGCCGGCGTCCCCCTCGACCGTCACCACCGGGACCGGCTGCGGCATCTCCGACAGCGCGACCGCGATCGTTCTCTGCGGGACGATGACCACGAGCCCGTCCACCTGCTGGCGGGCGAGGTGGTCGAGCGCCTCGGCGAGGTCCTCGCGGGTCAGCTCGCGCAGGCTGACGATGCTCACGAAGTAGCCGGCCTCGCGGGCGGCCCGCTCAAGGCCGTACAGCGTGCTGGCCGGGCCGTACAGCGTCGTGTCGAACGCGACCACGCCGAGGGTGTTGGTCTGCCGGGTCACAAGGGCCCGGGCGGTGGAGTTGCGGCGGTAGCCGAGGCCCTCGATGGCGGCGAGCACCCTTTCACGCGTCTCCTGACGCACATTAGGATGATCGTTGAGCACCCGGGAGACGGTCTGATGCGACACGCCGGCGACTCTCGCCACATCCGCCATGACGGGGGAGCGATGGACGGTTCGAGCCATGACTCTGACCCCGCCTCCTTTCTCGCGGACCTTCGGCCCACGCTGGGGTGGGTCAATTGTTAACGTTCACAACGCCTTTGTAAAGGGCGTTCTCCAATTGAGACCCCAGCCTGACCGGCACGTGGGCGCACGTCCGCGCGGGCGACCGGTCGGGGTGGGGCGCGCCGGGCGTCCGCGGGCACGGCGGCGCCGCCCCGCCCCCTCGGCGAGAGGGGACAAGGGGCGCCGCCGGCGGAGTTCGCGGCGTCAGAAACCCTGGGCCAGGCGGTAGTACGCCTGGTTCCAGCGCAGCTCCTTGGCGAACTCGCGAGGGGTGGTGTCGGCGTCGATGACCAGCAGCTCGACCCCGAGCATGTCGGAGAAGTCGGTCAGCTCCTCGGCGCCGACGGCCGCCGACAGCACCGTGTGGTGCGGGGCGCCCGCCGTCAGCCACGACTCCGCCGAGGTGCGCAGGTCCGGACGCGGCTTCCAGACCGCCCGCGCCACCGGCAGCCGGGGGAGCGGCTCGGCGGGCGCGATCACGTCGATCTCGTTGGCCACCAGCCGGAACCGCTCGCCCATGTCGGCCAGGCCGACCACGACCGCCGGCCCAGGCTGGGCGTCGAACACCAGCCGCACCGGGTCCTCGCGCCCGCCGATGCCCAGCGGGTGGATCTCGCACGAGGGCGTGCCCGAGGCGATGGTCGGGCAGACCTCCAGCATGTGCGCGCCGAGGATGGCCTCCTCGCCGGGCGTCAGGTGGTAGGTGTAGTCCTCCATGAAGGACGTGCCGCCCTGAAGGCCCTCCGACATCACCTTCAGCGTGCGCAGCAGCACCGAGGTCTTCCAGTCGCCCTCGCCGCCGAACCCGTAGCCGTCGGCCATCAGCCGCTGCACGGCCAGCCCGGGGAGCTGGCGCAGGCCGCCGAGGTCCTCGAAGTTGGTGGTGAACGCCTTGAAGCCGCCGGCCTCAAGGAAGCCGCGCAGGCCGAGCTCGATGCGCGCCGCGTAGCGCAGCGAGTCGTGCCGCTCACCGTCCGCCCGCAGCTCGGGGGCCAGGTTGTAGAGGTCCTCGTACTCCTTGACCAGCGTCGCGACGTCGGAGTCGGCGGTCGCGTCCACCGCCTCGACCAGCTCGTTGACGCCGTAGGTGTTCACTGACACGCCGAACCGCAGCTGCGCCTCGACCTTGTCGCCCTCGGTGACCGCGACGTCGCGCATGTTGTCGCCGAACCTGGCCAGCTTGAGCGAGCCGACCTCGGCGCGCCCGGCCGCGGCCCGCGCCCAGGAGGCGACGCGCGCGACGACCGCCGGGTCGCTGACGTGCCCGGCGACGGTCTTGCGCGCCACGCCGAGCCGCGACTGGATGTAGCCGAACTCGCGGTCGCCGTGCGCGGCCTGGTTGAGGTTCATGAAGTCCATGTCGATGGAGCTCCACGGCAGCGCGACGTTGGCCTGCGTGTGCAGGTGCAGCAGCGGCTTGCGCAGGGCGTCCAGCCCCGCGATCCACATCTTGGCGGGGGAGAAGGTGTGCATCCAGGCGATGACGCCGATGCACTCGTCGTCCGCGCTCGCCGCCAGGCAGACCTTGCGGATGGCGGCGGCGTCGGTGAGCACCGGCTGCCAGACCACCTCGAAGGGCAGGGCGCGGTCCAGGGCGCCGGCGATCTCCTGGGACTGCCCGGCCACCTGCGCCAGCGTCTCTTCGCCGTACAGGCCTTGGCTGCCGGTCAGGAACCACAGTTTCACAGGGGACTCCTCTGCCCGTAAACGTTCTGGTAGCGGTCGTACAGGTGGTCGATGTCGGCTTGGGGGATCGGCAGCGGCTCGCCGAGCTGCCGTGAGATGTGCACGGTGCGGGCGACGTCCTCGCACATGACGGCGGCCTTCACCGCCGCCTTCGCCGAGTCGCCGATGGTGAAGACGCCGTGGTTCTGCATGAGCACCGCGGGGGAGCGGTGCCCCGACAGCGTGGCGACGATGCCCTTGCCGATGTCGTCGTTGCCGATGAGGGCGAACGGCCCAACGGGGATCTCGCCGCCGAACTCGTCGGCCATCGCGGTGAGCACGCACGGGATCGGCTCGCCGCGCGCGGCCCAGGCGGAGGCGTAGGTGGAGTGGGTGTGCACCACGCCGTTCACCTCGGGCATGTTGCGGTAGGTGTAGGCGTGCGCGGCGGTGTCGCTGGAGGGGGCGTAGTCGCCCTCCACCAGGTTGCCGTCGAGGTCGCACACGACCATCGCCTCGGGGGTCAGCTCGTCGTAGGACACGCCGCTGGGCTTGATCACGAACAGCTCGCCGCCGGGGGCGCGCCCCGAAACGTTTCCGGCGGTCCAGGCGACGAGGTTGTACCGCACCAGCTCGGCGTGCAGCCGGCTGACCGTCTCGCGCAGTTCCGGCAGCATCATGCCGTGGCCTCGTTCCTGATCGCGCGCAGGCGGTGCAACAGCCCGCCGTCGGCGAAGTGGTCGTGCAGCAGGCGGTACTCGGCGTAGAGCCGATCGTAGGCGTCGGCGCTCGCGGTGTCAGGTACGTAGGCGGCCTGGGTGCGCTTGCCCATCGCCGCGGCGGCCTCGGTGATGTCGCCGTAGGCGCCCGCGGCGACGGCCGCGTGGATGGCCGATCCGAGGGCCGGCCCCTGGTCGGAGCCGATGACCGACAGCGGGCGGCGCAGGACGTCGGCGTAGATCTGCATCAGGAAGGGATTCTTCAGCAGTCCGCCGGCGACGACGAACTCCTCCACGGGAACGCCCGACTTCTCGAAAGTTTCCACGATGACGCGGGCGCCGAAGGCGGTCGCCTCGATGAGCGCGCGATAGACGTCCTCGGGACGGGTGGCGAGCGTCTGCCCGGCGATCACCGCCGACAGGTTGTGGTCCACCAGCACCGAGCGGTTGCCGTTGTGCCAGTCGAGCGCGACCAGGCCGTGCGCGCCGACCTTCTGCTCGGCCGCCAGGGAGGTCAGGTACTCGTGGACGCTGACGCCGAGCTCGGCGGCCCGCTCGCTGTAGGAGGCCGGCACCGAGGTCTCGACGAACCAGGCGAAGATGTCCCCGACGCCCGACTGCCCGGCCTCGTACCCCCACAGGCCCGGGACGATGCCGTCGCGGACGACGCCGCACATGCCGGGCACCTCGGCGAGCTGGTCGGAGGGCATGACATGGCAGGTGGAGGTGCCCATGATGGCGACCATCTGGCCCGGCCGGACGGCGTCGGCGGCGGCCGCGGTGACGTGGGCGTCGACGTTGCCCACCGCGACGGCGATGCCCTCGGGCAGCTTGGTCAGCTCCGCGGCCTCGGCCGTCAGCCGGCCCGCGAGGCCGCCGAGCGGGGACGGCTCGCCGCCGAGCTTGGCGGTGAAGCCGGCGAACCGCGGGTTCAGGGCGGACAGGAAGTCGGCGGAGGGATAAGCGCCGTCCTGGTAGACGCCCTTGTAGCCGGCGGTGCAGGTGTTGCGGGTCTCGACGCCGGTGAGCTGCCAGATGATCCAGTCGGCGGCCTCGATCCAGCGCTCGGCCAGGTCGTACACCTCCGGGTCCTCCTCCAGGACCTGCAGGCCCTTGGCGAACTGCCACTCGGAGGAGATCTTGCCGCCGTAGCGGGGCAGCCAGGTCTCGCCGCGCTCGGCGGCCAGGGCGTTGATGCGGTCGGCGTGGGGCTGGGCCGCGTGGTGCTTCCACAGTTTGGGCCACGCGTGCGGCCGGTCGGGAAGCAGTTCGGACAGCGGCGTTCCGTCGGCGGTGGCCGGGAGCACGGTGCAGGCGGTGAAGTCGGTGCCGATGCCGATCACGCGGGAGGCGGGCACCCCCGCGACGGCGAGGGCCTTCGGGACCGCGACGCGCAGCACTTCCAGCCAGTCTCTCGGGGACTGCAGCGCCCAGTCGGGGCCGAGGCGGACGCCACTGCCGGGCAGAGCCTCCTCGATGACCCGATCTGCGTACTCGTGGACCGCCGCGCCGAGCTCGGCGCCGTCGTCCACCCGCACCACGACGGCGCGGCCCGATAGCGTGCCGAAGTCGACGCCGACCACATAGCGACTGTTGTTATCGCTCACATTCACTCTCAGGTAGATGTCGAAGGCCCAGCTCGCCGAGCCGGACCTAAGGCGGCGGGACGGGCACGCCGGTCCTCCGGGCGCGGGAGTACCGGCACGCCTGCACACCTCGGCTCGACTGTGAACGCTAACAACGGGATCCGTCAAGACGATTCAGGTCACGGTCCGGTTACGCCGAAACGGGCGCTTAACATCATGTTGACGTCCTGGCTGCCAGGGCGTTTACTGATGCGCGCTTCGCCCGCCCGGGTCATTCGGGGGTGGCGGGCCCCGGTCCGACGCCTCGGAGCGCCGTCCCGGGCGCGTGCGCGCACAGCCGGCCCGCCGGCGCGCGTCCCCGCCCGCGGCCGGGTGGCGTCGCCCCCGCCAGGAGCGACGTAGACTCGCGCGGGCATGCCGCCCGCCCGGGCCGCACCGCGGGGACGGGCCTTCGCCGAAGTCCGGGCCCCCGATCTGGACCTGCAGCCGAAACGTGCTGGTCACAAGGGTTTCACTCTTGTTACAGCGACGTTATCGGCATCTATTGACAGCCTAATTGTTAGCGATAACACTAGCCGATCAGGCGTGTGCCACCAGCCCGCCCTGATCGTGATCCGGGAGGTCACCGCACATGCCAGCCGGCCATACCGCAGCCCCGGTCCTCCGCCGGGGCCGCCCGCTCGCGCCCGCGCGAGCGGACCGGTAGCGCCGGCATGTGCGCGCTCCGGGTCGTCCAGCCCCGGTCGGACGCTCCCCAGGCGCCGGCCGCGCCCGCCCCGCCGCTCCCGTCCTCCCGCGCGAAGCGGGCGCGAGGAGGGAAGGTCGTCGGCGGGCCGTCACGGCTGTTCAGCCCGAGACTCGCACCGGGCCCCGGCGCGGGGCCCGGCAAGGATTCCACCCGCTCGCATCGGGACCCCCACTCGCAAGGAGTACAACGATGAGATTCGCAAGAATGGCGACGGTGGCATCCACCTTCGCGCTGGCCGCGGCGCTGACCGCGTGCGGCTCCAGCCAGAAGACCGTCGATGCCCAGGCGTCATCCTCCGGCGCCGCGGGCAACGCCGGCGCGCTGGTGGGCGTCACCATGCCGACCAAGTCCTCCGAGCGCTGGATCCACGACGGCGACAACGTCAAGGCGAGCCTGGAGAAGCTCGGCTACAAGGTCGACCTGCAGTACGCGGAGAACGACATCCCCACGCAGGTCAACCAGATCGAGAACCAGATCACCAAGGGCGCCAAGCTCCTGATCGTCGCCTCGATCGACGGCACGGCCATCACCACCCAGCTCCAGGAGGCGGCCGACAAGAAGATCCCGGTCATCGCCTACGACCGGCTGATCCGCAACAGCCCGAACGTCGACTACTACGCCACCTTCGACAACTTCAAGGTCGGCGTGCAGCAGGCCACCTCGCTGCTGGTCGGCCTGAAGCTCAAGACCGCCGAGGGCGCCGACGGCGACGCCAAGGGCCCGTTCAACGTCGAGCTGTTCGCCGGCTCGCCGGACGACAACAACGCCACGTTCTTCTTCAACGGCGCCATGTCCGTCCTGCAGCCCTACATCGACAAGGGCACCATCAAGGTCCAGAGCGGCCAGACCGACTTCAAGACCGTCGCCATCCTGCGCTGGGACCCGGCGACCGCGCAGAAGCGCATGGAGGACCTGCTCACCAAGACCTACAGCGGCGGCAAGAAGGTCGACGGCGTGCTGTCGCCCTACGACGGCCTGTCGATCGGCATCCTGTCGGCGCTGAAGAGCAACGGCTACGGCACCTCCGGCCAGCCGTACCCGATCGTGACCGGCCAGGACGCCGAGCTGGCCTCGGTGAAGTCCATCATCGCCGGTGAGCAGTACTCCACGATCTACAAGGACACCCGCCAGCTCGCGGAGGTCACCGTCAAGATGGCCGACGCCGTGCTCAAGGGCGGCAAGCCCGAGGTGAACAACACCAAGGACTACGACAACGGCAACAAGGTCGTCCCCTCCTACCTGCTCGACCCGGTGATCGTCGACAAGACCAACTACCAGAAGATCGTCGTCGACAGCGGTTACTACACGCAGGCCCAGCTGGGCTGATCCCACGCGGTGGGGGGGGGGGGGGGGGGGGGGGGGGGGGGAGGGGGGCGGGGGGGGGGGGGGGGGGGGGGGGGGGGGGGGGGGGGGAGGGGACCCCCCCCCCCCCCGCCTCGGGTTTCCGCCAGGAGGTGCGGGTCACCCTGCCGGCGCCATCGCGTTCCGGGTG